>NZ_JCACKR010000127.1:0-29753 GCF_059505485.1 Stenomitos rutilans
GTTCTCCTCGCTGCAACTCAACGGGTTCTAACTGTAAGAGATCTATTGATGTTGCAGTTCTATACCGTTCGCGTAGCGTGCCGCAGGCTTAGGTTGGGGAGCCTATGAAGGGCTTCTTGATCCAAGTCTCCATACCATTGGCAAACGGCATACTCATTTTTTCAGAAATCACCTCAAAATGGTTGATTGTAGATAAGGGAGAAGTAAAAGCCTTGCTCCTGCAATGTCCGTTGATCGCCAGAGACATCGGTTAAAGGAATACCCCAATCAAAGCGAGCCGTCACGCGATCGCCGATCTGAAACCGCAGACCTAAACCAACCGAGACTAAGGTATTTGGCGACGGGTTCGTACCATTGCTCTGGTTAAAGCCATGACCAATATCTACAAAGGGCGTTAGTTGCAGCACCGCATGATCAAGATTGGGCAGACGAAGAATGGGAATCCTGACTTCAGCGGAGGCAAAGAGGCCACTATCTGTGAATAGCTGGTCTTGCCGATAGCCCCGCACACTATCTTGCCCACCAATCCCAAATTGTTCCAGAGGCACCAGGGGCCGATCTGCTAGTTGGATGTCGCCTCGCAGCAGCAGTAACGTATCAGGTGCCAAAAGGCGAACATACTGAGCCTGCCCTCTCCAGCTAAAAAAGTTGCCATCAGGTGGGGCAGGGTTAATCGTGGCGTTCAATGCACTCAGCCCAAAACTGAACTGAGATCGAAAGGCAAGGACTTCTGCCTGGTTCCGCCGAATATATTCCTGGAAAAACCGCAATGCCGTAATGCGCGTCTTACCCTCGCTATCAGCTCCGATCGAGGGAAAGGGAATTTCGCCGCCCAGTAAAGTTGCACCACTCTCGCGATGGCTAGCTGTTAGACCCAGCGCAAACTCCTGAGTGACAGTTTGCAGAAGCGGTTGGCGTACCGTTAATTCAATATAGTTCGAGTTCGAGTTAATATCGAGAACATCAAACGGAGGCTCAATGACACGACTAAATGCAAAGCCGCCATTGAGGGAAAGCGTCCCATTGCGTGGATTAAAAGGAATGGTATAGCTGGCATCTAATGCATTGCTGCCATCGGTGTTGGTGTAGGCAAGGCTCAAACTATCGCCCAATCCCAATAAGTCAGCATTGGTGAGCTGCACCCGCCGCCGAAAGGTGCCCACACTAGGCGTGCGCCCATTATCGAGACTGATCTGAGCGTCCCAAATGGTCGCCTCAGTGATGTTGACTTCGAGCAAATTGTCACCCGGTTTGGTCCCAGCAGATAATTCCGCAGACACCGTTTTAATCAAGGGATTTAGTTGCAGCAGTTGGAGAGCTTCCAACAGCCGTTTTTGGTTCAGCGGCTTGGTGGTAGCGATCGCCAAACGACTCCGCACATAGTTGGCATTGAGATGACGGTTCCCCGTCACTTTGATAGCTTCCAACCCACCTTCATTCACCTGAATTTTCACTACCCCTCCTTCCAGTGCTTGGGGAGGGATAAAGGCACCGGAGGTGATATAGCCAGCCTTAACGTAAAGTTCTGTAACTTTAGTGCGTACCTCAAACAACTCAGGCAGCGAGAGCGGACGCTTTGTATAGTCTCTGGTAATTTTGTCAAAGTCCTGCTGATTGAAGACCGTACTGCCAACGACATCGAACCGCTCTACAGTGATGGTTTCGGGTACAGTTTCAGAGGGTGAACCAGGCGGTAGGATTTCCGGTGTATCAGGTGGCAGTAACTCTTCGGGGGGTGGCAGTTGAGGAGGGATCGCTGGTTGCGGCGAGGGCGTCGCTGTGGGGGGGATGGGAATGACATCCTGCGGTGGCAGAGAGGGCGTTGTGGGTTTTGGCAGGGCCGGAGTGGGCACCTGAGCAGCATTGGTCGTTTGAGCGTTGAGTGGTTTTGCCGACAAGCTACTAGCCAATAGAGCTAGAATCATCCACAGCCAGAATCGATCGGGTTTAGTCATTAAGAGAAGCACTTGGAAAAGTCACCCGTTACTGATCACTCAGCTCAGACCTTATAAAGCCAACCTTGCAGGGTTAAAGAAAAGACATCATTGCTATTGTTGTAGAAAGCGGCAAAGCACAAATGTAGATTGCCATAATTTTGGCTAGCAGAAGAAATATAGCTCATCTTCCGTACTAAGGATCCTATTTCCATATACGTATTTGTGCTTATGGTTAAAACCAATCAAGTACGGATCAACGCTACTTAACTTGAATGCTTAGGATCGCGGCTTAAATAACTTTGACATGTGAGATGTTCTGTAGGGGGCGCACGGCCGTGCGCCCGTACCTCAAGATCACACTTTTAGGACTTACGCAGTCGACCCCTTCTCTTGTATGCCTGCCAGGGCTACAAATTGGGTGCTGGGGGCCAGTTTTGCGAGACTTTGCGTAAGTCCTAAGTTGCTCAGGGTTGGTGTGTTGATTCAAAGACCTTTCGCAAAATGATTAACCCGGTTGAGACGCTGAGCAGTTGTTCGTCTGTCAAGTTGTGGAGTAAGGCTGCAATAGTATCGCGCGTTTTTTCACGGCTGTGTTGAAGATGGGACGATCCCGCTTCTGTCAAATGAAGTAAGACGTGGCGACGTTCTTGCGGATCTTCGGTGCGGTTGACCAATGCTCGCTGCACTAGACGATCGGTCATTGCCGAGGCAGTCGCCCGCGTTACACCGAGGTGCTCGGCAACCGCTGATAACGAGGAACCTGGGCAACGGCTCAGAAAGGCCAAAACACGAAACTGGGGAACTGAAAGCAGCGATGCGCTCTGACTTCGCATCTCCGTGCGGATGAACTGCATGATCGTTGGCATCGTTTCCATTAACTCGATCGCACACTGATTGGAAGGTACCTCCGGGGTCAATGGTTCCAGGCTCATCCGATCGCAAAGCTCCTAAAGAAGACGGATAAATGGTTAGTACGGGGATCACGCTGGTATGAGAAGCAGGCGTGCTTTTGCGGTTTCCGGCTCAGCTAGCGCAAAAAACGCGAGTCATAGAACCCTTGAGCGCTTTTAGCAGTCTTACATTGATTGTCGGTAGTGCAACCAGCGTCATGACACACTCCACGATCAAAATCTCTATTGAGATACATAGCCGTGAGCTGAGATATATGTAACACTAACAGTCAGCTTAGCTAACTAAATTTAACACGTTCTACAATTTGCATAGAGATATGTACCAACAGCGCTTTCCGCAATGGTTGAGCTATGGTCGCTTTTGGCTGTTGCTCGTGGGGCTCACGTGTCTATCTGCCTGCGCGGCCTCTGATGCCCAATCGGTTAAGGCGGGGAAAGGCGGTGAGAAACGCCCTGTTCCTGTTGTGATGGCAGCCGTCACTCAAAAAACAGTTCCTGTTCTAGTGCAAGCGACGGGAACTGTGCAGGCATACTCGACGATAGCGGTGACATCACAAATCAGTGGGCAGTTAACGGCGGTTTACTTCAAAGAAGGGCAGGAAGTGCAGCAAGGCGATCGGCTCTTTACGATCGATCCGCGCCCGTTGCAAACATCCGTTGATCAAGCCTTTGCTGATCGAGCCAAAGCGGTTGCTCAAGTCAAGCAAGCAGAAGCAGCTCTCGCACAGGCTAAGGCGCAGGTCAATCAGGCAAAGGCAACGGTGGCGAAGGATGTCGCTCAGGCGAACAATGCAAGCGTGCAGGCACAGCGCTATAGCGGTTTGTTGAATCAGGGAGCGGTGAGCCGGGAACAAGCCGATCAATTTCGTACCAGCGCTGCGGCACAGGATGCAACCGTTGCGGCTGACCAAAGCAATGTCGGGAACGCGATCGCAGCGGTAGCAGCGGCCAGAGCCAATCTTCAAAGCGCCCAAGCAGCCGTCAATGGCACAGATGCCACGATTGACAATGCCAAAGTTCAGCTTTCCTACAGCACCATCAATGCGCCGATCAACGGGCGCACTGGTAGCTTAAAGATCAACCAAGGCAACCTGGTCAAGGCCAATGATACAAATCCGCTGGTTGTCATTAGCCAGATCCGTCCCATTTATGTCACCTTCTCGGTGCCTCAACGACAGCTACCAGCGATCAAGCAGTATCAGGCGCGGGGACAGCTAGAAGTTGACGTTTTACCCGTGAAAGATACTGGAAAACCTGTGCGCGGAACGTTGGTCTTTGTGGACAGTAGCGTTGATCCAACCACTGGCACAATTCAGCTCAAAGCGTCCTTTCCCAACGCAGAGGGGCGGCTCACCCCCGGTCAGTTTGTCAATGTGATGCTGAAACTGACGACAGAAACGAACGCGATCGTGGTGCCTTCACAAGCCATTCAAACGGGACAGAAAGGGGAATTTGTGTATGTCGTCAAAGCCGATAAAACGGTAGAAATGCGATCGATCGTGACGGGTCCATCGGTCAATAACCAGGTGGTGATCAAACAAGGATTGCAGTCTGGGGAAACCGTTGTTACCGATGGGCAATTTAATCTCGTTCCTGGCGCTACCGTGCAAGCGAAACAAGCAGGAGAGCCAGGAAACAAGGGCACTGAGGCCACCAAGTGATCAACGACGTATCGCTGATTTCCTTGCGCCTAGGGCGCGTCATCAATTAAGTTCAGAAACCTTGAAGTATCAGCCTTACCGCACCCGTTCTCACAAACCAGGCTAGGGGCTGGAACCCTTGCTACAAATCATGTGTATGAGTTATTGATGACAGCCCCTAGCAAATTGTCAACGTTGAGTTGAGCAGTCGATGAGTGGATGAGTGGAGGTGCAATGCTCCCATCTCCCCATCCACCCGTTCACCCATCCACTCCTAACCCATCAGTGCAATCTTGACAGATCACTCGTTACCCTCATGAACCTCTCCGAACTCTTTATCCGTCGCCCCATCATGACCACTCTGGTTGTGATCGGTCTTTTAATCTTTGGGTTGGGAAGCTACCGCCTGCTCCCCGTGAGCGACTTACCGAATGTGGATTTTCCGACGATTCAGGTCTCGGCTAGTTTGCCGGGAGCTAGCCCAGAGACGATGGCATCCTCGGTTGCAACACCCTTAGAAAACCAGTTTTCGAGTATTGCTGGCATTAGTTCGATGAACTCGACCAGTTCTCTAGGCAGTACGCAGATTACGCTGCAGTTTGACCTTAGCCGCGATATTGATGGGGCTGCTCAGGATGTACAATCAGCGATCGCCGCGGCTGCGAGACAACTGCCCACTACCTTGCCCAGCCCGCCATCCTACCGTAAGGTCAATCCAGCCGATCAGCCGATTCTTTACCTCGCACTCAGTTCATCGGTCTTGCCGCTTTCCACGATTGATAAGTACGCCGAAAACCAACTGGCACAACAGCTTTCGATGGTTGATGGCGTTGCGCAAGTCAGCGTTTATGGATCGCAGAAGTACGCAGTGCGCGTCCAGCTTGATCCACAGTCGCTCAGCGCTAAAGGGATTGGTCTGGACGAAGTTGCCACTGCGATCGACAACGGTAACTCCAATGTGCCTACTGGCACCCTCTATGGGCAACAACAGAACTACACCGTTGAGTCCAATGGACAGTTGAACGATGCAGCCGCGTATCGATCGCTGGTGGTCGCTTACAAAAATGGTGCTCCGGTACATCTGGGAGATGTGGGGCAGGTAATCGACAGTGTGCAGAATGACAAAGTGGCAAGCTGGTACAACGGTGTACGCGCGATCGTACTAGCCATTCAAAAACAACCGGGCACAAACACGGTTGAAATTGTAGAGCATATCAAACAAATCTTGCCGAGTTTCCGTAAGCAGATTCCCGCTGCGATCAACATGGAGATTCAGTTCGATCGCTCCCAGCCGATCAAAGAATCGGTCGAAGACGTGCAGTTTACCTTAATGCTGACCATCTGTTTGGTCGTGCTGGTCATCTTCCTCTTTCTGCGTAACCTTTCAGCCACCGTTATTCCTAGCCTAGCTGTCCCGCTGTCGATCGTCGCAACCTTTGGAGTCATGCTGTTGCTGGGTTACTCGCTCGATAACCTCTCGCTGATGGCACTGACGCTCTCAGTCGGTTTTGTCGTTGATGATGCGGTCGTCATGCTAGAAAACATCGTGCGGCATATGGAAATGGGCGAGAGCCGTATGGAAGCGGCCTTGAACGGCTCTAAAGAAATCGGTTTTACGATTCTGTCGATGACCATTTCGCTGGTTGCCGTTTTCATTCCTATCCTGTTTATGGGTGGCATTTTAGGGCGGCTGTTTCGGGAGTTTGCCGTGACGATTAGCGTCGCCATTTTGATTTCGGGCGTTATCTCCCTTAGCCTTACGCCGATGCTGTGTTCTCGGTTTCTGCGGCCACCAAATCATCCGCAGCATGGCGCGAGTAACAGCGGCAATGGTGTTGGATCAAATCCAAGCCACAGTCGTCGATCCAAATGTCAAACGCTTAAAACCCGTCTTTATGAGGCGTCTGAAGGTGCTTTCAATCGTATGCAAAGTGCGTATGCCTGGAGTTTGCGCCAATCGCTCAAGCATCATCGCTTTACCATGCTTGTGTCTGGGGCCATTCTCGTTGCCACCGTTCTTCTGTTCGTAGTTGTACCTAAGGGCTTTATTCCCAGTACCGATATTGGTCAAATTACCGCCAACACCCAGGCGGCACAGGATATTTCTTTTGATGAAATGGTTAAGCATCAGCAGGCGATCGCGGCAATTATTCGGCGCGACCCCAACGTGGATGTTGTGAACTCAACGGTTGGTGCGGGCGGTCCCAACGCTTCTGCCAATGCTGGGCGCATCTTCATTCGACTGAAACCACGCGCCGATCGACCACTCAGTGCTGATGACGTTGTGCAGGAATTACGGCCCAAATTAACGCGGATTCCTGGGATTAAAGTCTTTTTGCAAAACCCACCTGCAATCAACATTGGTGGACAGCAGAGTAAAGCGCAGTATCAATACACCCTGCAAAGCTCTACTCTGCAAGCGCTTTATGACTATGCACCCAAGTTGGAAGACAAACTGCGCCAGTTGTCGGAGTTGCAGGATGTGAACAGCGATTTGCAAATCAACAATCCTCAAATTCAGGTGGAGATTAATCGTGACCAGTCTGCTGCTCTCGGCTTAACTGCAAACCAGGTTGAAACAGCGTTGGGAGACGCTTATGGCACTCGCCAGGTATCTACAATCTATGCGCCCGATAGTCAATATCAAGTGATTCTCAGCGTCTTGCCGCAATATCAACAAAACCCAAATGCGCTGGAATTGCTCTCCGTTCGCAACCCTAGCGGACAACTCATACCGCTCAATGCAGTAGCCACTCTAGCCAAGAGTGCAGGCCCGCTCACGATCGGTCATTTAGGGCAGCTATCGGCTGTAACACTTTCGTTCAACCTCAAACCAGGCATTTCGCTGAGCGATGTCACAGGCAAGATTGATCAACTTGCGCGGCAAACCTTACCCGACAGCATCACAACGAGTTTTCAAGGATCAGCTCAGGCCTTTCAGTCGTCGCTACAGGGGTTAGGATGGCTACTGCTGGCGGCAATTTTGGTGATTTACATTGTACTGGGCATTCTCTACGAGAATTTCATTCATCCACTTACCATTCTTTCTAGCCTTCCCTCTGCTGGCTTTGGTGCCTTGCTAACCCTTTTGCTGTTCCATGTCGATCTCAACATCTATGCGTTTGTCGGCATCATTTTGCTGATTGGCATTGTGAAGAAAAACGGCATCATGATGGTAGATTTTGCGGTTGAAGCCCGCCAGCAAGGCAAAAGCCCTTACGATGCTATTTACGAAGCGTGTTTGGTACGGTTCCGCCCGATTATGATGACTACGATGGCAGCGTTGATGGGAACCTTGCCGATCGCAGTGGGATTTGGTGCTGGAGCCGATGCTCGTCGCCCGTTGGGGCTAGTGGTAGTCGGTGGGCTGCTATTTTCACAGTTTCTTACTCTGTACCTCACACCAGTTTTCTATACCTATATGGAATCCTGGCAAGACAAGTTGGACAAGCGTCAATGGCAGCAACGCGAACGAGCTAAGCAACATTCTTAGAAACCTGATTCCCTTTCACTACGGCTATTGAGACAAGTCAGAGCGCACTCGTGCTGCGAATGAATTAACTTGGCAATCAGAACAGCCAGATACTCCGTTTGCCAGGTTTTATCATACGCTCGTAGGCCATTTGATTGGGCGGTGTACTGGCTCACTTGCAGTGTTCCTCTTCCATGCCAACACTGCACCCAGCGTGATGGAGACGGGTGAAATGACAGGGTAGCGTGTGGGAGCGACAGTTTTAGCCATAACGCTGAACATGTTCTTTGGCATCTTGCTTCATGCGTCCCATCCACCCGCCGCTGCAACAACCCTATTTTTGTACAGGCAAGATCAGGACCTGAAATCGATTTTGACCTGCCACACGATCGCGATCGCCGCTTCCCAACGCACCCTTCAGCAAACCAACTGGCACACCATGCTACCTAATGCACTTGTCGGTTTACCGCTGCGTCACGCGATACACTAGCGATCGCCACGCAAACTGAGGTAGCGCCAACATCCGCCGCCAACGCCAGGGTTCCTGATATAGACGATAAACCCACTCTAAATGGTTATCTCGTAACCAGCTTGGTGCGCGTGTTTTCACGCCTGCCCAAACGTCAAAGCTCCCGCCAACCCCAATCCAGATAGCATTTAGGCACACGTGGCGATGCTTCGCGATCCAAAATTCTTGTCGAGGCACCCCTAGCCCAACCAGAATCAACTGGGGTTGCGTCTCTTTGAGCGTTTGCAGAAAGGCTGGCTCGTCTTCAGGCGAGAGATAACCATGTTGGGCGATCGCGATCGTGATCCCTGGTGCCCGCTCTTGCCAAATGGTTGCGGCTGTTTGAATCACCTCAGGTTTACCGCCAAAAAAGGCAACGGTGCCCAGAGAGGACGATCGTCCAAATTCGCGCAATAGGGATTCGGCTAGTTCAATGCCCGGACAGCGCTGGGTCGATCGGCCATACAGCTTTAGATACAGCACAATCCCCGCACCATCGGGAATGACTAACTCTGCTTCCCGAATAATCTTGGCTAACGGCAGATTTTGCTCCGCTGCCATCGTCATCTCTGCATTCAGCGTGACAACATGGCACCCCTGCGTCTGTTCAGCACGCGCAAGGAGCCATCCTGCATAATCATCTAATAGATGAACAGGCAACCCCAAGACTGAAAATGGCTCTGGTGCTTCTAATGGAATAAACTTCTGCACAGTGCTGCCTCACGCTCTCAGAGTCGGTTTTCAGACACTAGATTTTACCTTATTCGGCACCATACCTAACCGACTTAATAGTTGTGCATCCTGAGTAGTATCTGGGTTGGGGGTCGTGAGCAAGACGGGGCCTGTGAAGATGGAATTGGCTCCTGCCAGCATACACAGGGCTTGTAGTTCGTCGCTCATGTGTAGCCGTCCCGCCGAGAGCCGCACGATCGCCCTCGGAAACAAAACGCGGGTCGTAGCCACCATGCGCACTAGCTCGATCGGATCGACGGGTGCAACATCTTGCAACGGTGTTCCAGCAACGGGTACTAAGCAGTTGATGGGAATGGATTCTGGCACCGGATCAAGTTCGGCCAGCGCGACTAAAAGGGAGAGGCGATCGCTCACCGATTCGCCCATACCGAGAATGCCACCACAGCATACCGAAATACCCGCTGCGCTCACGGCTCGAATGGTTTCCAGCCGATCTTGATAGGTGCGCGTCGTAATGACTTTCCCGTAGTAATCCGGTGAGGTATCAAGGTTATGGTTATACGCCGTCAAGCCTGCTTCCTTCAAGCGCTGTGCCTGATGGGGCTTAAGCATGCCCAACGTGCAGCACACTTCCATCTCCAGCGCAGCAACCTGACGCACCACTTCTAGCACGCGATCGAACTGAGCACCATCTTTCACTTCGCGCCATGCCGCACCCATGCAAAAGCGGGTCGAGCCATGTGCTTTTGCCGCTTTCGCTTCAGTAACGACTGCTTCGACCTCTGATAGCGGCTGTGGCTCTAGCGCCGTTTTGTTGTGAACGCTTTGAGAGCAGTAACCGCAATCTTCGGGACACAGCCCCGTTTTGATATTGCAAAGGGTACAAAGCTGCACGGCACGCGGATCGTGATGCTGACGATGAATCTGCTGCGCCTCAAACAATAGGTCAGGTAGCGGCTGGTGATAGATGCGATCGATCCGTTCACGCAAGGATGCCTGATTGGAATGTGAAGTTTGAAGCAGCGTTGTCGTCATAAAAAATCTCTTCCATGTCTGTAAAGTCTTTGCCGAGTCAAATGGGTCTGCCAACCCAATCGCGCCCTTCGAGTTAACCACTGTTGCTGACGGTTAGCACTCTGATTCGGGGGGTGTAGGGGAGTTAGGCCCCCACGTCGCGGGGGAGCGGGGGGAAGTCCCCCGATCAAGATCTCAGCTTTGTTGCCAGATCTGCTGCGAGCACACCGTTTGCCACATTCCAGCGCGATCGCTTTCGCTAGATTACACCGTCTCTACGATCTCTGGATAGAGAAATTGATAACCCGCATCCCGCAGCTTTTGATTCGACACTTTGGCGTTATAGGGACGAGTGCTGGTTTGAGCCGCATCCCAACGCACGTTAGGCAAGTTGTGAGCCGCAAACACGCGCTCCAGCAACTCCCGCGTTGTGATGGGAACGCTGCCCACCAGGTTATAAATGCCGGTCAACGATTGCTGCCGCGCAAAGTCGATCGCGCCCACAATGTCATCTAGATGCACCCAATTTGCTGCATCCTCGCCATTGCCCGATCGCGTTGTACCTGCCGCCCGTCCAAAGATTTTCACCAACCCACGTCCTGGCCCATAAATGCCACCGAGCCGAAGAACGCAGACTTTGAGCGAGTCACTCGCTGCACTCAGCAACACCTGCTCCGTCTCTGCCAGAATCTCACCATTGCGATTTGCAGGCGCAACGGCGGTCGTTTCATCTACCCAGGCACCCTGTCGATCGCCATACACCGCGTAGCTCCCGGTATAAATCACTTGGTTCACAGGAGACTGCTTTAACACTGCCACCAACGTTTTTGCCGTTTGTAGATACGTCTCTTCATACGCATTTGCATGCGGCGCACCCACGCTCAGCAAGACAACAGACTGATGATGCAGGAGAGATCGCAGTCCCGCCTCATCATTGCCATTCACAACCTGCACATTCTGCGCCACTGAGGCGAGTTCTGCAATGCGATCGGGTGTTGTTGTCGTTACTGTCACCATCAGCAGTTGTCGCCACCGTTGCGCTACCGCCTGACCCACATAGCCACAGCCAAGAATTGTTACATTTGCCACTTGCCCTACACCCTATCCCCTACACCCTTCTTCGGCGTTAGCAGTTTCGCCGCCAACACCCCACCAATAAAGCCAAACAGATGCCCCTCCCACGAGATGCCGATACGGCTGGGGAGTACGCCCCAGATGAGACTGCCGTAGAGCACGCCGACAAAGAGCGATATGGCGATCGCCGTCATACTCCGCTCAAAGTAGCTCCGTGCTAGCAGATAGCCCAGATAGCCAAAGATCACACCACTCGCGCCAATGTGAACGCCCGGTGAGCCAAACAGCCACGTTCCCAGCCCACTCACAAACCCGGCGATGAGGCTGACCCAGAAAAAATCGCTGGTTTCGCGGAGCATAATCAGCCAGCCCAGGGCGATGAACGGCACCGTATTGCTAATGAGGTGAGCAAAATTGCCGTGCAGAAAGGGCGCAAACAAAATGCCGCGCAGTCCAATGACATGACGCGGAATGATGCCGTAAATATCCAGCGTTTCGCGTAACCCCACTCGAAACACAAACTGATCCAGAATCTCAATCACCCACATAACCGCTACCAAGCCACCCAAAATCCACATCTGGGCCTTAAACTCTTGGGCGATCGCATCTTTTTCTGCACTGCTGCTCATACTGCTTCTGTCGTCCATTACTCTGTAAGGTCTAACTGCAACTACACCTGCAACACACCTTCCTCCGCTATTGTACAAACTTCAGCAGAGGATGCCTGTGTTCTCCCAAAGCCTGGGGTGCGATCGATGATGTGATCAGATGTGATCAATTGAGAGCAGTAAAAAGTGTCATGAGCAAAACTCAATAGCTTCCGAAAGAGTATCAAAGACTCACAAGTGAGCTATCAAGACTCATGAGCAACTCCTGTTGGAGAAGCTGCCCTTGGCAGGCATAGCCAGAGTGACCGGGGTTTCTGAGCTTTAGTTGCAACGCTACGTCAATGCCAAACATGCGGCTGTGCCTCGACAAGCGACGGTGCGAGCCAAAAAAAGGGCGCTTAACGATTCAGTGCGATGAACTGTTTGTCGCGATCGCCATCCTTCACCACCTCAAATTGTCGCCAAATCTCTTTCAAAAGATAGTGGAAAACTATTGATACAGTTACCACCCTTGAAGGGGACACAGCGGGTGCGAAAGAGTGATTTTTAATTGGAGCAGACGAGTTCCGTTGTTAGAGAAAATGTAGTTCAAATTAAATCAATGAATCAGCAACAGAATAAGGAACGCTTAATTCTAGTCACTGGAGCCACTGGCAACCAGGGAGGCGCAGTAGCGGGGAGCCTACTCAAACAGGGGTTTTCAGTCCGAGCTTTTGTGCGTGATCCAGAAAAGAGTCAGGCGGTTGCGCTTGCTAATCAAGGAGCCGAATTAGCCGTTGGCAATCTCAACGATCGCGCTTCCCTCGATCGCGCCTTGCAAGGTGCGTATGGTGTTTTTTCGGTGCAAGATTTTCAAGGCGGATTGGAAACCGAAATCCGTCAGGGCCAGGCGGTTGCAGACGCAGCGAAAGCCGCAGGGGTTCAGCATTTTGTCTACAGCTCAGTGGGTAGTGCAGAGCGCAAAACTGGTATTCCGCATTTTGACAGCAAGTTTCAGGTTGAAAAATACATCCGCTCAATCGAGTTACCCTATACAATCCTGCGTCCAGTTTTCTTCTTTTACAATTACAACTCGATGCGATCGATGATTGAGCAGGGAAACCTTGCCCTGCCGCTCAGTCCCCAAACAAAATTGCAGCAATTGTCCGAAGCAGATTACGGGGCAATGGTTGCTGAGGTGTTTGAGCATCCCGCAGAGTTCATGAATCACGAAATTGAAGTTGCCAGTGTGGAAATGACAATGCCAGAAATTGCTGCTGCATTCAGCCGCGTTTCTGGCAAAACCGTCCACTACCAACAGATTCCGTTTGAAGCCTTTGAGCAACAAACTGGAGCGGAAATGACTATCATGTACCGCTGGTTTGAGAACGTGGGCTATGCAGCGGATCTAGCCCAGTTGAAACGCGAGTTTCCGGCACCGACCGACTTTGAATCCTATTTGCGCGCTCACGACTGGGCAAAACCAGTTGGCAGTGTGTCGGCATGACTCAGGCGTGAACTGTTCTGATTGAGGAGAAAACGATGAAAACCTTGGTTGTAGGAGCAACTGGAAACCACGCTCATTTTGTCGTGCCTGAATTGAAGCAGCGGGGTGCTACAGTTCGGGCACTGGTGCGGGACGAAAGTAAGATCGACGCGGCGAAACAGCAGGGGGCCGATGAGACGGCGATCGGCGACCTGAGTGATCCAGCCAGTCTTCATGCTGCTGCTAATGGGGTAGATGGTGTCTTTCACATCAATCCCGCCTTTGCTCCTAATGAGGCAGACCTGGGCATGGCGATGGTCAAAGCGGCTAAAGCGTCGGGTGTGCGGAAATTTGTGTTTTCTGGAGTCTATCACCCGTCGATCTCTAAGTTGAGCAACCATGCTGCCAAACGTCCAGTCGAAGAGGCAATCTACGAATCGGGCATGGAGTTTACTGTGCTGCAACCCGCGATGTTTATGCAGACTTTTGCGGCTAGCTGGCAGGCTGTGATCAAGCAAGGACGCTTATCGCTGCCCTACAACAAGCTGGCAAAGGCGTGCTACGTAGACTACCGCGATGTGGCAGAGGTAGCAGCGATGGCGTTAACAGGTGATGAGTTGAGCTACGGGACGTTTGAGTTGTGCGCTCCGGGCATGATCAATCGCGTAGAACTTGCAGCGCTGATCAGCGAGATACTCAAACGCCCGATCGAGGCCGGTGAACCGTCCTTTGACGAGTGGGTGCAAGCTGCACATATACCGGAAGGAGCCACTCGTGAGAGCTTTCGGATGATGTACGAAGACTATGACCAATATGGGTTCTCTGGTGGCAATGCGATCGTGCTGCGAACCCTGCTCGGACGGGAACCGCGATCGCTACAGCAGTACGTTCAGGAACTTGCAAATAGTAAAGCGGCTTCATAATGCCGTTCTATCAGCGTTAAAAGTGCAAATAGTGTGGTCGGCTATTCCTCAGATCCTACCGTTTTTGGGCTTATATCGTCGTCAAACGGAACAATTTTTGCCCTTTAGAAGATTGAAGCAATTACAGGAGAACCGACTCATGCAAAACACTCCCCAACAAATGAAAGCAATGGCGGTTGACGCGTTCGGTGGGCCTGACAAGCTGACGTTGCACACCTTACCCATACCTACGGTGGATGCAGGCGAAGTTTTGATTCGTGTTGAGGTTGCTGGAGGTAACATCTGGGATGCGCTGGAGCGCGAAGGCACGCTGATTTATAACGAAGCTCACTTTCCGCGCGTGCTGGGCAGCGACTGTGCAGGTACGATCGTTGCCATTGGCGATGGTGTCGAGCGGTTGGCGGTTGGCGATCGTGTTTACGCCCAAAGCTTTATGAACAACAAGGGCGGTAGCTACGCGCAATACGTCGTCGTCTCCGAAAAGACGGTCGCCCCGATACCCGCTAATCTCGATATGCTGATGGCAGGCGGACTACCGTGTGCTGGTGGGACGGCGCTCAGAAATTTGGAGGCGCTAGAGACGGGCAACGAAACCAAATTGATGCTGTGGGGCGCGAGCGGTAGCGTCGGTCACGTTGCACTGCAACTCGCCAAGCGCATGGGCGCGAGTGTGTTCGCGATCGCATCGGGTGCTGATGGCGTGGCGTTGGCTCAGCAGTTGGGTGCCGATGAAGCGGTAGACGGACACAGCGACGACATTATGCAACGCGCTCGTGCCTTTGCACCCGATGGTTTCGATACCGCGCTGGTGCTAGTGGGCGGCGACTCCGTTCAGTCTACCCTGAGTCTGGTGCGTCAGGGCGGGATCATCTCCTTTCCTAACGGCGTGATGCCTGAACCCAAAGCGCCTGACGGGGTGGAACTCAAGCAGGCAGATGGCTTTGCCGATCCGATGTTATTAGATGAACTTAACCGACTGGTGAGCATCAATGAGTTTCAAGTTCACATCGCGCAGACGTTTTCGCTTGAAGAAGCCGCACAAGCGCAGGAAGCAATGAAACAGCATTATTTGGGCAAAATTGTGTTGCGCGTTAGCGGCGAATAGACACTGATTGAATGTTCAGCTTTTGCAACCACTCTACTCTCAATAAACCCTGTGCCCGAATGTTAGCAGTGATTGAGTATGCAAGCACCTACTGCACTGTTTTTGTTTTGCGACAGTGTCGATCGCGCTCGATATACTTTGCCAGGGCATAATTTTTTGTTTTTAAGCGGGGTGCAGGGGTGGAACCCCTGGCTGGGAGCGAAGCCCCCACTTCCCTCTAAACCAAAACCTATGGGCTGACGCAGTATAAACCGATAAGGAGTTAAAAAATGAATGAAACAATCGCAGTCACTCTAAAAATTAACGGCACGGTTCACAACGTGCAGATCGAGCCGCGCGTTAGTTTGCTCGATGCCCTACGCGACGTTGTCGGTTTGACTGGCACAAAAAAGGGTTGCAATCAGGGTGCCTGCGGAGCTTGCACGGTACTGGTTGACGGAATGCGGATCAATTCGTGTCTCGCGATCACCGTTCAGTACGCAGGTAAGCAAATCACCACGATCGAAGGCTTGGCGCACGCCAGCGAACTGCATCCGTTACAAGCTGCGTTCGTTGAACACGACGGGTTTCAGTGCGGCTACTGCACGCCTGGACAGATTTGTTCGGCAATCGGCATGCTCAGAGAATTTCAGAACAATCTACCAAGCGCGGTTTCGCCCGACATGAGCGGCACATATGAGTTTTCCGACGAGGAAATCAGAGAACGGATGAGCGGAAATTTGTGTCGCTGCGGCGCATACGTCGGCATTACGGAAGCGATTCACACGGCATTTGATGAGGCAGCACGATGAAAAATTTTACGTATCAAAAAGCTGAAAGCGTGGACGCAGCGGTCAACTTAATCGGTCAAAACGCGGGTGCGAAATTTTTGGGCGGCGGTACGAATCTGGTTGATTTGATGCGCGAAAACATCGAGCGATTAAACACGCTGGTGGATGTGACGCATCTACCAGCCAACATTGAAGAAACCGCCGACGGTGCAATTAGAATCGGTGCGGCGATGAAAAACACCGCGCTTGCCAATCACGAGTTGATCCGTGAGAAATTTCCGGTTCTCTCCCAAGCCATTCTCTTCGGTGCGTCAGGACAAATCAGAAACATGGCGACTGTCGGCGGCAATGTGTTGCAGCGGACGCGCTGCTATTATTTTTATGACGATACGGCGCGGTGCAACAAACGCGAACCCGGCGCGGGCTGTGACGCGATCGACGGTTTCAATCGCATTCATGCCGTTTTGGGTACGTCTGATGCCTGTATTGCCACGCACCCGTCGGATATGTGCGTGGCGCTGGCTGCACTTGACGCGCGGGTTTTGGTTCAGGGCGCAAACGGCAACCGCGCCATCGCGTTCAATGATTTTCATCGTCTTCCCGAAAACACGCCCCACATTGAGACCGAATTGCAGAACGGCGAATTGATTACGGCGATCGAAATTCCGCCAACCGATTTTGCCAAAAATTCGCTGTATCGAAAAGTGCGCGATCGAGCCAGTTATGCCTTCGCAGTGGTCAGCGTCGCGGCAGCTTTGGACGTTGAAAATAGTGCCATCAAGAACGTGCGAATCGCGCTGGGTGGTGTGGCGCATAAACCCTGGCGGGCGTTTGCGGCAGAAAGAGTGTTGCAAGGTTTGCCCGCAACCGAAGCGAATTTTCAGCGCGGGGCGGAAGCAGAATTAGAAACCGCGAGGGGATTCGCTCACAATCGTTTCAAAATTGAATTGACGAAACGGATGATGGTTAACGTGCTGAAGGAACTGGTGGAGGAATAAACCGATGAGCAAGATGCAGAAAATGATGGAAACCGTCATGCTGTATATGCCTGACGCAGCACCGGATCCGCTATCTCAAAGTCAGCGCGGTCACATTGGAAAACCTTTGAGCCGCGTGGACGGGCCATTGAAAGTCAAAGGCGAAGCTCTCTTTTCGGCGGAGTATCCCGTTGAAAATCCGGCTTATGCCGCGATCGTGTATAGTTCGATTGCCAAGGGAAAAATTACGAAAATTGACGGATCGAGTGCCGAAAAAGCGAGTGGCGTTTTAGCAATCATCACGCACGAAAATGCGCCAAACGTCAAAAATCCGCCAGTGTTTATGTCGGGTGGTGTAGCAGCAAGCGATCTGCCGATATTACAGGACGCAACTGTGCATTGGAACGGTCAGCCAATCGCCGTCATCGTTGCTGAAACGCAGGATCAGGCGGAAGCAGCCGCCCAACTCGTTCAAGTCGAATATGAAACGGCAGCAGCAGACGTTTCGTTTGATACTTTAAAACAGATTGCCACACCGCCCGCAAATATTCTTGGTGAGCCGTCTGAACTCAAAAGCGGCGACGCGGAAACCGCGATCGAGGCAGCAGAGTTTAAGGTTAACAATCTTTATCGCACGCCGCGCTACAACCACAATGCGATCGAGCCGCATGCGACTGTTGCCGTCTGGCATGATGATCAACGGTTAACTGTTTTCGACAGTACGCAATCGATTCACAACTTAAGCCATACGCTCGCCGAGATGTTCGGCATGGAGCCCGAAGCCGTACGGGTCATCGCGCCGTTTGTCGGCGGCGGTTTCGGCGGCAAAGGCACGATGTGGTGGAATACGCCACTTTGCGCAATGGCGGCGAAAGTTGTCAGTCGTCCGGTGAAGCTATCTGTTTCACGGGAAGGTATTTTTCGCCTTGTCGGCGGGCGCACACCGTCTGAACAGCGCGTTGCGCTCGGCGCAGGCAAAGACGGAAAACTCACGGCGCTGATTCACAGCGGCATCACTGCCACAACGACCCACAACAATTTTCCCGAACAGTTCACCTTTCCGGCGCGACATCTTTACGCGGCGGAAAATTTTTACATTGGACAGAAAGTCGTCAATCTTGACACCGTAGCGAACACGTTTATGCGTGCGCCGGGTGAATCAATTGGCACGTTCGCGTTGGAGTCGGCGATCGACGAACTTGCTGATGTGCTAAACATTGATCCGATCGAACTCCGACGCATTAACGAACCAGCCCAAGACCCGACCAGAAACACGGAATTTTCGATGCGAAACTTGACGGAAGCCTACCGGCGTGGGGCAGAGAAATTCGGTTGGCAGCACCAGGCACCCCGTTCCCAACGCGACGGTAAATGGCTCGTCGGGCAGGGTGTGGCAACGGCTTATTATCCGTATTACCGTTTCGTTTCGACCGCTCGTGTGCGAATTTCTGCCGATGGCACGGCAGTCGTTCAAACTTCGGCGCAGGAGATGGGGATGGGAACGGCGACGGTGCAGATTCAACACGCGGCGGAGCGGTTAGGGTTGCCGATTGATTGCGTGTCATTTGCATACGGCGATTCAAACTTACCGCCCGCACCGCTTGCTGGCGGCTCGAATCAAACTTCCAGTAACGTGGCGGCGATCGCCGCGACGATCGAAAAGGCGTTGCGGGAACTGCTCGCGATCGCCGGAGACGATTCACCACTCGCGGGTCTAAACTATGAAGACATTGAGGTACACGATGCCGGAATCTTCAGTCGGGCAAACCCGTTAAAAGGCGAAACTTACGCATCAATTTTGCAAAGAGTTGGTCAGGAATCCGTTGAGGCGGAGGCAACATCGGACAAACCTTCGGAGATGCAAGACTATTCGATGGGTTCATATGGCGCACAGTTCTGTGAAGTCCGCGTCAATCCTGAGTCCGGGGAAGTCCGCGTTTCACGCTGGTTGGGGTCATTCGACTGTGGCAAAATTCTGAATCCGAAAACGGCGACCAGTCAGTTTCGCGGCGGTATCACGATGGGCATCGGCATGGCTCTCACCGAAGAGACATTATTTGACGAGCGAACGGGGCGAATCATGAACGCTTCACTCGCCGAATATCACGTTCCGGTGCATCTGGATGTGCCGCCGATCGAAATTATTTACAACGACATTCCCGACGAACACGCTCCATCAGGCGTACACGGTATTGGCGAAATTGGCATCACGGGCGTGGCAGCCGCGATCGCCAATGCGGTGTTTAACGCAACCGGCAAACGCATTCGTGACCTGCCAATTACGTTGGATAAATTGCTCTAACCTTCACGGTTTGCCTGATTATGAACGATCTACAAGCGATTTTAGAAGCGTTTCAAGTTACCCGCCAGCGCGGCGAACCCGCGTTTTTGGTTACGGTTGTTCAAACTCAAGGCTCCACCTATCGCCGTCCCGGTGCCCGGATGCTGATTACAGCCTCAGACGAAACAATCGGTATGGTGAGTGGGGGTTGCCTAGAGCAAGACATTCTGGAGCACACGCGGCAGATGTCAGGGGGTGAAGCGATCGTGGTTACCTATGACAGCACAACTGAAGATGAGGATATTCTCTGGGGCTTCGGACTGGGCTGCAACGGTGTTGTACAAGTTTTGGTCGAATCTTTGCTGCCTGATGCTTGCAATCCACTCACCGTCTTAGCAGACTGCTGGCGCGATCGCGCTCCTGCTGTGTTAGCCAGTATCTTTCAAGCTGAAGCCTCCCTCTCAGAAACCTCCGTCAAGCAGGGGGCTTGTCTCGCCTTGACACCCGACAAACTGATCGTGTTTGATCAACACCACGCTGATTTCATCACCAAAATCGCGGCGGATGCTCAAGCCGTTCTGCATTGGCAGCAGTCCACCCTCAAATCCTACGATCTGGCAACGGGAACCGTGCAGGTTTTCCTGGAGTTTGTTCCCTCTCCGACTGTCCTGATGATTTTTGGAGCGGGTCAGGATGCTATTCCAGTGGCTCAGATGGCAAAATCTCTCGGCTGGCAAATCACTGTCGCCGACTGCCGTGCCAATCTAGCCAGTTACGATCGCTTTGCTGTAGCAGATCAGGTAGTTTTAACGCGACGGGAAAGGCTACCGCAACTTTATCCGCTTACCGATCAGTTGAGTGCAGCAGTTGTGATGACACACAACTATCTCGATGATCTAGAAGTGTTAAGAACAGTACTACCCACTGCTGTCCCTTATGTCGGCATCTTAGGACCGAAACGGCGAACCGAACGACTCTTGCAGGAGCTACAAACTACAGAAACCTATAGCAACACTCAGCTAGCAAAACTCCACGCGCCGATCGGGCTCGACATCGGTGCAGAGACACCAGCTGCGATCGCTGTCTCAATCGTGGCGGAGATTCAAGCCGTTTTAGCCCACCGAACCAGTGGATTTTTGAAACATAGCGCTATGCCAATTCATCAATAATATTTTCCTTTTCCTGGAGTAACGAAAGAGAGCTAAGTTGTCAAAGATAGATTGATTTGCCGTGCCTTTAAAGCCATAGCTGCGATCGAATCATGCGAGATGAGAATCAAAGCCCTCCCTTGCTCTGTAAACTGCTGAAGCACTTGCAGCATCAACGCTAAGGATTGCGGATTAAATAGCTTCAACAAGTGAGGTTTTCGTAGGGGGCGCACGGCTGTGTGCCCGCACCTAAGATCACACTTTAATTAAGCCTCAGCCCTAAGAGTGGGGATCTTGTCCGACTGTAATTTCGTCGAGTAAGCAGACTTGTGGCTGTCTAGCTAACACGGCTTTTAGCGCCAGCCGTCGTAAAAATATTTCCTTTCCATTAATCTGGAGTGGGCTGCCAGTGGAAGCTCAACAATTGGCGTTAATTTGCCACAGTACAGACGCGCCTCTTCCTCGCGGGTTCACGCACTGGTCAGTCTACGGCATCCCACCTACAATGAATAGCTTGCTGAAGCAGATGGCAGTCAGCTTACAGAAGGTATGAACAATATGGATCAGCCCGAATATGCAGGACTAGCACCATCAAAATGGCACGGACTTCACCATTACTATTTCTGGCTGTATGCACTGGATCAAGAACTTGATCTCAAACCCGGTTTGAATCGTGAGCAACTCCTCGACTCGATCGCACATCATGTCATCGAATAGGCGAAACTCGTTGGAATTTATGAGCGTTGCTCTGTATTCAGGAACACCTCTCTATCGGAAAGAAACATTCAAATTCACTTAAAATCCTTCAATCTGTAGCTAGATGTCTATGGCTCAAGTAACCGCTCACACTTACAGCAGTAGAATTCCAAAACAGTAGTCGATGAATATTAACAGGCGCAATTTATTGAAGGTTGCTTCAGCCACAGGGATGGCAGCGATCGGAGTGGCAGCGACAGAAGGATACTCAATGTTTTCTCAACCAACTGCCCAAGCTCAAACTCGACTAACTTCATCCCAAACAAGAGACAATATGCTCTATCGGACGTTGGGACGCACTGGAGAAAAAGTCTCCATCATTGGTTTAGGCGGATACCACATCGGCAAGATCAAAGAAGAACAAGAGAGTATTCGATTAATTCGTAGTGCGATTGATCGCGGCATTAATTTCATGGATAACTCTTGGGATTATCATAACGGACGTAGCCATCGCTGGATGGGTGCAGCCCTCAAGGGTGGCTATCGACAAAAAGTTTTCCTGATGACAAAGCTTGATGGTCGCACCAAAGCCGCAGCAAAGCAGCAAATCGATGAGGCACTGAAAGATTTGCAGGTGGATCACATCGACCTGGTGCAACATCATGAAATTCTCCGCTACGAAGACCCAGATCGCGTCTTTGCTCCAGGTGGCTCGATGGAAGCAGTAGTTGAGGCTCAGAAGGCAGGTAAAATTCGCTATGTCGGGTTTACAGGACACAAACATCCTCAAATTCATTTGCGAATGCTGGAGGCCGCAGCACAGCAAGGTTTTCAGTTTGATACGGTGCAAATGCCTCTAAATGTAATGGATGCCCATTTCAGAAGCTTTGAGCACCAAGTCTTGCCAGTCCTTGTGAAACAGCAAATTGGGGTACTGGGAATGAAATCGATCGGGGAGGCGTACATCCTTCGTAGTAACACGGTCAGCGCGATCGAATGCTTGCACTACACAATGAATTTGCCAACCTCTGTTGTAATAACAGGCATCGACAGTATGGAGATTCTCGATCAAGCGTTTGAAGCTGTTCGGACATTTCAGCCGATGACTCAAACTCAAGTTGCTGCCCTTCTCAGTCGTACTCGTACAGCGGCGGAACAAGGACTGTATGAACGGTACAAAACAACAACCCAAAATGATTCAACTGCCCAGAATCCAGCCTGGTTAGGCTAAATCTATGCATTTGCTTCCAGAGTACCAGTAGTCATGGAAAGACAGGTAGTCTTAAACAAGCAAGGATGCATGATAGTCGTAGACAAAGTACCACATTGCACCAACATGATTTTCTAACTGCTTGGCAACGATGAAGTCTTGCTCACACATCGGAATCCTCGCTGACGTAAGGTGCAATTAAAGTGCTCAAGCTAGCTGGTTTGACCACTTTCCTTGCCGACATTCTGCTGCCGCTTGCCTTAGCCTTAAAGCTCGAAACTCCGACTTTAGAACACAGAACGTCAAACTCGGAACACGGAACGCCGACCTCTCATACCAATTTGAATTGAAAATGCGACACATCCTGTAGGGGCAAGGCATTGCCTTGCCCCTACCCACCGATTGATCTGTAGCTGTCATTCTTTAAATCGGTATCACCCTGAAACGCCACAGTTTCTAGATAGCAATCGGGTTTCTCCGAGAAACTTTCTCCAAGAAACCCGACTGCTTGTAAGGGCAATTTACGCTGCCGCAGGTGCAGGCATAATGTCCTGGCAGTAGGTTTCGTACACGCCATCCAGAAATTGCCAGAGTGCGTCTGCCGCTTTTTCAGCCACCGTAAGCACTTCGGCTTGTTTCTCAGGGGTAGCGGCGTATTGCTCAATGAGTTTCTGTGAGGTTGCTGTATGCCACACATCTGCCTGCTGATGCACGGTGAAGAAGTGGTAGTCTTCTGGGTTAGTCATGCCGTAGAACTGCTTCAGCCCATCCACCTTAACGGCTGCAATGTCAGGAATTTGCGATTCATACGCATACAGTGCGGCTAACCCAGCATAGAACGGTGAGTTCAGGCAAAGGTGGCGAAAGGTATCAACAAGATTAGTCGTGGTTGCCAAGGCGATGGGTGCGGCTAGCTCAGCTTCCGTTGCGCCCAGTGCTTCTGCAAAGCGCTTCCAGAGGGCAGGGTGGTTGGTTTCACCCCGTTCTTCTTCGATCAGGTTTTCGAGAATTTCTTGCCGTACACCGATCGCATTCTCCACATGCAGCGTGTTGAAATGCACCGCGCTCAAATAGGTTGGAAACGCCAGTACATTCTGAAAATACTGGATCGCATAGTGCTTCAGATGAGTACGGGTGAGCTTCCCTTCTGTCCAGGCAATGTAGAAGGGGTGAGTTAAGAGATGCTTGCGATCGACAATCGCGTTCAAGTCTTCGTGCAATGCCATATAGCCTTCACCAGATGAAACTTTATGACAGGAGTTTACCTCACTCAGCCGCCATTTTGAGCCAACCAAATACCTGATTCGCCGTAAGCTCCAGTGGTAATCCATTTCGGTACGGACAGACGATCGCTCCCTTGTAAAAGCTTTGGTTGCTGATTGGGTTGAAACGTCATGATGAACTATTTCACTTCCAAACGAATTTCTTGCAAAATTTGGGCGACTTCAGTTTCTGAATGGTGATGCCGTGCCAGCACTTTTGCGGTCGAGTCCAGCACTTGATTTGCAAACAATTGGCTCAAGTCTTGGCGCAGACACTTGCCAATATAGAGCTTCAGTAACGCATCTAAAGATATGTCTCGCTGATCTGCCACTTTCTGGAGCGATGCTAACGTGTCTTTAGGAATCTGTATCGAAACCGTTTCAGATTCTCGTGGACGAACTGTTAACTCCAGGGTCTCTTCCCGCTCTTGGTCTTCATTGAGATTGCTCATATAACCTCCGCTCAGTGCGGGTAGTAAGACGGGCTGCTATCATTCTAATGCTTGCACCACGCTCAATGTGAACAACGAGAAGTAAACGCTCTGCGATAGAGTACCCGATGACAAATCCTCTTTCTTCTCGACTTGCTGAAGCATCACCAATCACGTGGAATGGATCGAGAAAGACCTCTGCTGCTTACTCAAAGGTTACTCCGTGCTTTTCGATATTGCTACGAGCTTTGTTCTCATCCCATTCAAACTCTAGCACCTCTAACCGATAGCCAATTTGCATATCTCGGCTCTTTCACTGCTCTAGCTGGTCTAAGCTACAATCGTCAACTGCGATCGCACCTTTTCAACCCACTCATTTACATCATCCGTGTTGAGGCGATAGCTCAGGGGGTGAGCGATTAACCGGGCAGTGGTTTCAAACAGGATATCGGTTTCGATTAAGCCGTTTTCGCGGAGGGTGGTGCCAGTGGCGACGAGATCAACGATCGCTTCTGACATCCCAGTGATAGGACCCAACTCCACCGAACCGTAGAGCGGCACAATCTCTACAGGCAAATCCAGACTATCAAAATACTCGCGAGCGCAGTGGACAAACTTGGATGCGACGCGTCCATAAAGAGGCAGTTCCAGTGCCGATCGATAAGGGCTAGTCTGCTTTACAGCCACCGACATGCGGCATTTGCCAAAGCCCAAATCTGCTAGATGCGCGACGGGTGGGCACTTCTCACGCAGCACATCGTAGCCAATAATACCCAGTTGCGCTTGCCCATATTCCACATAGACTGGCACATCATAATTGCGTACCAGCAAGGCTTTCGCCGTCCCGGTTGGGTCAGTAATTTGCAGCAAGCGATTGGATGAGTCGAGAAACGCGCTAAAGTCCAGCCCGACAGACTTTAGCAGTCGGATGCTGTCGGAGAGAAGTGCGCCTTTGGGCAGTGCAACGGTAATCATAAAAAGCGTTCAACGGTCAGCAGTCAGCACGATAATAATAGCTGAAAGCTGAAAGCAGATGCTTAGGCGCAATGATGGCAGACTCAATCATTCATGAAACGTGTGCAGTGACATAGTTAGTCAACGGTCAGTGTCAAACTAAAAGCTAACTGCTGACCGCTAAAAGCTGACCGCTGAAAGCTAAACCAAAGTAAGTTCACCAATCAAACGAGATCGCTCTATGCGAATTCTTTTAGTAGATGACGAAGCGGAAATGGCAGATCCGTTAAGCCTTTTGTTAACACGTGAAGGCTATACGGTGGATGTGGCGTATGATGGCGATCGCGGCAATCAGCTAGCGCAACAGTCACACTACGATCTGTTGATTTTGGATTGGATGATGCCTCGTTATTCTGGACTGGAGATTTGCCAGCAGGTGCGATCGCGCGGTGACACCACACCCGTTCTGTTTCTCACGGCGAAGGATACGGTAGACGATCGGGTGCAGGGGTTAGATGCTGGCGCGGATGATTACATGATCAAACCGTTTGAACTACGAGAACTGCTGGCGAGAGTGCGCGCCTTGTTACGTCGTCCTCCGACGCTGGAACCTGTTACGCCTATCCAACGGTTGCGCGTGGATGATCTGGAACTCGACCTCAGCAATCAGCTTGCCTATCGACAGGGACGGGCGATCGAGCTTTCCGAAAAGGAAACGCAACTGCTGGAATATTTGATGCGGCATCCTAACCAAATTCTGACTCACGAGCAAATGCATCAGTACCTCTGGGGAGACACCGAAAAACCAACCAGCAATGCTCTGGCAGCTCAGGTGCGGCTACTGCGCCGTAAAATTGAGGCCGAAGGTGACCCCCCATTAATTAACACGGTGTATGGGAAGGGATACCGCTTTGGCTTTCCGACAGAATAGGGGCAGGGCATTGCTATGTCCTAACCCAATGATTCTTCCGTCTTGATGGTTGTTGTGCTCGATCAGTGCGATCGGCGCTTGACGAAGCTAGGGGCTGTCATCAATGACTCATACACATAAAGTGTAGCAAGGGTTTCAGCCCCTAGCCTGGTTTATAAGGACGGGCGCGTTAAGGCTGAGACCTCAAGGTTTAATCCCTTGCGCCATCTGCTTCTGGAATCGCCAACGGGTTGGGTGTACTTGAAGGATTGGGTACAGTTGGAGAGCTACTTGGTGAGGCGATCGGCGACGGTTGCACATTTGTAGAACGACCGGGCACGCCTGTCAACGAGCCAGCCGATGGTTGGGGGGTGGGTCTGGTTGGGATTGCTTGAGGTGGTTGGCTGGTGGGCGATCGCGATGAAGGAACTGTCTGAGGGCTAGACGTAGACGTTGGCGTTGTCTCGTCATCATCGTCATCAGGATCTGGTCGTGCCGTCGATCGTGGCACAAGACGGGAAGGCGCTGGATTAAGCGGTTTTTTACCACACAACTGACGAAGATCTCTGACCTGTCCATTCTCTAGCTGGATGTAACACACGGGCACAGAGGTATTGGGCAGAGCCTCACGGGTATTTTGTGGCGGAAGCTGACTGATGCGATCGGGCAATGACTGACCATGCACCATGACAGCCGTGAGTGGAATCGCGACTGCAATCAGCATGATGCGAGAGGAGAACCTGCATGGCATATGCACACCAAAAGGGAAGGAGCTGGTTGACTGACAAATCTTTCCGCAGTTACTTGTCCTGCCCGGTACTGAACGTGCGGACTAAGAGAACGAAGTCCCCTCAAGAACGTCCTCAAGCAATGGAGTGGTTAGCATGGCGCTGAAACGGTTCAAATGTCGATCGCTGGTGGCCTTTCTATTCCCGGCTTTGCTATGTCCGGTGCTTTAAACATGTCTTGTCATGCTAACAGGGAAACGATTAACAGCAGCGCGGGTTATTCAGCGATCGCATGCTTTTTGCGCGTTCATCTCCTCAATAGGGCTGCGCTTGCATCAGCCGTGTCGCCGCTACTTCCCTGGCAAGAAAGGCTTTACGCAAGGTTAACTAGGGCTTATTAGTGTGTTAACTAAATGGCTGATACTCTGACCAAGTGTGTATTCATTCACCTGGTCGAGGCGATGATGGTCGATTCACCACAGCGTGATGCTACCCGGTTTGTTGCGTTAGCAGTCAGCATTCTGGCTATAGTCATTTGCTTGGTCTATGGCAACTGTTGGATGCTTGCTTAGTGTATATGTGGGCAAGTGTTAGTAGGGGCGATCGCGCTTCGGTCTACAACGCTGTCACTACAAGGCATCTGATTAAAAGCATCCACCTGGCTAATGTTTACTGAGACAACGTTCACTGATTTAACGGCTGGCATGGCTGCGAGTAGAGATTAAAAACAATCAGGATGAGGGCACATTGTTTCGATCCATCCTGCCACTCAGTAAAGCTCCTATTTTCACCTGTCATTCTGCGCAAGATGAGCTTTTGCGCTTTTTTGCCTTGGGGCAATATGTCTCTTCAACGCACATCGATCACTTCAATTTCCCATTTGTGAGAACCTAATCTATGAGAAGACGACGTTTGCATCTTCCGCGCTGGAGCTTTGCTGCTCTGGCGATTCTCATTGTTGCTGCCATGAGCGCTTTTAGTGCCACATCAACCGTCTCCCAAACGCCTCAGCGTAACGCCATCATTTTTATTGCAGATGGGTTACGCCCCAGTTCGGTCAATGAAAAAGATGCCCCAACGCTTTTGAGCGTCCGCCAAGAAGGGGTTCATTTTATAAACAGTCATTCGCTCTTTCCCACATTTACGACTGCAAATGCATCTGCGATCGCCACGGGGCATTATCTGGGAGATACAGGCGATTTCAGTAACACCATTTTTTCAGACTTTCCTGTACCCAATAGTGCAGGCACCATTACGCCCTTCCTCGAAAATGATGCGGTGCTGGCTGATGTGAACGATCGCTTCAACCAAAACTATTTGAATGAGGAAACGCTTCTAGCGCTGGCACGAAAAGCAGGCTACAGCACGGCGGCGATCGGTAAACTGGGGCCAGTTGCCATTCAAGATGTCACCCAGGTGAATCGAGTCAATGGCGTGGTGCCCATTCCCCAAACGGTGATTGTGGATGACTCAACAGGCAAAACAGGCGGTATTCCGCTACCGACTGATGTTACCGCCGTGCTGACGAGCGATGCCTACTTCACCAATACTTACGTACCGACCTACACAGCAGCATCGACGATCGCCCCGGCGCGGACAAACGGTGCGCCTGCCTGCACGTCGCCTGGTGTACCAGCACAATGTCGCGACAGTAACGGCTTTTCGGGCAATAACACGACTCCAGGTACCGACCAGCCCAATACCTTTCAGCAAAAGTATTTTGTGGATGTGCTGACCAGAGCCGTTTTACCGACGTTTAAAAATCGCGGCAAGCCGTTTGTGGCTGTGTACTGGTCACGTGACCCCGATGGTACGCAGCATAATCAGGGAGACAGCCTGGGCAGCCTTTTGCCCGGCATCAATGGCCCCACCGCAAGAGCCGCCGTTAAGAACGCCGATGCAAACTTGAAGCAAATTCTCGAAACGCTCAAGCAATTGAGACTGGATCAAACAACGGATGTGGTGATCACTGCCGATCATGGGTTTTCGACGATTAGCAAATCTGTTGTGAGCCGATCGGGTACGTTCACCAAAAGCTATGCTGCTACGCAAACGTATAGCGGTGTGAACACAGGCTTTCTACCAGTCGGCTTTGTGGCGATCGACCTTGCTCACTTCTTGAACTTACCGCTGTATGATGCCGACACGCCGATCGTGCCTCTTGATAGCACGGGCAATGTCACCTATGCGACAGTGAAGCCCGGTGAACCTGTAACGCCGACCCAGTTGCAATTTCCTAGAAACGGTGATGGGGTCATTGGCGGTGGTGGACAGGTGATCAATGGCAAAACAGATGCTAGTGTGGTCGTGGCTGCGAACGGTGGGTCTGACCTCATCTACCTGCCAAGTGGAAATCCCACTCAAGCAAATGGCAAAACCCTGATTGAAAATTTGGTGGATTTCTTGTCCAGCCAAGATTACATCAGCGGTATTTTTGCCGATGACACATTTGGTAACATCCCTGGTGCCTTGCCGTTGAGCGCCATTAACCTGAAGGGAACTGCGCTCACGCCGACTCCAGCACTGGCGATTAACTTTAGAACCTTCTCAGTAAGTCTGGCGAATCCACTCAAAACGGGTGTAGAAATTGCCGATTCGGGGTTGCAACAGGGGCAGGGAATGCATGGGAGCTTTAGCCGTTCTGATACTTATAACAACATGGCTGCGATCGGCCCTGACTTTAAGAGCCACTTTACAGACTTGTTGCCTGTCAGCAATGTGGATCTACCGCTGACGATCGCTAAAATCCTTAACCTGACCGTGCCCAGTACAAGTACACTTCAGGGACGTGTACTGTCAGAAGCCCTGGCTGGCGGTTCCAATAAGCGCCCAGACGGCGTCAAAACGGTACGGTCTGCGAAAAATCCTGTCAGCAACCAGGAAACGATTCTGAACTATCAAGTCGTTGATAAAACTCGCTACTTTGATGCGGCGGGCTTTCATGGTCGCACCGTTGGACTGATTGATTAGGTCGATCGCCAATTGTGTAACCCACATTCCGCACTTCCAACTGGCACAAAAGGATTAAACCCCCTC
>NZ_JCACKR010000128.1:0-29228 GCF_059505485.1 Stenomitos rutilans
ACTTATGCCGCTAAACGCTCAATGTGACACTTCAAAGGGCGGAATGTCGGGTACAAGACTTTTACAAGGTACTTAAATGAACTCCTTACACGTGATCTTGACGAAGCTTCAGTTATTCGTGACCACATACTCAAAAAGATTCCAATTGATTCTGCAAAACGGTTCATTATTCGGCTTTCCGCGTGCTGCAATTGGGCAATGAAATCTGGCTGGATTACGGAGAATCCGTTTCAAGGTATGGCCAGCGAGATCAAACTTCCTAAAGGGGAAGGCGATGAGTTCTTCGCGATCAACCCTTTTTCAACTGAAGAGCGGGAAGCCATCCTCGAAGCATTCCTTGCTACTACCGCCTGTTCGAAATTCTCTCGGGTAAAGCATTCTCACTACTATCCATTCGTTTTCTTTCTCTTCAACACGGGTGCTCGTCCATCTGAAGTCATTGCACTTTAATGGAAGCACATTTCAGATGACTTTCGGGTAGTCTTATTTAGTAAAGGGTGGAGAGAAAAAGGCTTCCTCAACAGCTAGAGCAATGTAACCGTATCAGTTCGTTGTAGTAATGCATAAAATTCCAGCTTGCTCCAATGTGGTTGTCCAGATGCTTGGAAAACGATAAGGTCTTTCTGACTAAGCGTGACACTCGTTGCCTTAAGGTGTTGTTGAAGCGTTCAATGTCACTGGTCAAACCGATTTCCTTACCAACGGCACAATGACGCTTGCGGGGCAGCACTGTGGCCTAGGCTTCCCAGTAATCGGTATAGACAACAGCGCCTTGTCGTTACACGCTTGGCATGGAGTGCCATAAGGCGAGCGCTGAGTCACTCGAACGGTCTCCAATGTGGCAACCGACAAGCTCACGCGTCGCCACATCCAGTGCTAGCCAAACCCACTGCTTGTTGCCTTTGGTGTCCACAAACGACCACAATTCGTCCAGCTGTACCGCCAATGACCCTTTGCTTTTAGGCATCACTTACACTTGGCGCGGCATCGCCTTGTCGCAGCGATTGACATAGTGTTGTAACCAGGACGCTGATAATTTCAGCACACGCGCGATGTCTGCCAGCGGGATTTTCTCTAATAGCAAGCGGTCAATCATGACCGTGCTGTCTAGTTCCCGCCGTTTCCATTGCGGATTCTCGACAAATTGACGATCACAATCACGGCATTTATAGTTCTGTTTCTCGCGTCGCGCCGTGCCGTTTTTCATAATGTCCTCTGAACCACAGTTAGGACAATGGAGGCAAGGAGGGATAGATGACATAAGCAGCGGAAAAAGCAGCATTTCCCAGTATCCTCTATCCTTTACTAAAGAGCACTACCGTTGTGCTGCCACTACGGATTAACCGATGTGAAGTAGTACTTTCTACTCTCAAACAGATGCTCTACAGACGGCGTACAGTCTTTAGCTCACATGAATTTAAACCGTTCCACTGCAAAAATTATACCCAATTCACGTTTATAGGCAGCAAAATTGGGTATAATCTGCTACTTCGATTCTGGTTCTTACGGTAGCTGATACCGCCAATTTACAGCGCGCGGTTGAAGTGCAGGACGGCGTAAGACTGGAATCTGTCTGTAAATCATCCCTGGAAGTTGATGCCGCCAGTTGATTGCGCGAGGAGTCGTCGGTCTGGTAGGGGCAGAGGTGTACTCAAGTTTTTGTGCGCGATAGATCAGGTTCATAAGATTCACCGTGTATGGATGGGAGCGTGAACATTTATCTTCGATAGCCTAATAATCAATATAGAGCGGCTTTGTGAGAATTTGTTGACAAAATGTGCAATTTGATTTCCAGTCCCGGAAAATAAGTGTCAAAAGGTAGTTTAAGATACGGCGGTCTAATTGATTTTTCCCAAGAGAAGGCGAAGCTTAACAAGCGGAGGCAAAACACAGGAGCCGCGATCGTGGATGCACAGGTGGAACGCTTCATAAATCAGTGCCTTAGCACCAGATCTTGCCTCTCCTATGCCTGCACTAATCTTGAATGCAGGGGTAATCCCGTTCCTGATCCCATTCCTACTGCTCCTCTGTGTGCCACCTGTGTTAGCATCTGTTAAACTCTTGTTTCAACAGAATCACAAATGGGCAAGGTTCTGGTGCTGAATGCGTCCTACGAACCGCTCAATATTACGAGCTGGCGCAGGGCAGTTGTTTTGCTGATCAAAGGCAAAGCAGAACAGGTTGAACACAACGGCAAATACGTCTATTCGGGCTTTCCGCTGCCAACCGTCATTCGGCTGCGCCATTACGTGCGAGTGCCCTACAAAGAAATTCCACTCACCCGACGCAACCTCCTCCACCGCGATAGCCATTCTTGTCAGTACTGTGGCTATACAGGCGATGAACTCACGTTAGATCATGTCATTCCTCGATCGCGCGGCGGTGGCGATTCTTGGGAGAATATTGTCACGGCGTGCGTGCGTTGTAATGTCAAAAAAGGCAACCGCACGCCTAAAGAAGCCAACATGCTGCTTCACATTGCACCGCGTAAGCCCTACAGTGGCTTGTACTTTGAGGTGACTAAACACCTGAAGAATGGGGTGAATCAAGAGTGGCGTAAGTACGTCATCGGTATTTAAGTCATCCGAAGAGCCATGAGCTTAGCCTCAAGCTTTAGGGTAGGGGTTTGATCGCTCGCAGCTCAGATGTGGTTCGTTGCAGTAGGCAGCAAATGATCAGCATTTCACTGTACCCTTAAGTACTTTCATGCCTGATGTATTTACTAAGAGATATGGCGTTTGGCTTATGACGTTTTACGTTTTTTTTGCGAAGATCGAAACAGTACCGATCGCACCTCGTCTTTAGGAAGGCTAGCGGGCGATCGAACCGAAGCCTCGCTTCATCCACCTCTTAACCAAACATGCACGACTCGCCTCCCTCGCTCGACAATCTGGTCATGCTAACCGAAGCACACCCGCTTACGGCTCACACGGCAAGTGTGGAGCCGATTGAGACTCTGCCAGTTGTCCAGCCAATGCAGCAGCCACCGCCACAGCCATCTGTGCAGCCGTTTGGTTACGATATTCCTCGCTCGGCAGAGCAAATTCAGAAAGTTGAAGCCTTTCGACAAACGCTGGAACGTCATCGGGGCGATCGACATCTGTTGGTGCTTCAGGATTTTCCTGACCCAGATGCCCTGTCTTCTGCCTGGACGTACAAGCTCATTGCCCAGAAATATGATATCCAGTGCGATATGGTCTACGCTGGCACCCTGAGCCACCAGGAAAATATTGCCCTGGTGAAGCTGACTAATCTGCCCGTGCAGCGCATGACCCCCCAAACGCTAAAAGGTCGAGATCTATCGAAATATCAGGGCTGCGCTTTATTAGACAACCAGGGAACTACTAGCCAACTATTGCCGTCTGTGCAGCAGGCTGGCATTCCCATCACGGTTGTTATTGATCATCACAGTATGCAGGGAGACATCAAGGCCGAGTTTGTGGATATTCGTCCCTACACTCGCGCCACAGCAACAATCCTGACGCAATATCTCCAGGCTGGACTACTCAAGCTGGACAGCAATACGAGTGAGCATGTGAAGTGTGCCACTGCCCTGATGCATGGGCTAAGGTCTGACACAAATGCACTGCGTCAGGCTGGAGAAGAAGACTTTTTGGCTGCCGCTTACCTGAGCCGTTTTTATGACGCGCAACTGCTAAATGCAGTCCTTCAATCGTCTCGATCGCGCCAAGTGATGGATGTGATCGAGCGATCGCTCAAAAACCGCATTGTGCAAAACAACTTCTCGATCGCAGGTGTTGGCTATCTGCGCTACGACGATCGCGATGCCATTCCCCAGGCGGCAGACTTCCTCGTCACAGAAGAGAACGTTCACACAGCAGTCGTCTACGGCATTGTGCATGACGAAGATGAAGAACTAGAAGTTGTGATTGGCTCCTTGCGGACAAACAAATTGACGCTTGATCCTGATGAATTCATTAAAGAAGCCTTTGGGCAGGATGCTCAGGGACGCTTTTTTGGTGGCGGACGATCGCAGGCAGGCGGCTTTGAAATTCCCCTTGGCTTCCTCTCTGGTTTTACCGAAAGCGCCGAGTACGCCAAGATGAAGTGGGGCGTGTTTGATTCTCAGGTGAAACAAAAGCTCTTGCGCTTGGTGAATCCAGACCAGCACTATCCCAATGGGGTGAGCTAGGGGAAAAGGATGAAGGCTAAAGGAGGAGATTTGAGTTTTCTTCGCTACCCCTGTTTCCACGCCCTAAATCTCTGCTTTCTAGTTGCGCCCCTTAGACTTTATTCCTTTAGCCTTTCATGCCATGTCTGTTGAACTGTATCTCATTCGTCACGGGCTAGCGGGGGAGCATGGTAGCTATGCTAATGATGCTGAGCGTCCGCTAACGGAGGAAGGCAAACAAAAAATGCAGCAGATTGCTCAACGGCTTCATGGGTTGGAGCTACGGTTTGCTCTGATTTTGACCAGCCCTTTAGTACGGGCGCGTCAAACCGCCGAACTCTTGCGGAAGGCAACGCTAGCCGATAGTTTGCAAGAGACCCCTGACCTTGCACCGGGGGGTAGCCTGACGACGTGGCTAGATTGGTTGCAGGAGTGGCGATCGCCGCCGCAAACCAAGGCTCTTGCCCTGGTGGGTCACGAACCCGATTTGAGCACCTGGGCCGAAACCCTGCTTTGGGGTGAAGCAGTAGGGGCTTTGCGTTTAAAGAAAGCTGGCATCATTGGACTTACTCTTCCTGATCAGCAATCTCCGATCGGCAATAGCTCTTTGTTTTGGCTCACGCCGCCCCGTTTTTTACTGTAGTAAAGTAAGGAAAACCGAGTCGGCAAGTGCTTGATAATACTCAATGGATCAACTATCCTAAGAATAGTAAGCACGCTAAGTAATGAGGTCAATTAAATGATTTCTCAACCCGTTGGGGAGGACGCTTCAGCAGGATTTCAGGTAGTTCTGGCTCCTCACGGGATTGGCTACCGCATTAAGCTGTTGTCGCAGCTTCTGGCGCGGCGCTTTCAAGAACGCTTGGATCAGTTTGACCTGACAATCTTTCACTGGGTGGTGCTGTGCTGCCTTTGGAAGGAAGATGGCCTAGCCATTTCTAGCATTGGGGAAAAGCTTCAGCAGGTAGGCGGCACGCTGACGGGTGTGCTTGATCGCATGGAGGGGCGTGGCTTGATTCGACGAGAGCGTGATCCGTACGATCGCCGCATCTGGCGTATCTGGCTTACAGACGATGGGCGCAATTTTGAAGAGATTTTGCCACCCATTGCGATGGAAATCCGTGAGCAGGCAATGGAAGGCATGTCGAGCAGTGAGCGCGATCGCTTTTCAGAATTGCTCAACCGAGCGATCGCCAATCTTTCTTAGTACAGTGCTCTTCATGCCCCGATGAGGCATTGGTACAGCGATTTGCAGTAGGCACTGCCCACAAGTTTTCAAGGCGTTTCACGATCGGATCTGTGGACATGGCTCCATTCTATGATCTGTGGCCTATGGTGGGAGAACGGCTGTAAGACAAGCTATGACAACCCAGCACGTTCAGCTTATCTCACCCATTGGGGTCGTACATTTGGAGGAAGCCGTTGGTACTGATCTTCGGCAACTCTAAGTAAGAACGGCTTGAGCTAGAACGCTGAGTCACCTCCTCCTCAAGTGTTACATTCCCTTAATAAAAGTCTGGTAAGCTAAAGAGAGCGAAAAGTTTGTGGTCAAAAGCTACGCACATGAACTAAATGGGTGCTTACCACTTTTGAGCTCCACTTTCACGCTTCGCTCATAGCAAATAGTCTTCTTCGCTTGCTCATTTTTTTCAATTCACCTTCTTTTCACTTCACATCAAACGTTTAAGTCAGGTAATGCTATGGAACGCTCGAATGGTCAATCAATAAACGGACGCGGGTTTAGTGTCCTCGAACCCGCACCGCTTGAGCCAATTCAAACAACTGGGGCACGTAACGGCTTTGCGACTGAAGATGTGGACTCTGTGGCAACTCACCCTGCTACTACAACTGCGATCCCAAGGCAAGAAGAGCCTCTAAGCCCAGAACCCTCTCCCCGCAAGCGTCCTATAAAGCTGATTCTGGCCGCTGCTGGAATAGGAGCGATCGCGGCTGGAGCCTTTGGGTTCCACTGGTGGCAGTACGCCTCTAGCCACGAAGAAACCGATAACGCTACTGTAGCGGGGCACATCCACCAGATCAGTGCCCGCGTGCCTGGTACAGTTCAGACAGTTCTAGTGGATGACAACCAGCAGGTGAAAGCGGGACAACCACTAGCGAAGCTGGATCCTCGTGATTATCAAATCAAGCTTCAGCAAGCGCAGACAGAGCTGGCAGCCGCACAGCAAAAAGCAAATTCGGCTCAAATTAACATTGCACTTTCGGCTAAGACGGCTGAGGCAACCAACACTCAATCGCAAGGTGACCTCGGCAAAGCCCAAGCGGCGATCGCGCAGGCACAGGCACAGGTAGCAGAGGCGCAGGCAGGTGTGCCGCAGTCGCAAGCGCAGCTAGAAGAAGCCAAAGCAAATTTGCAGAAGAATCAGACAGACTACAACCGCTATACCAATTTGTACAACGAAGGCGCGATTTCGGCCCAACAGAGAGACACCGCGCTTCAAGGCTATCGAGTGGCCTTAGCTCAAGAGCGTGCGGGTGAAGAAGCGGTGCGCCAGGCGCAAGCAAAAGTGGCGCAGAGTCAACAAACGGTTGCAACGGCTCAATCGGCATTAACCGCTTCTCAAGGTGGGCTGCAAGAAGCAGAGGCCAAAGGGATTCAAACGCAGGTGAGCCAGAGTGATTTTGGCACGGCAAAGGCGGCGATCGCCCAGTCCCAAGTTGCTCTTCGCAATGCTCAACTGCAACTTTCTTACACCACAATCACTGCGCCTACAGACGGCCGTATCGGACGTAAGACGGTAGAAGTGGGTCAGCAAATTCAGGCTGGCACGCCGCTCATGGCACTAGTTGATAACACCTACTGGATTACCGCAAACTTCAAGGAAACTCAGCTTGAGGATATGCACCCTGGGCAGGCTGTGGAAATTAAGCTGGATTCATTCCCACACAAAGCATTCACTGGACATGTTGACAGCCTTTCCCCCGCATCGGGTGCTGAGTTTGCGCTGCTGCCACCCGACAACGCCACGGGCAACTTTACGAAGGTTGTTCAACGGGTACCTGTAAAGGTCGTTTTTGACGCTGATAGCATCAAAGGCTACGAGTCGATGATTGCACCAGGGATGTCGGCAGTTGTAACGGTGGCGGTGAAGTAGAGGAATGAGAGTTAAGAGTGTTGAGTTAAGAGTGTTGAGTTAGAAAGCCAGTATTTACAGCGGTTGTGGTTACAACGAATTCAATTAAGTGAATGTGAGTTTAAGCAGAGTTGATCAGCAAAGGCTGATCAATGACTGCTAAGTTAACTCAGAACTCAAAACTTTCCACTCCTCACACCTCTTGCCAAATTGATGTGACGCAGTAGATGAATGTCAATGAATGTTGGAATTGAACGCTTGAAGCCGATGTTGCGTGCCCTACGATCGCGCAATTATCGGCTTTTTTTCTTCGGTCAGGGTGCCTCACTGATTGGTACCTGGATGACGCAAACGGCTACGATTTGGCTGGTCTACCATTTGACAGGTTCGGCGCTGATGCTGGGAGTGATTGGGTTTGCCAACCAGTTTCCTAATTTTGTGCTGACTCCTTTTGCAGGGGTTTGGGTTGATCGCTGGGATCGCCGCCGCACGATCATCATGACCCAAATTCTTGCCATGATCCAGTCGCTTTCATTGGCGTTTTTGGCATTAACAGGCACGATCGAAGTCTGGCAGATTATCGCCTTGGCAGCCTTTCAAGGAGCAATCAATGCGTTTGATATGCCTGCCCGTCAATCGTTTGTGGTGCAGATGGTTGATCAACGAGAAGATTTGAGTAATGCGATCGCGCTCAATTCATCCATGTTTAGCAGTGCGCGGCTGCTGGGGCCAGCGATCGCAGGATTGATTATTGCGGCGACAAATGCGGGCGTTTGCTTTCTGATCGATGGTGTGAGTTATATCGCCGTGATTGCTGGACTGCTGGCAATGCGCTTGCCATCTCAAGCAACGACGATCGCCAAAAAGCCAGAAACGCTCTGGCAGAGTTTGAAGGAAGGGTTTGACTATGCGTTTGGAGTGCAGCCGATTCGTTCCATTCTGCTGCTAATAGCCCTAGTGAGTCTGGTGGGGATGCCCTACATGACATTGGCACCGATTTTCGCCTCTGAGATCCTGCACGGTGGCCCCGAAACGCTCGGCTTCTTGATGGCTTCGTCTGGTTTGGGTGCACTGTTTGCGGCTGTTTATTTGAGTTCCCGACCCAGTGCACTGGGGTTAAGTAAGCTGATTGCGATCGCGCCTGCCATTTTTGGGAGTGCACTGATTGTCTTTGCGCTGTCGCGGGTGCTGTGGTTGTCGATGCTGGCAGTGCTGGTGGTGGGCATGAGCCTGGTGTTGCAACATACATCTGGAAATACCGTGCTGCAAACGATCGTTGATGACGACAAACGTGGTCGGGTGATGAGCTTTTATATGATGGCGTTTACTAGTACAGTGACGTTCGGTAATCTAGTGGCAGGTAGTCTTGCGACTCATATTGGTGCACCCAATACCCTCATGATGGGTGGCCTTCTTTGTATCGGTGGGTCGCTTCTGTTTACCAAGCAGCTACCGGAAATGCGGCGATCGATGCGGCTAATCTATCGACGCATTGGCTTGCTGCCACAGACTGATTCTTGATGAGACTGATTCTTGATGTGGGTGAAAAATGCTGCGCTAGGGTTCAGTGGACTTTATGCGATCGTGCTCATTTCCCTTCCAATACCATTCATTCTCTGCTGAGAGGTTTGCTATGGCAACGTCGATCACCGCTCAAATACCCTCCGATCGCGTCTCCTTTAAAACCTGGGTTGGGGTCTGCGGTACAATGCTCGGTGCCTTCATGGCGGTACTGGATATTCAAATTACCAATGCCTCTTTGAAGGATATTCAGGCAGCGCTAGGCGCAACGTTAGAGGAAGGTTCGTGGATTTCGACGTCCTATCTGGTAGCAGAAATTGTAGTAATTCCGCTGACGGGCTGGCTGTCGCAGGTTTTCTCGACGCGGCGCTATTTGCTGGTGAATGCGAGTTTGTTTGTCTTCTTTTCGGTCTGTTGCGCCTGGGCCTGGGACTTGCCATCCATGATCGTCTTTCGGGCACTCCAGGGGTTCACAGGTGGCATCCTCATCCCAATGGCGTTTACGGTCATCCTGACGATGCTGCCGCCGCGCAAGCAGTCAACTGGGTTGGCAATGTTTGCGGTCACGGCTGTTTTTGCGCCTTCGATCGGCCCCACGTTGGGTGGTTGGTTGACGGAAACCTTTAGCTGGCACTACGTTTTTTACCTAAACGTGATTCCCGGTGCTTTGTTGATTGCAGCCGTCTGGTACGCCATTGATGCCAGACCGATGAAGCTGGAAATGCTGAAACAGGGCGACTGGTTTGGTATTTTGGCAATGGCGATCGGGCTAGGGTCACTGCAAGTGGTACTGGAGGAAGGCAGCCGCAAAGATTGGTTTGGATCACAGTTGATTGTGCGATTAACGGCGATCGCAGTCATTTTTCTCGTCATTTTCTTCTTGATCGAGCTGACGCGCAAAAAGCCGTTTATCAATCTGCGGCTGATGAAGGAGCGTAACTTTGGGCTGGCGAGTATTGTTAATATCTCACTGGGTCTGGGGCTGTATGGCTCGGTCTACATCATGCCGCTGTACCTGAGCCAGATCCAGGGTTACAACGCGATGCAGATTGGAGAAGTGCTGATGTGGGTTGGCATTCCCCAGTTGTTTCTAATCCCGTTTGTGCCTAAGTTGATGCAGCGATTTGATATTCGGCTCATTATTGCGGTGGGTGTGAGCTTGTTTGCCATCAGTTGCTTTATGAATTCGTCCTTGACCAATCAGACGGCGATCGACCAATTGCGCTGGTCACAACTGGTACGAGCGCTCGGTCAACCGCTGATTATGGTGCCGCTGTCTTCTGTGGCGACTGCTGGTTTACCCAAAGAGCAAGCAGGTTCGGCATCGGGCTTGTTTAACATGATGCGAAATCTCGGTGGTTCCGTGGGCATCGCCGCGATCGCCACCTTGCTCACACAGCGCGAGCAGTTTCATTCCAACCGTTTAGGTGAAGCTGTTTCCGTCTACGACCCTGCCACGCAAGAGCGCATGAACCAGATGACACAGTATTTCATCAGTAAAGGTGCCGATTTAGTAAAAGCGCAAGATCAGGCAATGGGCGCGATCGCCAACGTGGTTCGCCGTGAGGCATACGTCATGGCCTACAACGACTGCTTCTACTTCATTGCCTGTGCCTTATTGCTGAGTGGCCTTGCCATTGTGTTTCTCAAAAAAGTGAAAGCAGGCGGCGCAGCAGGAGGGCATTAGAGGAGGGAGGGGGATCAAGGATGAGGCGATGAGGGACGAGGGATGGGGGCTAAGGGCTAAAAGTTTTGAGTTTTGAATTGATTGAGCAGCCAGCGGTCAGCAATCAGCTTTTAACCTCCTGACTTCTGACTGCTCTCTCTTCACCCCTCTCTCCTCACCCTTCTCTCCTCACAGCTCCCAACGGCGATCATCACCCGCATCAGTTCGGTTCCACGACTCCTCTTTGATCAATAATCTAGATACCGTCATAGTAGGAGTTATGAGGCAGGGTATTCTAACAGCGGGTATCCTGAGTGGACGTGAATTTTGTGCCTAAGTGGTTATTGCCAACCTTAAGTGAAATTCTGGCGCTAAACGATCCGACTTGGATGGTGCAGTTTGAGTCGCCGTCCGATCGATCTACCCGTACAGAGTCAACGGGTCAGCACCGCACGGGACGTATTGCCTTGCAGCGAGTGCGGGCAGAACGCGAATGGTCGGGGGCGATCGCGGCATTGAATCTACTGCTGCAAAAGATTGTGGAAACGGATAACGCGATCGATGCAAACTCAACCACGCAAGGCTTTATTCTCTCAGGGCCGTTGCCAGTAATCAGTCAGCCAAAGCTGGTTTCCAATTTTTCGATCTGGTCACTGACGGCAAATCCGCTCCATGTTTCAGCCTGGTTGCCGCTACAACTGCTGCCAGCAACTGAGACCCCTCCAAGCACTAGTTCTGAGGTAGCCTCTTCACCAAAGCCAACGACGGCTGCTTTGCCCCTCCTGCCGGGTGATCCGCTCGCAGCAGAGCAATTTTGTCTGGTGTTGACTGCCCAATTTAGCCTGGTTTTAGTGTTAGGCGAATCGCTCACAGGCGACCCTGCATTCATGTTTTCGTTTATGCCAGAGGTGGTGCAACAAGCGTGGAATGCGGTGCGTCCTCGCATTTTGCTTATGAATTCTGACCAGATTGATCAGTTGGATGCATTGGCTGAACAATTTGTGCCCGTCACTCCGGCTTACACCACAGTGACGCAATTCAGTCGGTTGATGCTGGCACACCTGCCAGAGCCACTGGAAGAACTACGCAGTGAGAAAGCGGACAACCAGCATTCTACGCCTAAGCAAGACGTGGTTGAGCCTCGCCAGACGTTTCCGGCTCTTTCCTTTGTGGAGGCGTCACCTCACTATGCAATGCTTCCTCCAGCAGATCTCACCAGCCCAGATATTGAGCTTTTGCAGGCACTTGCTCACGAGATTCGCACGCCGCTTACAACGATTCGCACGCTCACGCGATCGCTCCTCAAGCGTACCGACCTTCCCCCGGATGCGTTAAAGCGCTTAAGCATTATCGATCGCGAATGCAGCGAGCAAATTGATCGGTTTGGGTTAATCTTCCGAGCCGTTGAACTGCAAACCTCTCCCACCCGCCACAGCAAGATGTCGCTCACCCGCACCTCTCTGGCACAGATGTTTCAGCAAAGTATTCCGCGTTGGCAGCAGCAGGCGAGCCAACGACAACTCACTCTGGACGTGGTGCTGCCGTCTTATATGCCCACCGTGGTTAGTGATCCAACAATGCTGGATCAGGCGCTAACGAGCCTTATTGAACGGTTTACCCGTAGTCTTCCGGGGGGTAGCCACATGCAAATCGACGTGATGCTAGCAGGTGATCAGCTTAAAGTACAGCTTCAATCGGAGCCAGATGCAGGCGTAACGGCTCGTCACCATCACCGTCCCTTATTGCGATCGCTCGGACAATTGCTGATGTTTCAGCCAGAAACGGGCACGCTCAGCCTCAATCTAGCGGTGACAAAGCGGTTGTTTCAGGCATTGGGCGGCAAGCTCATTGTGCGCGATCGACCTCAGCAAGGTGAAGTGATGACCGTCTTTCTGCCTTTGGAACTGGGTAGTGCGGATGTGCTGGACGTGTAGTTCGCTGGAGACTGGAGAATGGCGTATTGCAAGCTGCATGTCTCTTACTCGACCGCTGAGACGCAGAGGTAACAGAGACAATGCTTGGCGTTCTTTGTGCCTCTCCGGTAATTTTCGATGTGATTTTATCCTTATCCTTTAGTCCCCAGCACCTCAATCTCCAAGTCTCAATACTGCTCTGGTAAAGAATTTTATCTCTTACTGGCAGTACCTCCCTGTCTCGATCGGCTGTGTTAGATTGAGCGTAATCTTTTGCAGTCTCTCTTCTAGCTCAGTATTATGGCAGTCACGAAACGTGGACTTGTTTTAGCTTCAACAGCAGTCGCAGTCAGTGCAGTCACCATTACAGGAGCGGGCATTCACCTGTCTCAAGGGCAAGCCTTCTTTCAGGAAAGTCCCAAGGGACTCATTGATGAGGTTTGGCAGATTATCGATCGTACCTATGTCGATGGCACCTTCAATAAGGTTGATTGGAAGGCAACGCGCACAGAGTATCTGAATAAGTCCTACGCCAATAAAGAAGAGGCTTACAAGGCAGTACGGGAAATGCTCAAGAAACTGGGCGACCCTTACACTCGCTTTATGGATCCGCAAGAGTTTAAGAATATGCAGATTGACACCTCTGGAGAACTCTCTGGAGTGGGTATTCAGCTTGCAGCCGATGAAAAAACCAAAAAGTTAACCGTTATTGCCCCGATTGAAGACTCGCCTGCCTTTTCGGCGGGCATTTTGGCAAAAGACATCATTACCAAAATTGATGCCAAAAGTACCGAAGGCATGGATGTTAACAAAGCTGTAACTCTTATTCGAGGTACGGCTGGCACAAGCGTCAAACTCACCATTCAGCGCGGTGATAAAGAACTGGAATATCAACTCAAGCGCGCCAAAATTGAGATCCATCCTGTTCGTTCCAGCTATCAGAAAGATGCAACACAGGGCGGAGTTGGTTATATCCGTCTGGTGCAGTTCAGCGCCAATGCACCTGCTGAAATGAAGAACGCGATCCAGAAGCTAGAGAAGCAAAACGTCAGCGGGTACATTCTTGACTTGCGTTCCAACCCTGGTGGACTGTTGTTTACCAGCATTGAAATCGCGCGGATGTGGCTCAAGCAAGGTGCGATCGTTTCTACCGTCGATCGCCAGGGAGAACAAGAGCGAGAGCAGGCAAACAACCGCGCCCTGACCGATAAACCGATGGTTGTGTTGGTAGATGGTGGTTCCGCTAGCGCCAGCGAAATTCTTTCTGGGGCGCTGCAAGACAATAAGCGAGCTGTCTTAGTGGGCACCAAGACGTTTGGTAAAGGGCTAGTGCAATCGGTACGTGGGTTGGGTGATGGCTCTGGCCTAGCGGTGACGATCGCCAAATACTTGACTCCTAACGGTCGTGATATCAACAAACACGGCATCGACCCCGATGTAGAAATTAAGCTGTCTGATGAAGAACGCCAGGCACTGAGCCGCGATCGTGACAAAATCGGCACCTCTGCGGATATGCAATACGCCAAAGCCTTGGAAGTCCTAACTCAGCGCATCAAGGCACAGCAGCCAACGCCACCCAAATCTTGAGTCGGTTCATGTTACGCCTCACCGAAGTTAAACTCCCGCTGGATCACACGGAAGCTGATCTCCAGTCTGCGGTGCTCAAAAAGCTGCGCCTTGCCCCAGAAGATCTACTCAGCTATACAGTCTTCAAGCGTAGCTACGATGCCCGTAAGCGCGGTGCTGTCGCCTTTGTCTACATTTTGGATGTAGAGACTCCCAGGCAGGCTCAACTCCTGAGGCGCTTTAAGCAAGATCCGCATGTCGTACCCACACCTGATACAACCTATCGGTATGTTGCCAAGGCACCGCCTCGATTGGAAACGCGCCCGATCGTCATTGGTAATGGCCCATGTGGTATGTTTGCGGGACTGCTGCTGGCGCAAATGGGCTTTTGTCCGCTGATTTTAGAGCGGGGCAAGGCCGTACATGAACGATCGATCGATACCTTCGGGTTCTGGAGCAAACGCAAATTTGACCCCGAATCCAATGCTCAGTTTGGCGAAGGTGGCGCTGGCACTTTTTCTGACGGCAAGCTCTATAGCCGGATTAAGGATGCCAACCGACAGGGACGCAAAGTTTTGACAGAATTGGTGAATGCTGGCGCGGCCCCCGAAATTTTGTATGTGAATAAGCCCCATATTGGCACCTATCGGCTGGTCAAAATCGTGGAGAATATGCGCCGCACGATCGAGTCCCTTGGGGGCGAAATTCGCTTTCAAAGCCGAGTAGACACGATCGATATTCAAGATCGCCAGGTGCGCGGCGTGCTCCTTGCCAATGGCGACTATATTCGCAGTGATCACATCATTTTGGCGATCGGGCATAGTGCCCGTGACACCTTCGAGATGCTGCATCAACAGGGCGTTTATATTGAACCCAAGCCGTTTTCGATCGGGTTTCGAGTCGAGCATCCGCAAACACTCATTGACGAATGTCGTCTGGGGTCACAAGCGGGTCATCCCATGCTCGGTGCCGCCGACTATCAGTTAGTGCATCATTGCTCCAATGGTCGATCGGTTTATAGCTTTTGCATGTGTCCAGGAGGGCAAGTCGTCGCGGCAACATCAGAGCGTGGGCGAGTCGTCACGAATGGCATGAGCCAGTATGAACGCAGCGGCAAAAATGCGAACAGCGGGATTGTTGTAGGCATTAAGCCAGAGGATTATCCCGGTAGCCCGTTGGCTGGCATGGAGTTGCAACGCCATTGGGAAGCCCGCGCCTTTGAGTTGGGCGGCAGTACCTACGAGGCTCCAGGTCAACTGGTGGGTGACTTTCTAGCTCAAGTGCCTTCGACCACGTTTGGCAGCGTGAAGCCGTCCTATCGACCGGGCGTGCGGCTAGGCGATTTGAGTTCGAGCTTGCCAGAGTATGCGATCGCGGCGATCCGTGAAGCCATTCCTGCGTTTAACCAGCAGCTTAACGGCTTTGCCATGCCTGATGCCGTCCTTACGGGCGTTGAAACCCGCACATCTTCACCCATTTGCATTAAGCGTGGCGATGACTGCCAAAGCCTCAACACCAGGGGGCTTTATCCCGCAGGTGAGGGCGCTGGATACGCGGGTGGTATCCTCTCGGCTGGTGTAGACGGCATCAAAGTAGCCGAAGCGGTTGCCCTGAGTTTGCTAAAAACCGCAAGCTGCAAGCATTAATGATGGCTACAAGTCTCCTGCTGGTTTGGCAGCGCATCTTCCTGCAAAATACCCGCCGCCATTAAATCGCCAGTGAGACGTTTTGCCACTTGATCATGACGATCGAACAGCATGAGTAAGCCTTGTGCCTCCAGGTCGTCAATGGTCTGCTTCACCACCTCAAGTGGTTCTGTTTTGTCTAAGGCTGTTTTGTCTAGGGTTGGAACAGGTTGGTTCGAGTCTGAGTCGGCGATCGCTGCTAAGTCTGCCTTGCCATCAGCGGTGGTTGAAGATGGATGAGGCGTGACGGTCGAGTGGTCGTTTGGATCGCGTGGTGCGATCGTTGAAGCGGTATCAGCCTCAGAAAACGGTAACTGCATAATATCCCCCTGTTAGATCGACTAGAACGTGTGTTCACTTGCTTCATTGCCTCGTTGCTGATGATGTTTGGCAGGTGAAGACGCTATCGAGTGTTGAAGCGAGACGTAATCTGGTCAGATCGCAAGCATCCTCAGCATACGCACCTCCACAAAGGAAAAAGAACAGTGGGTTTTTAGATCACGCACAAGCTAACAACCAGGTCAAAGAACTGCAATGTTTATTAATAAAACCAGGAGATTGTTACATCTTTCTACATACTTCTCAGCGATACCCGTATGTGCTGCGGCTACGGAAGCCATTCTCTAAGGAAGAAGGAGCCTGACCTTGCCTGGAACGAATGAACCATATCGGGATACTGCACTATGAGAACTGCTGGATCTTTGCCTGCCAATCTGAAGCGAAGCCACGGCTCTCCTGCCAATGCGATCGTGAACCAACACTTATACCGATTTAAAGAATGACGGCTACAGATCAATCGGTGGGTAGGGGCAAGGCATTGCCTTGCCCCTACAGGATGTGTCGCATTTTCAATTCAAATTGGTATTACAGCGGTTCTTGGTTGAGTCAGCCACAGTCTGATTGAGAGTGGTGCAGGGTTTAGGATACAGGGTGTAGTGCATCCAAAGGACAACGGCTGTAGTCCTCAACATTGCACTTTACTAAGCCTTTACACCAACCGTCAGGATTCTCTGATTGCGGCTGCGAAGACTAAAAAAGATTAGCAAGTGCGCGATCGAAGGGTCGTGGTTGCTTCCTTCTTTGCCATCTCTCATCTGCTCAGGAAGCTCTGTGCCTGCTGATGTGGTGTGGTATGCCCAGCTTTCTATACTTCGGTAAGATCAGAGACGAATCATGAACCTGTGGAGATTACCTTAGATGCAGAATGGTGAAACCAGTGAGCAACCCGTTCTGATTATTGCTGGCATGCATCGGTCAGGCACGTCTTTAACCGCGTCGCTGCTACAAAGTGCGGGCCTAGATATTGGTCAACGTCTCTTAGAAGGTAATTTCAGTAACGTAAAAGGGCATTTTGAGAATCTTGATTTTTTCGATTTTCACCGCGATGTCCTCCTTTCCCTTGGCCTCGATGATGTTGGTATGACAACGGAGAAAGTCATCAATGTTCCTGAGTATCACCTCGATCGAGCAAGGCTTTTAATTCAGAAGAATGCCTCATTAACCAGGCCCTGGGGTTGGAAAGATCCTAGAACTACTCTTTTCTTAAACTTTTGGCATGTCTTACTTCCAGAGGCTAAGTTTTTATTGATCTATCGTTCTCCCTGGGAGGTGCTTGACTCTCTTTATCGCAGAGGTGACATCACCTTTCATCAAAATCCTGAACTTGCACTCAATATCTGGATGAATTACAACCAGGTGCTGTTGGATTTTTATCATCGCTTTCCAGAGAAATGCGTGTTAACTCACCTTAAACAAGTTGTTGAGCATCCAACTAAGTTTTTTGACTTGTTGAGACAACGGTTGCACATACCGCTAAGTGCCCCAGCAGAAGATATCTACGATCGTTCACTCTTAAAAAGAGAGGCATTTAACTCGCAGCGAGAAATGTTGATTCAGCGCTATTTCCCAGATGCATATACGCTCTACCAGCAACTTAACCTTGCAGCAGACATGCATCAGGACGTGGCTCCTTTAGATCAAGCGTTGCTTTCACCGACAGCGTGGCTCCTTCAAGATTGGATGGATTTTCGATGCTTGCAGAAAAAGCATAAGGACGAAGTGACCGCGCTGGAAGGCCAACTTCTGGCGTTTCAAGAAGAGCTGGCAAACGTAAACCAGGCAAATCAACAGCTTCAAGCACAGCATCACCTACTTCAAGAAGAGAAACGCTTGATTCAGCAAACTATGGAGCAATGTTTGGCAAGTAGACATCAGTTAAAAGACGAGTTAAGCCATCAGATTGAACATCAGCAAGCCGTCATTGAAGCGATGAAAACGAGTAAGTTTTGGCAGCTACGATCGCAGTGGTTTAAGCTCAAAAAACTCCTTCAGTAAAAAGAATGACTAAAAGAATTTATCTGTGATTTAGTAAAAAATGTAGGTAGGATACTATGCAGAAAAGAGCTAGAATTGAGGGTGCGGATGAAAACTAGCGGTGCGGTTATTTGGCTAACAGGGTTAAGTGGTGCAGGTAAGACAACCATTGCTGAAGCCTTAGCTCCCGTCTTGTTAGCGCAGCAGCTTAAGGTTGAACTGCTTGATGGGGATGTGATTCGCACAAACTTATGTAAAGGGCTTGGCTATACCAAAGAAGACCGCGATACCAATATTCGGCGGGTAGGCTTTGTGGCAAACCTACTCAGCCGCAATGGCATAGTTGTCGTCGTTGCAACGATCAGCCCCTATCGGTTAGTGCGAGATGAAATGAAGGCTATGATTCACAACTTCCTTGAGGTGTATGTGAATGCGCCTTTCACGGTCTGTGAAGCGCGTGATGTCAAAGGGCTATATGCCGCTGCACGGATGGGAAAGATCAAAGAATTTACTGGGATTCATGCGCCCTACGAAGCACCTTTGCATCCTGATGTCACGTGTTTTACCGATCAAGAAGCTGTCGAGGAAAGTGTGGCTAAAATTGTGGACGCTCTGGTAACGCATGAGTTTATTCAAGGATGGCAGCCAGACGCATCTGCTACACAACCGCCAAAGTCGAGAGGCTTCTTGCCGTCACACCAGCAAAAAGCTTCTTAAACCGTCAGCGATCGCATGCAGGGTTAAGCTCTGTTTTAGAACTGGCACATTTGGGTCAGGCGAGGGCTGAGCGCTAAGGACTGAATATGCGCCTTTTCTCAGCCCTCAGACCTTTAAAGCACCCCCTAGACAGGCTGACATTTGCCAGCACGGATCAAGCCAACGCGACGCGCGATCGCATCCTGCTGAGAGTGATAAGGCCCCCAGTGTTCTAAAGACGAAGAGGCATCAGTCGAGGATGTGTCTGTATGTTGTATTGGCTCAAGGTCGTTTGCAGGTGTAATCGTGCATTGACCGTTCGGCTGCTTCACGACGTACCAGGCTTCAGTGCTACTCATAGACTCATTTCGCATGCGGTGCAACACATGCATGATAGGACAGCGGTCGTTATGGGCAAACTGGTTTCAAGATGAGTGTCTGTTATTTTAGTAGAGACGCGTAGCGTAGACCAACGATGCGGTTGCCTTTGCCACTTTGAGTGCATCATACGGGCTGTTTCAGTTATTCTACACGCGCTGCTTTGCTGCTCGGTCACCATCGCTACCAGCACCACCGTGCGGATTTTGAAGAGAGTCCGTCGATCGCTTTTATCGCTCCAGGCTCGTAGAGAAGTAGCATATGACAGAACCACAGCGTCCACCGAGTTCCCCCCCCCCTTCCCGTGTTCCGCCAGCGCCTCCCCCGCCTGCACGGCCTGCTAGCCAAGGCACGACTGTTGCGGCGACCCAGCAAATGACTGCTGCGATGCCTGCTGGTGCAAACCCAACGGTGGTTTCTGCTGTGCCGGCTGGCATTCCCACTCCAACAATGATTTCGACACCGCCTGCTGGTATGGTGACACCAACCGCCGCCTCACCAACACCATCGGTACCCGCTGCCTCTCACACGGTTGTCTCCACACCTGCTACCCCACCCCCACCTGCGGGGCATCGTCCGACTGCGCCACCCTCGGTTCCGGCTAACCTGCGCAAGCCCAACAATGGGTCGCCAACGCTGGCAGAAATTGTGCGCCATGCGTTTGACAAGGGTTACTCAGACGTTCACGCAGGTGTTGGCGAAGTGCCGCGCTATCGCAACCGGGGTGAAATGGACCCAACTGAATGGCCCGTGACCGATCGCGAAACCTTCTATAGTTGGTTGCACGAAATTCTCAGCGATGAAGAAATTCGCACGTTTGAAGAAACGCTCGATTTTGATGGTGCTACTCAGTATGAGTTTGCCCGTGTACGGATCAACATTTTTGACTCGCTGCATGGCCCTGCGATGGTGTTGCGACTCATTCCGCTCAAAATTTTGACGATGGAGCAGCTTAACCTGCCTCCCGTCTTTAAGGATGTTTGCCACTACCACAAAGGGTTGGTGTTAGTGACCGGGCCAACGGGGTCAGGTAAGTCCACCACAATGGCCGCCATGATTGATTACATCAACAAGGAGATGCCCAAGCACATCATCACGATTGAAGACCCAATCGAATTTGTGCATCGCAGCCAAAAGTCGCTAATTAAGCACCGGGAAGTGGGCATCCATACTCGCAAGTTTGATAACGCGCTGAAAGCGGCTTTGCGGGAAGATCCAGACTTGATTCTGGTGGGTGAAATGCGGGACAAAGAAACCGTCAACACGGCCATTAAAGCGGCGCAAACCGGGCACCTTGTGATGGGTACGCTGCATACAAACAGTGCGGTGAAAACTATTGAGCGGATTCTGCAATTGTATGAGCCAGAGCAACAAGAACCCATGCGGATTTCGATCGCCGAGTCGTTAGTCGCGGTCATCGCGCAAGGATTATGCCGAACTACGGATGGCAAACGCGCTGCATTCCACGATATTCTAATCAATACGGATGCCATCAAGGATTTTATCCGACGCGGTGAAATTGAAGAGATTGAGCAAATTATCCCTCGATGCACTTTTGACGGCATGTGTACGATGAATCAGTCTCTCTACAAGCTCTATGAAGCGGGACGGATTACAGAAGAGGTGGCGTTAGAAATGTCGCCAAAGCCCAACGAAATGGCTCAGTCGCTCCGAGGGCGCGTATAGCTACCTATAGGAAAAGACGTGCACTCAGATTCTGCTCCGGCTTCTGGTGTGTTTAAAGGCATTGCCCTGTTCACACCTGGTGGTGGTCTCATTTACGCCATTGACTACAAGAAGCAGGAACGTTGGCATCTGCACCTTTGTGCTGCACTACGAGATTTGCTGGGGCTGTCAGAGCCTCCCCACTTTTTGGTGCCTTGCTATGCCGCTACTGTCGATCGCTGGCATAACCCACGCACTAACCAGTTCCAGACCGTGGCTGAAGCGTCACCGCTAGTGCTCAGATATCAAATGCTGCTCAATGCCGTCTTTGGTACGGATGAGCTGATCTGGCAACCAGCCGCGCTGAGAGAAGGTCTCTGTGATGCGGTGGTGCTATCCGCCTACCGCAAACAGTTTCCTCAACTGTGGGAACCCCACGATTTAGTGGTGCGCTATGACCAGGCAGAACCCTACGCCCAGTTTCGCCACAAAGTGCCCGTTCCCTTAGTCGAGCGATCGCTCTTATATCCAGACTCGAAAGGGCCAGACTCGAAAGGGTATGTATTACGGCTTTTCGTTTCGGGTCACAGTACCGCTACCGAACGAACCTTACAAACCTTGCATCGCCTACTGGAGGAGGCTCTCAGCCATCCATATACGCTTAAGATTATTGATGTGTCGCAGCATCCAGAGCAAGCAGAGCTTGATCAGGTTTCGGCAACGCCAACGCTGGTAAAAGTCTGGCCCCGTCCTGTACGCCGCATTGTGGGTGATTTGGATAACGTGGATCAGTTGCTCCGTATTTTGGGGACAGAGTGAGGGAAGGCAGAAGGTAAAAGGTAGAAGGATGATGAAGTGAGGGGGGCTGAGGAGGCTGAGGGTGTAAGGATAGGAAATTAAAAATGAGTTTTCAACAGTGATCAGTACAGGTTGATGACATGATTGCGGATTAATGGCTGACCACTGTTAGCTTTCTTCTGCTTCCCCTGCTTCCTTCTTTTGCCTTTTACCTTCTTCCTTTTGCCTTCTAAAGCGCCACAATAAGAGATGTCGTCGCGTTTCTTGTAGCTTGTGGTGACTGTAACAGTGGAAGCGATTCTCGATCGCGCGCTCGAAGGACACGAACTGTCGTGGGAAGATGGAGTGGTTTTGCTGAAAGCGCGATCGTCCAAAGCGATCGACCATATTCGCAGAACGGCAGATGCGCTCCGGCAACAGCAGTCAGGCGATGTTGTCACTTATGTAATCAACCGCAATATTAACTTCACTAATATTTGTGAGCAGCACTGTAGCTTTTGCGCGTTCCGCCGAGACGAAGGCGATGAGGGCGCGTACTGGCTTGATATGGGGCAAATGCTAGAGAAAGCAACGGATGCCGTGCAGCGTGGTGCAACCGAGCTTTGTATGCAGGGTGGGCTGAACCCGAAGGCCACACTCAATGGCTCGTCGCTGTCTTACTACGTAAGGATTGTGAAAACGCTGAAGGATACATTTTCTCAATTGCACCTGCATGCATTCTCACCTCAAGAAGTGCAGTTTATTGCGAGAGAAGATGGTTTGAGCTACGCAGATGTCATTGCAACCTTGCGAGATGCGGGTGTGGATTCCTTACCAGGAACCGCAGCCGAAGTCCTGGATGACGAGGTGCGACGTGTCTTGTGTCCTGAAAAGATCGATACGGCGACCTGGTTAGACATTGTGAGCATCGCGCATCAGCAAGGCTTGCACACAACCAGCACCATGCTATCAGGGCACATTGAAACGCCAGAACAGCAGATGCGGCATCTGGATTTGTTGCGATCGCTCCAACGATCGTCTCTAGAAAAAGGCTACCCTGGCATCACAGAGTTCATCTTGTTGCCCTTCGTCGGACAAGAAGCGCCCAAACCCTTGCGCCGCCGAGTGGGACGCGATCAGCCTGTTCTCGTAGATGCGTTGAAACTCATGGCCGTAGCCCGCATTTTTTTAGGGCGCTGGATTCCTAATCATCAACCCAGTTGGGTGAAGCTGGGTTTAGCGGGTGCCACGGAAGCTCTGACCTGGGGCTGCAATGATCTTGGTGGAACGCTCATGGAAGAACACATCACTACGATGGCAGGCGCACAAGGTGGTACGTGTATGGAGGTTGAGACATTGATGGACGCGATCGCGTCGGTCGATCGTCCCTACCGTCAGCGGGATACGCTGTATGGAGTGGTTGGTGGGTAGAAGGCAGGAGGCAAGGGGAAGCAAGGGCGGCAAGGGCGGCAGGGGCGGCAGATGTCCTAACCCTGATTCAATCGTCCCTGATGCTTGCTGAACACATTCAAAACCTTTCTCCCCCGCTTCCCCTGCCGTTGCCCCTGCTCCCTGCGCTTCCCCTGCTCCCTCTGCTACAACGTTCCGCAATCTTCCTCCCCCGTTGTGCGTCAGGTTTGCTAAAGTGGCAGGGGCATTGCTTGTGCTGTCTAGATAGGAAAGCCCTTTTCCATGATCAAAAATAAGAAGCCATCCCTTCTGCTCCCGTTGGGGGCTGCTGCATTGCTGGTGGGTGGAGGTGCTGCTGCCTACTGGGTGCTCACGCGGGGCGGTCTTGGTTCAGGAGATCTGCCTGTCGGTGCGGAGGTGATTCCACAAGATGCGTTGATGACGCTTTCGGTTTCGACGGAGCCAGGGCAATGGCAGCAGTTGCGCGAATTTGGTACGCCTCAGAGTCAGGCCGCGTTTGATCAAAATTTGGTGCAATTGCGCGATCGCCTCCTGACTGCCAATGGCTATGACTACGAGAGAGATATTCAACCCTGGATTGGCAAGGAAGTCAGCATTGCTCTGCTAGCGCCACCAACGAGTAGCGCACCCAGTGCTGCGCCCGTGTTACCCAAGCCAGTTGCGATCGTCGTGCTGCCGATTCAAAACCCGCTCCAGGCAAAGCAACTACTTGATAAGCCTCGATCACAAACAGCGGGCAAACTGGTAGACCGTACCTACAAAGGCTTTCAAATTAAAGAGACCCAGGGCAAAGCGGAGAATTTTTCGGTAACGGTGTTTGACGGGAAACTGCTCGTCGTGGCAACCGATCCGAAGGCGATGGAGCGGGCGATCGACACGTATAAAGGCGAACAGGGACAATCAGCGCTGAAAGCAACGCCTGGCTTTACTCAGGCGCTTGGTAAAATTCAAGCGACCCCCTCGTTTGGTCGGCTATACCTCAACTTCCCGGCAGCGACGGCTTTTACGGTCGCGAATTCAGGCAAGGCCGCGACGGCTCCTAATCTGGCGCAAATGTCGCAGACGCAGGGGGTCGCTGCCACGATGAGTTTGGAGGCAGAAGGGGTGCGTTTTCGGGGGGTGACCTGGTACAAGCCGGATAGCCAGAAGACTTACAAGGTTGAGAACAACGCTAAAAGCATGCTTGGTCGCTTGCCTCAGAACACGCTTCTCATGACTTCTGGGGGAAACTTGAGGCAGTTTTGGCAGAACTATACTCAGGGTGCTACGGCAATTAACCTTGCCTTGCCCCCTGTTTCGCCTGACTGGCTGCAAAAGGCACTGAAGTCCACCATCAATATGGATCTCGACAAGGACTTTCTTGCCTGGATGGACGGCGAATTCGCACTGGCAATGACAGGAGTACCCGATGGCAGCCCGTCTGGGTTGCCGTTCAATTTGCTGTTTATGGTGCAATCGAGCGATCGCCGCGCGACAGAAGCTGCTTTGCAACAGCTAGACCAGACGATGGCAGACAAATACAAATTTAAAGTGGAAGAGGCGAAAGTCGGTGACCAATCGGTGACCAATTGGACGTTGACGACGACCGGGTTTGCAGTGACCCACGGTTGGTTGAATGATAACGTCGCGTTTATAGCGCTGGGTTCGCCAAGTGTTCCCGTGGTGAACGACATTCTGCCAAAACCAGCCACATCCTTGTTGGATAGCCAACCGTTCAAAGCCAGCGTGCCCTCTGAACCCAGTCCTAATAACGGCAATTTCTTTGCCAATCTTGATCTCTACAAAACGAAGCAGCTTCCTTTGCCGCAACTGCCGCTTGGCAACCAAAATCTGCTGGATGCCATTCGGTCGATCGGGGTAACGGCGGCTATTAGCGACGATCGCAGTACCCGTTACGATGTCTCGCTGCTGCTGCAAAAAGCGGGTAAACCTGCCCCCTTGCCAAGTCCAACCATCCCATCGAGTATGCCTTCTCCAGGTAACAACCCGGCATTAGAGCTTCCGTCTGTTCCTTCTCCATTGCCATCTCCTTAGCGCGTTCAAAATTGGCATCACCCTCAAAACGTTTCACAAGAATCGTAGGATAGAGAAAGGCATTGGTTCAAAGCCTGGAGAGAACACGGCATGGATTTGGTCAGACTACAAACTATTTTTGATAATGCGTCCTTCGCCATCCTCTTAGTGACGGCGCTGGTGTATTGGGTGGGCGCAGCCTTTCCCCATATACCTTATTTATCTATGCTGGGTACTACAGGCATGGCGATCGCCAACCTTTGTATTGCGGCTCTCCTGGGCGCACGCTGGCTGGAGGCAGGCTACTTTCCGCTGAGCAACCTGTACGAATCGCTCTTTTTTCTCACCTGGGGCATCACTGCCATTCACCTGGTGGCCGAGAGCATGAGCGGTAGCCGTCTCGTCGGTGTGGTAACGGCTCCTGTAGCGATGGGCATTACGGCCTTTGCCGCGCTGACCTTGCCTCAGGATATGCAAGCCTCTGCGCCGCTGGTGCCTGCCTTGAAATCCAATTGGCTGATGATGCATGTCAGCGTGATGATGTTGAGCTACGCCACTCTGATGGTGGGGTCGCTGCTGGCGATCGCCTTTCTGGTGGTCACGCGCGGTCAAAAAATTGAATTGCGCGGTAGTTCGGTGGGCACAGGAGCCTACCGCGATCGTACCTACCAACTGCGACGTGAGGGAGAACTGCTTCCACCTGCGTCTCAGCGTTCAACCACGCCAAACGAACTGAATGGCTCTGTCACTGCCATACTGGAAGCACCCGCTTCTACAACGGCTATGCCCCTGTCACCTCAGCGACTCAGCCTTGCCGATACCTTGGACAATATCAGCTACCGCATTATTGGTTTGGGCTTTCCACTGTTGACGATCGGCATTATTGCGGGTGGCGTTTGGGCAAACGAAGCATGGGGTTCCTACTGGAGTTGGGACCCCAAAGAAACCTGGGCACTCATCACCTGGCTCGTGTTTGCCGCGTATCTGCACTCACGCATTACCAAAGGATGGCAAGGTCGTCGTCCAGCACTCTTAGCGGCAGGTGGGTTTGTGGTCGTCTGGGTTTGCTACCTGGGCGTAAATTTATTAGGCAAAGGGCTGCATAGCTATGGGTGGTTCCTTTGAATAGGGAGTAAGGAGGCTAAAGGCTAAAAAGCTGATAGCTGACCGCTCAATCAACTCAAAACTCAAAACTTAAAACTCTCCTCCTCTGCCCCTCTCTCCTCTCCCCCATAGCCGATGGATAATCAATTTGAACCGCTGAATAACGACGAGGTACTGTTTATCAATGTGGGTCGGGTGCTGATGGTAAACCCTACCTTTAAGGTGGGTGAGTTTATTGATGCGCTGGCTCAGGCGATTAGTGATCGTGAGAGCGACTGGTCAGATGAAAATGAAGGCTGGTTTGGCGAGGGTTTGCCCTGCGAAGCGCTCCGCTTTGGTACACCCGGCTGGCAACGTGGACGCGTCCGCATTCGTCTGGAGTTTGTCCCGGAAACGAGCAAACCCAAGATGCTGGATGTGCCCCGCGATCGACCTTCTCGCCGCCCTGAGAAACCAGACCCCAAATTTGATGATGTTTACGGCGATGTAGACGACGATTACTAATCGCGCTCAGGCTCACAGCATATGCCGCATGATGCCTGGACACCGCTACACACGCAGTTGCAGCGCACGCTGAAGGCACGAAGGCTTCTAGAGCGCGGGCAACGAGTTTTGGTCGCGGTTTCGGGTGGGCAAGATTCGCTCTGTTTGGTGAAACTTTTGCTTGATTTGCAAGCAAAATGGGGTTGGCATCTGGCGATCGCCCACTGCAACCATCGCTGGCGCACTGACTCGGATGCAAATGCAGCGTATGTGCAGCAACTCGCACAAGACTGGCAGTTGCCTTACTATCAAGAGACGGCTGAAACGGTTTCGACGAGTGAAGCAGAAGCGAGAACCTGGCGCTACGGGGTGCTGACCACGATCGCCCAACAGCACGGCTATGCCTACATTGTCACGGGCCATACTGCCAGCGATCGGGCAGAAACCCTGTTGTATAACCTCGTTCGCGGCAGCGGTGCCGATGGACTGCAAGCCCTGGTTTGGAAGCGTTTGCTTGCGCCTGCCCTTCAACCGAATATTCAATTGGTGCGTCCACTGTTAGGGATGACTCGCATTGAAACAGGGCAATTTTGTCAGGAGGCTCAGTTAAAAGTCTGGGACGATACTACCAACCATGACTTGACCTACGCCCGGAATCGCATCCGGCAAGAACTGTTGCCGTATCTGCAAACGCACTTTAATCCGCAAGTAGAGCAGGCTTTGTCTCAAACGGCAGAACTCCTTCAGGCAGACGTAAAATACCTCGAAACGCAAGCAGCAGAGTTATTGAAACAGATACAGCATCTCGATCGCCCAGGACTCGATCGCTCCTTGCTCAAAGAATCTCCCCTCGCACTTCAACGCCGTGTGGCCCGTCAATTCCTCCAGCAAACCTTACCCTGCGCTCCCAACTTTGAGCACATTGAAAAAGTAGTAGGTTTAGTCACGGCACCCAATCGATCGCAAACCGATCCCTTTCCAGGTGGTGCGATCGCCTATGTCGAAGACCACTGGATCTGGATTCAAGAAGCAAATCATTGATAGAAGCGCTAACATCCTTCGTGCGAGTAGCGGCAACAGCGCTCTTAGCGAATACTTTGGCGACGCAGAGCGTTTTGACGATCGCGCTCAATCCACTCGGCATCACTTAAGGGGAGGACAGTTTGTAAACGAGCGATCGCCCAGGCATTGTACTCCGGGTTGATGTCGCAGCCGAGCCAGTGCCTGCCAGATTGTTCAGCGACCACGAGCGTTGTACCGGAGCCAGAGAAGGGATCAATGACTAGATCGCCGCGATCGCTGGCAGCAAACAGTAGCTTTCGCATGAGTTCTTCTGGTTTTTGGGTAGGATGGCCCGTCTTTTCAGCCATACCGTTGCACGTCGTGGGAATTTCGATCACATCCTTTGGTTTTGCGCCCAAGGGGTGTGGTGTCCAGCGATCGTGCGCTTTTCCGTTTTCATATTGACTCGTCGCCGCTTGTGGGTGGATAGGATATTTCAGCGTATGGTTGCCATAGGGAATCCGAATGCTGTCAAGGTTGATTTTGGCGCTGGCACTCTTCCGCAACACCAGAATGCTTTCGTGAGAACGTCCCCAATCGTGCCCCAAATTGGCTTTGTTTTTGTAGTGCCACACCAACCAGCGACACGCCTGAAAGTGCTGCAAAGACGGACGCTTGAGGTCTGCCAGGATCTCAGAAAAGCCCATGATGTAGAGCGAACCAGAGGGCTTGAGAATTCTCGCGGCCTGTTGAATCCATTGCAATGACCAGTCGATATAGTCGTCCTGTGAGGCAAAGGTATCCCAGGCGGCTTTTTTGACGTTGTAGGGTGGGTCAGCAAACACGAGGTCGGCGGTTTCGTCGGCTAACGTTGTCAACCATATCAACGAGTTGCCATAGAGCAGGGTGCCAAGATTAGTTTGATGGGCGATCGCAATGCGTTCAGTCACAGTCATGGAACAACGATTGAGCTTCGCCACGATAACAAACGATGACGGCTTTGATCAGGAGGCGATCGCCGCTAGTTCTCACCCCGTCGATCGAGATACACATAATTTCCGAATTCACCATACATATACTGTCCAAATTCATCTTGTTCGTTCGTAATGACAATGCTGCCGTCATCGAGCCAGTTGAGGACAGTGCGGGCTTCTGCGATCGCCTCTGGCAACAACGAATGGAGTAGCCGTTGCTGGTCTTCTTTGTTCAACTCGTCCCAACTGTCTGCGCGATAGGCTCCTGGCGGTACAACCAGGGCAAGACCGTAACCAAGCCCCAAACCATCTAAAAAGCTGTATCCATTGCAATACAGCTCGTAGAAGGTATATAAAAGATGCCGAGGGTCTTGCTCTTGATTGATCAGCGCCAACAGCAGCGTTTTCAGCTTCCACGTTTCGTATTCACCTGCCTGAATGTATCGTCTGAGAACTTTGGTCGCTTCGTATTGACTACTTTGCCTGGAAAAATCCAAGGCGATCAGGTTCAGATAATCGTCTTGACGCAGTACAGACTCCAGTTCTGGCGTTGTGTAAACCCATTGCTCAAAAGTCTCTACGGGCGTTGTACCCATCAAAAACCGAAAACATTCGATTTTTAGAGGCGCTGGGAGAGGCTGCACACGTAAGAAACAGGTTGTAAAGGCAGAGGGTAGAGAAAGCAAGGAGGAAACGGCAAGGGCAACGACCACTTTTATTACAGTAAAGCGGCAAAAGTCACAAACATTGGGGCGTTTATGACAGGGTGAACGCATCCGTATCTTAACAATGGGTTGATGGAGAATGCCGAAGGCTT
>NZ_JCACKR010000129.1:0-28883 GCF_059505485.1 Stenomitos rutilans
CTGTGTTGAGGGGGTTTAATCCTTTTGTGCCAGTTGGAAGTGCGGAATGTGGGTTGTAAAACTCGTTAAAACGGGTTGAAAGAGGTTTGCAGTCCTCTTTAGAGGATTTCCTTCCATTAGCCCGCACTGAAAGTGCAGGGCGGGGCAGGCGATCGCGAAAAGATTTGTCAGCCAACCAGCCCTTTGAGACATTAAGTTGCTGGCAAGACGATCGCAAATACGCTTCCTTCTCCTGGTTTTGAACGCACCGTGACGCTGCCGTTCATCCCTTCGACCAGTGTTTTCACAATGGCTAACCCTAACCCATGCCCACCTGTAGAGCGGGCACGGGCTTCATCAACTCGATAAAAGCGCTCAAACACACGGCTCTGATCTTGCAGCGGAATGCCAACCCCCCGATCGCATACCTGAATGATGGCGTGATGGTCTGTTTGCTCCAGGCTCAAAACAATGGATCGATCCGGTTCTGAATATTTCACCGCATTATCAATTAAGTTGATCAACACTTGCTTCAGTCGATCGCGATCGGCGATCGCTTCTACATCACCTTTGGCGTCAACCTGAATCAATCGATTGCTAAACTTTTCGGCCATGCCTGCTACTTCAGACGCGAGATCATTAAGGAGTACTGGTTCTAAAAAATAATGCGCGTAACCGCTATCGGCTCGCGCTAGATCGAGTAAATCCTGAAGCAACCGCACGGTGCGATCAGCCTCCGAGGCGGCAGTTTCTAAGGCCTCTTTTTGATAGTCATTTAAGTTTGTGCTGCGCCTGAGTAGACTTTGCAAATAGCCCAATACAACGGTCAGCGGTGTGCGTAATTCGTGAGAAACATTGCCGACGAACTGACGCTGTTGCTCCCACGCATCCGAAAGCCGCGACAGCATCATATTAAACGACTGAGCCAGTTCTTTAACCTCAGTCGGAGCATGGCTGAGCTGTAACCTGGCTTTGCTTAAATCCTCTGCTGAGATGGCCCCGGCTACCTGGTTCATATCTTCTAGCGGTTGCAACGATCGCCGAATGCGCTGCGCGATCGCCGCCATCGTCACAAACGTTGCCAAAATGCAGACGATCGCTAACCCCTGCACCGCCGCAATTAACTGGCGCTGATCTGCGGTGACATCCTGCGCCATGTAAACTTTGCCTAACAGCTTTCCTTTGACGGTGACAGCCCCCTGATACAAAATCAAAAATCGACTGCCAACTTTGTAGACCTGGGGCTTCAGAGGCATTTCTGCCACAGACATCAGTTCATCTGTCGCTGTAAACGCAGAATCCATCCCCGTTGATTGGGCGAGTACCTGCTTCCTATCGATGCTTTTCACCCAAATGACCAAACCCGGCACAGAAACATTGTTAATCGTCTTTTGCAACCCTGTTTCCACAGGCAGCATTTCGCTATAAAGCTCCACGTCGCGGGGAAAGCGGGTAGCAATATATTCCACACTTTGGGTATGCGTTGTAATTAAAAGTTGCTGCATTTTCCAGCTTGTCCAGATGGCAACACAAGCCAAGCACATGACTGAAAGCGCAGCAATTTCTACAGTTAAGCGAAACTGAAGTGATGCAGGGTCGAGTTGCCTTTGCTTGAGTTGGCGAATTGCCTCCCAGAGTTTTTGAATCGGTTGCATTGACAAATCTAATAGAGACGACCCGTTTCTTTTATTAAGACGGCGTAGAAAACCATAGTAACGATTTTGATGATCAGGTGGGTTTGGGCAACGGTTTCCTGATGAAGGATAAAGCATCACCCATTACCCAACTCAACTGAAAAATGCTGGTTAAGAGAGGATATCTCTACTTTAGCGAATGCCTTTTCGAGAGAATGATGGTGATCTAATGGAAAGATTAGTTTTTGCTGAGAAACTGATGCACTTGGGTGTGGTTTTACTAAAGTTTTGATAGAGAATTGGTTGCCTTCCTACCATCCTCTTACTGACAAACAATTACGCTCAAATACTTATCTTTCAACTCTATTGACTCAATATGACTCATTCATACAACTCGATCGCTCCATCGGTATGATGCTACTTTGTCCCTGACCTTTGATTCACTGTCAGCCGTTGGCATCCACCTGTGGAATACTTGCCATTAAAGACTTATAGCCGTTCTTCTTGATCTTTACAACACTCGGTACTCCCCACCCAGCACCCGCTCTAACCACGTTGCTTCGTTCTAAAAACGGTCATTTTAGTTGCACGATCACCATGACGCACTCTTCTCCCCAGCGAGCAACACCCTTACGTCAATTAAGGCATCAAATTCCTGGGCAAGCCTATCTCTGGGTGGCGGTACTGATTTTTGGCGCTTCAAGTGCTGTAACCCGCAAAATCACCGACATTGGTGCTCAAAATTTTGTTGGTGGGAAAAATCCGATTTCACTCTGTAATGTTTTGTTTGTTGGTAATCTCTGTGCTTTGCTGATCTTTGCCATCATTCACAGACAGCAGTGGCGCTGGACGATGCTTAGTCAACGCACAAAGGAAGAGTGGCGTGGGTTAGCGGCAGTCGCAGTTTTATCAGGTGCCTTGGCTCCTGGCTTGATTTTTCAGGCGTTGGCACTGACTCCAGTCACCAATGTGGTTTTGATTAGTCGGTTAGAACCCCCCTTAACGCTGGCATTATCCCTGTGGCTTTTGCACGATCGCGTGAATCGGTGGGAACTGATGGGCGCGATCGCGGCGTTTATCGGAGTGGCCCTAACGGTGCTTTTACAACCAGCCAGAGAACCGATGATGCAAGTAGGAGCATTCCATCTTGGGGTGGGTGAACTGCTGGCAGCAGCAGGCGCGATCGCACTATCAACTTCTACCATTCTTGGCAAAAAACGGCTGTCTAAAGTGCCGCTGGGCGTTTTCAGTCTTACTCGGACTGGGTTGGGAACCGTGATTTTTTTCATTGCTGCGATCGTGCTTTACGGTTCCGACCATTTTATGGGAGCGTTTGCGCCGTTTCTATGGCAATGGATGCTGCTGTATGGTGGCGTGATCGTCGTTGTAGGGCAAACCTTTTGGCTAACTGGCTTACGTGCTTCCTCAGTTTCGACCGCCTCGATCGTGGGATCGTTTGCGCCGATCTTTGGCATTCTGGCGGCGTACCTAATTTTGGGTGAAGTTCCTACACGCGCTCAGTACATTGGCGGCGGTGTCATCCTGCTAGGGTTGTTTTTGGGGCAGATTGGGCTTCAGAAAGCGCAGAGCCGTGCCACAACTATGATCGATGCTATTCCAGCAGCACAGGCGATCGAAGCAGAAATGGGGTTCAAAGGCATCTAAGCCACTCAACATATTTTCACTTGATCGGAATCAAGGAGATGGTACTGGTGCAGTACTGGGGGTTGAGCTGGGCACTGCGGTTGGGGCGGTGGCACCTGGGGACGGTGTTGCGCCTGGAGACGGTGCACTCGCTAGCTTGTTAATCTGGTCTTTGTACTGTGCCGGAGCCAACTCAGCCGCGCTGGCAAATAGTGGCTTCGCCGCGTCTGTTTTACCCTGCTCTTTCAGGATCAAGGCTTTACCGAGTACGGGACGAAAATCTTGCTTATTGCCTTTGGCAGCTTCATCAAAGACTGCGATCGCTTCATCATAGCGTTTCTGCGAGGCATACACTTGTCCTAAAATCACTTGAACGGAGCCAACATCCACGCTGTTTGCCTGAATTTTATTTGCCTGTGGCGCAGTTTTAATCGTGTCTTGCAGTAAACCAACAGCGGCTTCTGGACGGTTTTGTTGCAGGAGCAGATTGGTCAGCCCCTGAAGCGCGTTGCGATCGCCCGGTTTTGTTTTCAAAATGTCCCGGTAGGTCTGAGCGGCACCTTCGGCATCATTGGTTTGCTGCTTTGCCTGCGCTAAGAGAATGGCATACTCCGTTTCGTTCGGGTTGAGCTTTGCCAACTTCTCCAGGGGGGCGATCGCACCCTTGACATCGCCTAGCCCCAACCGCGCTTCCAGTAGCCCACGCAGGGCAGTTGGGTTGTCTGGTTCCCGCTGCAACACCAGCTCATAGCCCTTTGCCTGCGCTTCCAGTTCTTCCTTTTTCGGCGTTGCGCTCGCAGATTGAACTGGACTGGGACTGACAGCCGTTTGCGGCTGGTTGCCCTTAAAGGCTGCCTCAATCAGCGGGATCAACGAGAAACCCACGAAAGCGACGACGGCTAAAATAAGAACCACATTGATAAGCCAGCGATTGCGCTTGTTCGTCACAAATCTGCCCCGAAACTCTACTGCCATTATCGACGACAAATGCCATTTGCGATGATTGATACTCAGGAAGGCTTCAAGATCAAGCGTATAGGACTTACGCAGTCGCCCCCTAAATCCCCCAATTCTGGGGGACTTTGAGTGCTTGCTCCCCCAAAATTTGGGGGCTGTGGGCTATTTTTAGAGAATTTGCGTAAGTCCTGGTTAAATTTCCATACTGAGAATTACTGATATTTAGCCAGATGAAGTGCGGCAAAACCTGTTCGTGATATGATCATTAATCCGAGCTGCTTGTCAAGTTTTTGCTGTCCACAGCGGAAAGCTGATAAAGACCAAGCTTGCTCAGTAAGACTCATTTGTTTAGCGATAAAGAGAATCCGCACAGTACCATGATCAAACTGCGATTAAAGCGTTACGGCAAGAAGCGTGAAGTAAGCTACCGGATTGTGGCGATGAATAGTCGCGATCGCCGCGATGGTCGTCCCCTGGAAGAACTGGGCTTCTATAATCCCAGAACGGACGAAACCCGGTTAGATGTTCCCGCGATCGTCAAGCGACTGAAAGACGGGGCACAGCCCACAGACACAGTCCGTAGCATTCTGCAAAAAGCTAACGTTTTTGAACAGGTCAATGCCTGAGACGAATACCAAACCCTATGCCTCTCAAGCAACCGAGCCAGACTATGCAGGACTGGTCAGGTTTTTGGTCGAGCCGTTTTTAGAGCAGCCTGAGTCTCTCAAGGTAGACTGCGAGATTTCGCCCAACCGGGGTAAGGTTTGGGTGCGCGTAGCGTTTGAGGGTATAGACAAGGGGCGCGTGTTTGGGCGCGGTGGGCGCAACATTCAAGCCATTCGCTCGGTGCTAGAAGCCGCCGCTCAGTTGGCAGGTTACTCTGCTTATTTGGATGTGTTTGGCAGCTCTGCTCAGGGGCATGATGGGGATCACGATCGCGAGGACGTGATTGACAAACCGCCGCCACGTCGGTCTTCAGGGGTAAAAGAGCCACCCAAGCTACGATCGCGTGCCACACCTCCAGACGTTGCCCAGTAACCGGGGTTTGTCTTATTAAGTGATTCGAGCAGAGGTAACGGTACGCGGGCTACGAAGCGCCCGCTAAACCTTGAAAAGTGAAGGAATCAGGTGTTTTTGTCTATAGTAGTGGGAACCCCCCGTGATTGACTAACGCATAATTGACTGCATGGTAGAGGCTCTTACCGTCGAATTGCCCAGTATCGAAAGCGCGATCGCTCTTGCTGGTGAGCGAGAAGAAAACCTGAAAACTCTGGCTCGACAAACTGGCGCGACGTTGGTCTTGCGAGGACAGGAGCTACGCATCTCTGGTACAGACAATCAAATTGACTTGGCAACTCGCCTGGTAAACGCTCTTGAGGAGATTTGGAGCAGCGGTACCACGATTTCTGGGGTTGATATTCTCACCGCTCGTCATGCGATCGATACTCAACAGCAGGACGAACTACGTGAGTTGCGGCAAGATGTGCTGGCGCATACTCGTCGTGGTGAGGACATTCGTGCGAAAACGTTTCGGCAACGGCAGTATATCCAAGCCGTTCGCACCCACGATCTGACCTTTTGCATTGGCCCAGCCGGGACGGGAAAAACCTTTTTGGCAGCCGTCTTAGCGGTGCAAGCACTGTTAGCCAATGACTATGAGCGTCTGATCCTGACACGCCCAGCCGTAGAAGCAGGTGAGAAACTGGGCTTTTTGCCTGGAGACTTGCAGCAAAAGGTCAATCCTTATCTGCGCCCCCTCTACGATGCCCTGTATGAATTTATTGATCCAGAAAAAATCCCTGCGCTCATGGAGCGTGGCGTAATTGAAATTGCCCCGATCGCCTACATGCGCGGTCGTACCCTAAGCAATGCGTTTGTCATTCTTGATGAGGCCCAGAATACGACTCCCTCGCAGATGAAGATGCTGCTCACGCGTCTGGGCTTTCGCTCGCGTATGGTGGTGACTGGCGATTTGACTCAGACTGATTTGCCTAATTATCAGGCATCGGGATTAGCTGTCGCTGAAAAAATTCTGCGATCGGTTGAAGGCGTTGCTTTTTGTCATCTGTCTAAAGCCGATGTGGTTCGCCATCCTTTAGTACAGCGCATTGTTGCTGCCTACGAACAGTATGAACAGCCGTAAGAGCAAAGGCATCTATGACTGAACAGCCCCTCCGCATTGCGCTGTTGACCTATTCAACCAAGCTAAGAGGGAGCGTTGTGCATACGCTAGAGCTAGCAGAAACACTGCATGCAATTGGTCACACAGTTTGCGTTTATGCACTGGCTAAAGATGGCTCAGGGTTCGATCGTCCCCTTTCTTGTATGGTCAAACTCATTCCTGCACAGCCAGCGCCAGATAGCATTGATGCTCTCATCCAGCAGCGCATCCAAGAGTTTGATGCGTTTTTTAGTGAGATGGACGATCAGTACGACTGCTATCACGCCCAAGACTGCATCGGTGCGAATGCTCTAGCGAGTTTGCGCCAACGTGAGCAGATTCCCCATTACATCCGCACAGTCCATCATATTGAGGACTACAACAGCCCCTATTTACAACAGTGTCAGGAGCGCTCCATCCGTGATCCCGACCTGTGTTTCTGCGTCAGTACGCGCTGGCAGACCGAACTCCAGCAGCAGTATCAGATTCATGCGCCGAGGATCATCAACGGGGTGAGTACCCAGCGCTTTTCGGCAGCGCTCGATGGTTCAGAACAGTTGCTCAAAGGACATTTGGGAATCTGTGGAGAACCCATTTACTTAACGGTTGGTGGCATCGAACCACGCAAGAACTCGATCGCGCTGCTGCAAGCTTTTAGCCAAACTCTAGACTCTTATCCGCAGGCTCAATTAATCATTGCAGGGGGTGCAACTCTGTTTGACTACCAGGCTTATCGTGACGAGTTTTTTGCGCTGGCAGCCAAACTGAGCGTGATTGTCGGTAAACAGCTTCTGCTACCTGGCGTGATCCCCGATGCTAACTTGCCTGCACTCTACCGTCTTGCAGATGCCTTTGTGTTTCCCTCTGTAAAAGAAGGCTGGGGCTTGGTTGTGCTAGAAGCGATCGCCAGCGGCATTCCTGTCATCACCGCCAACCAACCACCCTTTACCGAGTTCCTCACCGAAACCCAGGCGCTACTCATTGATCCTCTATCATCGAATGCGATCGCGCAGGCAATGCGATCGATCCTCTCTCCCAACCTTGCCCATCAGCTTGTGCAAAACAGCCAGGTTATTCTGCCGCATTACTCCTGGCAAGCTTCCGCGAGAATGCATCTAGTTCATTATGATGAGTTGTTAAGGCGGCAGGGAAAGGATGAGGGATGAAAGGAAAGCTTTCAGCGGTCAGCTTTTTTAGCTTCGCTATAAGTTTAGGAGGCAGAAGGCAGAAGGCAGAAGGCAGAACTAACTCACAACTCACAACTCTCTTCCCCTGCTCCCCCTGCCTCCCCTGCCTCCCCTGCTTTCTCACTTGTCTAACAACCAACAACTAACAACTAATTTCACCCATGCCCGAAATCCGTTTTCAGATTGAGCTACCAGATCGTTCCCAGACAACGTGCTACTCACCATCCTTAATTGTGAAGGAATATTTCACGCCCGGTAGCGAGTATGCGTTGACGGATTTTATTGAACGATCGCGCACAGCACTCCACATTGCCAGCGATCGGGTACGGGCAAAGTATGGTAGCCCATGCGGTTTGGCGCTGGGTCAACTGGCTCAGATCGAAGCAATGGCAGAGCGGTACAGCCAGGTGAAGGAACCCAAAGTCCGACTAATCAAGTTTATTGAGTAAGTTGCTGATGGGAAAGTCAGGGATAAATCAGGATTTTGTAGGTATCAGGGCCAGGTGAAACAGCTTGATCAACGGCGGCTGACAGGTCTTTGAGCGGGTAGCGATCGCTCACCAGCGCATCCACATCAATCCGCTTATTGAACACAATGTCCGCTGCTAGAGCCTGCACCCGAAAGGATGAGCTGTAGCTGCCCATGAGATCAATTTCACGCCGATAGAGAATGTTGGGATTGATGGGGATTTCTAGCTCATCGGGAAACTCAGCAAAGAAAAGGATCTTGCCGCCCTTGCGCGTGCAGTCCAGCGCTTGAAAGAAGGCTTTATCACTGGGTACAGCCAAGATGCTGGTATCGACACCCATACCGTGAGTCATGCCGTGAATTTTGGCAGCTAGATCGGAATCGCGGGCATCGAAGGCGGCATCAGCACCAATACTCAGGGCTTTTTCGATACGGGTGGGTAACAGGTCAGTGGCGATCGCCCGTGCGCCAAAATACTTCGCCAGCATAATAAACATCAGCCCGATCGGCCCTGCGCCCGTAATCAGCACCGTTTGACCAGGAGCAATCTGGGCCTTTTTCACGGCCTTCAGGCAGCAGTTAGTCGGCTCCACAAAACTGGCTTGCTCAAACGTCACGTCGTCCGGGATTGTCACCAGTCCACCACTACGAACGATGTGACCCGGCACCTTTACGTACTCGGCAAATCCACCACCACTGGGCGCAAAGCCTGCGGTTGTGGTGATGTTCTTATACACATCGCACATGGAGAAGTTGTCATTCAGGCAGTACGCGCAGTGCATACAGGGAATGTGATGGAGTACCACTACCCGATCGCCCACTTGCCAGCCCTGTACATCAAGGCCAACCGCCGCGATCGTTCCTGCCGTTTCATGCCCAAAAATACGCGGTGGATTGTAGAGGGGGTAGCGAATTTTCTTGATATCGGACTGACATAGCCCCACCACGCGCACCTGCACTAGTACCTCGTCAGATGCAATCTCTGGTGTAGGAATTTCTTCGTAGCTAAGCTGATTCACGCCTCGAAAAACCTGCGCCTTCATATCCTAATTCCTCAAAAACCCTCTCATGCAGACTGTACCATTCGCTATACCCATTCATGGTACAAATACAGCAGAATTCAGGAGCGAAGAAGACTACGCAGAATGCTTTTAGACCTAAGATATGTCCTTCATTGAGTAACAAAACGTTGTCTAAAATGCGATCGTGGTGAGTTCAAGCTCCACTGGTCTCCGGTTTCATTTCGACATTTCTTCTAGACAACTCATCTAGACAGCGGATAACCGACGGCTCCTGTGAGAGAAGCGAGCGACTGGTTGTAGCCGATAATGGCATTTACCCGGTTGCCTTCTGCTTGCGTTAAGCTTGTTTCAGCGCTAATCACATCGGTCTGAGTGCCAACGCCTGCCTGATAGCGCAGGCGAGCTAGTTTCAGTGCCTCTTGCGCTTGACCAACCGCAATTTCGGTGGTTTTGATATTCTCCAGGTTCGATCGCAGATTCGCGTAGTTTTCTTCAACGGCATAGCGAATTTGATTGAGCTTATCGGCAAACTGCGTCTCGTAAATCTCGACATTGCGTTCTTGTTGTCTGGCTCTGGCTTTTGCTGCACCTCCATCAAAGACTGTCCAGCTTACCGTGCCAGAAACGCTATACCCATCCGTAAAGCCGCTGTTAGAGTCCAAATATTTCAGCACCTCGTACTCAGTTGCCAGCGAAACCGTTGGTCGGATCGCGGCCAGTTCCGATCGCCGTTGCTGCTGGCTGGCCTCACGCAGAACTAACTGCTGTTCGGGGTCAGCGCGATTTTTGAACGCTAAGACAATGCTCTCTTCCAGAGAGAGATTCCACGACGCACCCACAACAACCGGATCGCCAGCCGAAACGGTGACTGCTTGCCCCAAAGACAATATCTGCACTAGTTGGCGACGATTAATCTCCTGCGTTGCCTGAGCGCTGACGAGATCTTGCCTGGCATTTGCCAGAGTGACTTGTGCCTGCAAGGTATCAAAACGAGTGCCAAGTCCAGCAGTTTCCTGAGCTTGTGTGTCCCGAAGACTCTGTGCAGCATTAGCAACGGCAGATGCCTGAATGCGAACGCTTTCATCAGCTTGTTGGCTGTTATAGTAAGCCGTAGCGATATCAACCTGATTCTGGATCGTCAGGCGCTCAAGCTCCAGCTCTTGATTGCGAACGTTGAGCGCTGCTACTCGAATGGCGGCTGGACGTTGGCCTGCCGTAAAGAGGTCATAGCTAAGGCTAAGGGTGCTGCTAAAAGTGCTGCTGACTGTTCTAGAAGTGTCGCTTGCCGATCGTGATCGCACTAATGTTGGTTCTAGCGTGAGAGTAGGATAGGATGCCGCCTGCGCTTCTCGTAAGGAGGCTCGATAGCGCTCCACGGTGAGCCGTTGCACCTGAACCTCTTTGTTATTGCGGAGACCTAACTCAAGTGCTTGCTGTAGCGTAATCGGCTGCTTTAGCTGGATTGAGACCTCCTCAGGCTGGCTGGGACGTAGAAGCGGGTTAGCACTGGGATTTAGGCGATCGACGACTGCTGGATTGAGTGGATCAAGCGGCTGGGCAGCCTGGGCGATCGCAACCTGGATAACGGCGAGGAGAAAGGTAAAGGGAAAAAGCGTCAGAACGTTGAGCGGTTTCATTCGTTGCGTCTGCATTAGTGTGATCAACGGACAGCACGCGATCGCGGTCTCATGCCACACCAGAGCAAAATTGCCACACTAATCTTCCACTAGTTTCCTAGCGGTACAGACAAGACATCACGTTACAGAAACCGCATCAGGCAGCTTTAACGCTATATCAGCTTGTGAGAGAAGCGGTACAAATCAAGCGCTAGATGGGACAACTTGAACACCCTGACAAGATATGTCCTCTCAATTTGGCCTGGTATGAGCGGGAGCGCGATCGTGCCCCAGTCCGTTTGCTTTTAATGAAGGTAGAGACGTACTTGGCAACGTCTCTACCCATTTGAGCGTGAGGATTTTGCTCACCTCCTACCATAAAGAAGAGACCCTAACCGACACATGAAGCGATGGTCGTGATCTAGCCAGGGACAAAGTACTGTAAGTGATAGGACTTCTGTCTCTAGGAGGACAGCATGTAAAACCTTGTCGAACTGTAGTCACTGAAAACAGCCCGGAGTTGATCGCATAGCTAAAATCCAGCTACGCAATCATGCAGCTTAAAAAAGTCAACCAGCGACCGTATCAATCAAACGCCACTGGCGATTATCGGCGATCGCCTGACTCACCAGTTCGTACATGCGCCGACAGTGATTGTTAATTTGGAGAGGCAATTCTTCATTTTTGATGACAAAGCTCATTCGCACTTCGCGATCAGTCGCTAGCGTTTTATCCACTAACACTTCGACAGTCACAAGCTTAGAAAACGCAACATTACCAGGTACTTCACGCGCCATCAAATAATCATCTGTTTCGTAGATGATATCAAAGTTGCAAGATTCCAACGTCTCGCTCAGTAAGCTCTGGACGTCTCCTACAGATGCTGCAACGGTAAATAGGCAGGTATAACGAGCCATGACAAACCCCGGACGCGTGACACTAAGACTTCGCTATCATATCGTTCATTCAGCATAACAAGCCTGGTTATTTAAACGGCTCGAACTATACTGCCTTTGATTTGGGTGCATGTAGGTTGTTACAGCCAACTTAAAAATAGAATTAAGAATTTAGGAGACAGAAAAAGGTAAAGGGCAGAAGGTAGAAGGTTAATAGCTGACTGCAATAGCGATAAAGGTTTCCATGTCCGTTTCAGAGGCACTATGCGCGGAAAATTAATTGTCTTCGAGGGCGTTGAAGGCTGTGGTAAAACAACTCAACTGAAACGATCGCAGCAATGGTTCATCGACAGCGGCTGGCAATCGTTGCTACAGGCAAAAGGCTATGTGTCACAGCTCATCACGACCCGCGAACCGGGCGGCACTGACTTGGGCGTAAAGGTACGCCAACTGTTGCTGGAACAATCTATAGCGGAAGCTATGCAAAGTCGCGCTGAATTATTGCTCTATGCTGCCGATCGCGCTCAGCACGTAGACGGCTACTTAACCCCACAATTGCACCAGAGCACCCTGATTTTGTGCGATCGCTACACCGATTCCACGATCGCTTACCAGGGCTACGGACGTGGTATCGACCTTAAACTGATTAGTCAGCTCAACGATATTGCAACGGGTGGACTAGAAAGTGACCTCACTCTTTGGCTTGACCTGGATGCTGAAACAGGGCTGGCAAGAACTCGTCAACGTGGCACCCTCGATCGCATTGAGCAAGCCGATGTTTCTTTTCACCACCGCGTTCAGCAGGGCTTTACCGAACTTGCTCAACGTTATCCTCAACGGATCACCCATATCGATGCCTCTCCTCCCGAAACCGAAGTCGCTGAACAAATTCAGGCAGTTTTAAGCCAAAAGTTTAGTGAATGGTACGGTGTGGAAAGGATAAAAGATAAAGGCTAAAAACGGTTCATTCTTTATCCTTTAGACTTCATCCTTTACCTCTCCATGTCTCCTTTCGCGCCTCTTATCGACCAACCTCAGGCGGTTGAACTGCTGTCTCAAGCCGTTGCCAAAAATCGGATTGCCCCTGCTTACCTCTTTGCAGGCAAACCTGGCGTGGGAAGGCGACTGGCGGCTGAGTGTTTTCTATCGCTCCTATTCACCACAGAAACGTCCGCGATCGCCCCTCCCAAAGCATTACAGCGTCGCATTCAAGAGCGCAACCATCCCGATTTGTTGTGGGTTGAGCCGACGTATTTGCATCAGGGCAAGCGGCTCTCGATCGCAGAGGCGACGGAAGCGGGCCTGAAGCCGAAATCACACCCTGTTGTGCGGCTTGAGCAAGTGCGCGATATTGCCCGCTTTCTCTCGCGTGCACCGCTAGAAGCCGCGCGATCGGTTGTCGTGATTGATCAGGCAGAGACAATGGCAGAAGGCGCGGCTAATGGACTGCTAAAAACGCTCGAAGAACCTGGTCAAGCAACGCTTATTCTGATTGCCCCCGGAGTCGAGTCGTTGTTACCAACGCTCGTTTCTCGCTGCCAGCGCATCCCGTTTTACGGGTTGACAGCAAATGGTATGGCGCAAGTGCTTCAGCGATCGGGACATGGTGAGATGCTGCAGCAGCCTGACGTATTGCAGTTGGCTCAGGGTAGCCCCGGTGCCGCGATCGAGCACTGGCAGCAGCTTCAGGCAATTCCCGCAGAGCTTTTACAAGCTGTTACCACTCCACCACGCACATTTCGAGAAGCCCTGAGCCTTGCTCGCGATATTGACAAAACGTTAGAGTCAGACTCTCAGCGCTGGCTGATCGGTTATCTGCAACAAACCTACTGGCAGCAAAGCTGCACGGCTCAACAGCCAAACCCTGCATCGGTCAGTTTATTAGAACAGGCGCGCTTACACCTTTTGCGTAGCGTCCAACCTCGACTGGTTTGGGAAGTGACGCTGCTTCATTTGGCGGGTGCGGCTCAGCGATCGCGCTAAGGATTGCTCTGGGGATAAATGATCTGCGGGTAAACAATGATCGGCTGCACAGAGGTGGCAGAAGGCGATCGATAGCGCACTCCATACTGCGGATCGATGTAGACCTCTGGTTCTGGTCGAGTCGTTGTCGTTACGGTTTGAGTGTTGTAGTAAGGCGCATAGGGCGCGGTGACGATCGTCGGATTAACCAACGTTGAGTTACGAATCGGGCTGTTAATCACCGTGGGATTAATCAACACTGAGTTATTTACGTTACCCCGATACTGGACATTACCCGGCTGACGATAAATATATTGCGACGAATAGCCACTCGATGGATAGTTGCTAGGAGTCCCAATTTGCACGGAAAGACCGCTACCATAGCCAGGCTGCACGATCGTCTGCACAGGATTGTAGATCGAACCGCCAAAGGGGACAACGGGCGGAAAATTGATGACCGATCCTGCGTTGGGAGAGCTGTTGTTCTGCACCCGAATGAATGGTCTGGCATTTGCAGCAGGCATCCACGTAGCCAGCCAAATTGCAGTCAGCAGGATGGATGCACCCGCAGCAAGAGAAAACGGCAAATGAAAAAATTGTTGAGGTGCGGCTGCTTTACACCATTGCAGGGGAGGTTTAGTCATCGGTTTTACCACTCAAGAAGGAACCATACATGATCGACGCAACCTTCACTACCTGATTGGCCGCAGCATGAAACCGTAAGTGCTCACTGCGATCCCTCTTAACTCAGGACTACTTTCTAGCCTAACGTGTTCCGATAGAATGGAGGAAACGAGGCAGACAATTTAAATCCCAGACAGCTTAAATCCCGTTTGGTTTAAGAACGCTTTTCCAACCATCTTGTTGTCCACGTCTTCTTTAACGCTTGTGAGTTCAGATGCCATCGACACGGCTAGAGCCGACTATCAGGCTGGCAAAGCCGCCTTTGAACGGGGTGAATACCGCAAAGCAGTGCAGTCTCTAGAGTCTGCAAATACACTGGTGCCGCCGATGACTCGCTTCGGCGGCGAAGTGCAAATCTGGTTGGTGACGGCCTATGAAGCGTTGGGGCAACGATCGGACGCACTCGCACTTTGCCGTGAGGTGAGCCGCCATCCAGATCTACAAATTCGCAAACAGGGTCGTCGCCTTCTCTACATCCTGGAAGCACCTCGGTTAACGACTCGTCCAGAGTGGTTGACCCAAATTCCTGACTTGACTGCTTTAGGCGATCGAGATGAGCGCGATCGCACCGCTGCTGGCACAATCTCGCCGACCAAGCCGCCTGAGAAGCCAGCCTTTCAGCTTGAAACGGTGGTTGATCCCAGTCAAGTCAGTACGCAAGATAACCGCTTTGTTTGGGTGGCGCTCGGTGCAGCAGTCCTCTTGCTGGGCGGACTGCTGTGGTTCATGTAGCAACGCCTCCTTTTTGCGGATCTTCGCGTATGCTGAACTCTCGTAAGCTGTTGTTTCTACTCCCGAAACCCATGACGCTAACGAGCGGTATCCGCACACCACAACTCCTACAGGTTCTGATCCGTCGATCGCAACAGGTTCTAACCCGCGCCTTTCATCGATCGAGTCAAGTTTGGTTAATGCTGCTGCTCTCACTATTGCTGTCTGGCTGCGTGCGGTACGACGTGGGCGTTCGGTTTGACAGCCCCAACCGGGGGGAGTTTACGCAGCACATCCAGCTAGAAGAACGGCTGCAACAGTTGAGTGGTACCACGGCTCAGCAATGGCTGAAGCTGATTGAGCAGCGGAGTCAGAAGCTCGGCGGGCGCATCGAGCACCTGCCAGATAACGATCTACTTGTGACCATTCCATTTACAAGCAGCGGTGATTTAGAGAGAAAGTTCAACCAGTTTTTTAGCTCATTAGAAAAAGATAGCCCTGCTGCCGCGATTGCGCTGCCACCAATTGCTTCCCGCTTTACCCTGGCGAACAGTAATTTATTGCTGGTCGAGCGCAATCACCTTCGGTATGAGTTGGATCTACGATCGCTGGGGGTGCGATCGTCAAGCGGCAGTTTGTTACTGAGTCCCACCTCTCTGGTTGATCTGGAATTTCGGTTGCAGACGCCTTGGGGTGCGAAAAGCCTGACTGCTGCGAATAGTAAGGCACCCAACAGCGATCCGTCTGGAAAAACGCTAGTGTGGCAATTGGTGCCTGGCGAATTGAATCAGCTCGAAGTGGTGTTCTGGCTGCCTAGTCCACTGGGAATTGGCACCCTGGCGATCGTCCTTGTCATCCTGATCGGACGCTTTTTAAAGGACCCACGTTCACCAGCAGCACCCGAAAACCATCCAACCGTCTGAAGGTTTAGACCAAACACTTGGTTTTGGCACCATTCGCATCCGGCACCTTTAGAGGAAAGCTCCGCACTTTGACAGATGAAAGACTGTCTCGACCTTACTCCAGAACGTGTCGTTTTATGGCAAGTTGGATTGTACACTTCTGCTAGAAAGCCTTTGCGACAGGTTTTGCGATGCGCCGTTCAGCCAAACTCCAGCGTTTATTGATTTTCGGTCTGAGCGGCCCGATCGTGGCGTTAAATATCTGGCTGCTATCCCAGGTATTCCGTTACTTTGAGCATCTGATTACGCTCTTTGCGATCGCGGCGATTTTGGCCTTCTTGTTGAACTACTCTGTACAGTTCTTCGAGCGTGCCCATATGACGCGACCCCAAGCTGTTACCGTAGTGCTGCTCATCACCTTCACGCTGCTAGTGATTGTGGGCGTGACGTTGGTGCCGCTCTTAATCCAGCAGACCACCTTACTGCGAGATTCGATTCCAGGGTGGCTAGAAGCGAGCCGTCATAATCTCCAATCATTCGACAACTGGGCCAAAACACGCAACTTGTCAATGGATTTGCAAAGCCTGACAGGTCGCATCAACGCCCAAATTGAGAGCCAGATTCAACTGCTGGCGGGGCAGGCGTTGGGGCTAGCGCTAGGTACAGTGGGGGGCCTCATTGACAGCATCCTGGTGCTGGTGCTGGCGTTTTACATGCTGCTGTACGGCGATCGCCTCTGGCATGGACTCATTCATCTGTTACCGCCCCATATCGGGATTCCCTTAGGCGTTTCGCTGCGGCTAAATTTTCAGAACTTTTTCATTAGCCAACTGCTGTTAGCCATTTTCATGACCGCTGTTTTGATTCCCATTTTTTTGGTCCTCAAGGTTCCCTTTGCCCTGTTGTTTGCCCTCTTGATCGGCGTTGCTGAATTGATCCCCTTCATTGGCGCGACGCTGGGTATTGGGTTAGTGACCTTGCTGATCATGCTGCAAGATTTTGGCTTGGCGGTTTGGGTCGGCCTGGCTGCAACCATTGTCCAGCAGATTCGCGATAATGTCCTTGCGCCACGCATGATGGGCAACTTTACCGGACTGAACCCGATCGTCATCTTCCTCGCACTGCTTATTGGGCTTCAAGTGGCAGGTTTCCTGGGAGTTCTGGTTGCAGTGCCGATCGCTGGGACAATCAAAGGGACGCTGGATGCTATGTACAGCAAGCAATCTCAGGTTGTGACTCGGAGTGTTCTTTCTCACGATCCCCCGCTTCGGGATTAAGCTAGACACAGGCGGATGCAGGCTCAACGGCATCTTTGCAACCAGAGGCGCGATCGGCTAGCAAACCTTCAAACAATTGATCCACATTTGCCTATTTTCTGCTTTCGTCTGCTACAAATTTGATCAGCCTGTTCAAACGTGAACGAATTAGAGCAGTTATGCTTAGCTAGAGTTTCGGCTGTGGATATGACAGGCTCAAAGCCGTCTATTAAAAGGCTGGGTACAGTCCCAAGCTTTTATCCATAGCGATTCAATTAGCATTCGCTCTCTGAAGCAACGGCAATCCATCGCAAGCGTAGGAAGTTCAATATGCGGCAAATTAACTTTGTCATTATTTTCGTCATCTGTCTCGCTCTTGTGCTGTTTGGTATTGAAAACACCGACCCAGCCGTCATTCGAGTTGCTCAAGGCATTGAGCTACAAGCCCCCCTCGCGATTGAACTCATCATGGCAATGGGCATTGGGGCTGTGATGGCATGGGTGTTTAGCGTGTGGACTCAGCTTCAGCGGGTCATTGACACCAGAAAAGACCTGAAAGTTAGAGACGTTCGCATTCAAGAGTTAGAAGAGAATGTGGAGCGCTATAAAGCCGAAATCGAAGAGCAGCAGCGTCTGCTTCCAGCCGCTAAGCCTCGTCCAGGCGTAGAGCAGGATGCTGAAGCCGAAGTTTATGCTCAGTGAAGGTTAAACGTTTTGAGTTAGAACAATCCGTTCAAAACTCCCTTCTTCATGCGTGATCTCTCGATTCTTCTTGCCCTGAGTTAGCATACAAAAAATGGCGATCACTGACCTGATTACACCGCTTAGCCTCTGGAGTCTGTGGGTACCGCTGCTGTTATTGGTTGCGATCGTGGTTGCAGCAGTCTGGTTTGCTCGGATTCCCCTTCGGTAGGTTCATTCATGCCCCTATCTCTCGCGCAAGATGCGATCGCGTTTCTGATTGATTTGGCAGAACGGGGTGAAATCGATCCGTGGGATGTCAAAGTCATTGAGGTGATCGATCGCTTCTTAAGCACCTTGACTCCGCTCAGTAGCGGACGTGAACCCTATGAAGCCACCCTGTCTCAATCGGGACAGGCGTTTTTGTATGCCTCCATGCTGGTGTTACTCAAGGCAGACAGCCTCTCTCAACCGGAACCTGTCGCTGAGACTGAAACTGAAGCCGAAATGGCGTTGTTCGATCCAGAAGGCTTGTCTGGCTCATCGTTGCCCGCGAACCTGGAACGTCAAATTCGTCGTCGTGCAGTGGCTCAACCGCCGCAACGACGACGGGTCACCCTCAAAGAGTTGATTGATCAACTCCGCACGATCGCGACAGCGTTGGATGATCCCACCCCACGATCGCGGGCACGTCGTCCCCGACAGCAGTCTCGTGGGCAAGCCGTTCGCGCGATCGCCCAGCTTGCTCATCAGGAAAACTTATCCGAAATGGCGGTAGCGCTGGAGCAATTTTTTATTGATCACTGGGAGACCATCTCTAAGGGAAAAGACTGGCTCGATTTTGATTTGCTTCTAGAGCTATGGTCACAGGCCAGCGACTACAAAGCCTCGATTCCGCATGATCCTCACGCAGGAAATGCCACCCACGACCGCGTCGGGATTTTTTGGGCGTTGTTGTTGCTGTCGGCGCAATCAAAAGTCGAACTTGCACAAGAGGAGTTTTATCAGGATCTCAAAATTCAGTTGCTCTCAGAGCAGGCATTGTCTGACCTCACAGACTGGTCAGCACGTGCTTCGCTCGATTAAGCTTGTTAACATTGTGGTTGACATCCGCTTGATGTCAGCAAAAGCGTGCGATCGTCTGCGAAGACCGTGTCCACGCCTCTGAAACAAAACTTAACTATAGATGTGATGAAGCATCTGTCGTGTTTCACTAGGGCTTTACAAAGAGTCATTCGTTTGATGTTTACTCGGCTTAAAGATCACCTAGCATCAGCATAGAGCAATGGTTAGAGGCCAGCCATTTTAAGTTTTAAACATAGTTAGCTAACATCTAGTGGCGAAGGTTTGGGGAGATGAACGATCTATGAAAGCCATGATTCTGGCCGCCGGTAAGGGAACCCGTGTCCGTCCCATCACGTACACCATTCCAAAACCCATGATTCCAATTCTGCAAAAGCCTGTGATGGAGTTTTTGCTGGAGTTGCTGCGGCAGCATGGGTTTAACGAAATTATGGTCAACGTAAGCCACCTGGCGAGCGAAATTGAAAGTTATTTCCGTGATGGACAGCACTTTGGTGTACAAATTGCCTATTCGTTTGAAGGTCGCATTGTCGAGGGCGAACTCGTAGGTGAGGCGATCGGTTCTGCGGGTGGTATGCGCCGCATTCAAGATTTTTCTCCCTTCTTTGACGATACCTTTGTGGTACTGTGCGGTGACGCCTTGATTGACCTGGATTTGACCGCTGCGGTGAAGTGGCATCGTGAAAAAGGCTCGATCGCGACGATCGTCATGAAGACGGTGCCAGAAGAAGAAGTGCCCAGCTATGGGGTTGTGGTCACTGATGATGAGGGTCGGGTCAAAGCCTTCCAGGAGAAACCGTCGGTTGAAGAGGCGCTGAGCAACTGCATTAACACTGGGATTTACATTTTTGAACCCGAAATCTTTGACTATATTCCTCCTGGCGTAGAGTTTGACATCGGTGGTCAGCTTTTTCCTAAGCTGGTTGAGAAGGGCGCTCCTTTCTACGGTGTACCGATGGACTTTGAGTGGGTAGACATCGGTAAAACGCCCGACTACTGGCGAGCCATTCGCAGCGTGCTCAATGGTGAAGTCAAAAACGTAGAAATTCCCGGTCGTCAAGTGGCACCCGGCATTTACACCGGACTAAACGTATCGGTAAATTGGGACAAGGTGGACATTCAGGGGCCTGTCTACATCGGTGGTATGACCCACATCGAAGATGGAGCCACGATTATTGGCCCCACCATGATTGGCCCCAACTGCTGGATTTGCAGTGGGGCTACCGTAGACAATAGCGTCATTTTTGAATACGCACGACTGGGGCCAGGGGTACGACTGGTAGACAAGCTGGTCTTTGGTCGCTATTGCGTGGATAAGACAGGCGCGACGATCGATGTCCAAGCCGCTTCTCTGGATTGGCTCATTACCGATGCCCGTCAGGTGCTCCCGTCCCACCCACCCGCCGAGCGGCAAGCGATCGCTGAACTACTCAACGCTGACAGCAAAAGCATTGGCGTTTAACTTGTCTGTAGGGACGTTACACGTAACGTCCCTACAGAATAGGATGCAACCGATTCACAACTAAACAGCCTGCTTGGAGGCCAATTGATCCCTTAAGTCAGCAGGCGCGATCGCCCCATACTCCGTAATGATGGCGCTGATTAAGGCGGCCGGAGTGACATCAAACGCAGGGTTGTAAAACTCAGCGCCAACAGGACAAAGGAGCGTCTCGCCTACCGTATGCACTTCGCTAGGATCGCGCTCCTCGATGGGAATTTGGCTGCCATCAGCGATCGCAAAATCGATCGTGGACAACGGTGCCGCCACAAAAAACGGGATGTTGTGCGCTTTTGCTACCAGCGCCACGCTGTAAGTGCCAATCTTATTAGCGGCGTCACCATTGGCTGCAATGCGATCGGCTCCCACTACTACTGCATCAATCATGCCTCGCTGCATACAGTGTGCTGCCATATTGTCCGTAATGACAGCGACGGGAATACCTTCCTGCACACATTCCCACGCAGTTAACTTGGCACCCTGCAAACGAGGACGGGTTTCGTCTGCGTAGACTCGCTCTAAGCGCCCTTCTCGCCACGCTGAGCGGACAACTCCTAATGCGGTGCCGTAGCCTGCTGTTGCTAACGCGCCTGCATTGCAGTGAGTGAGGAGGCGTAGCTTCTCCGGAGTGGACGGCAATGCCCGCAGCCCATAATCGCCAATGAGATGACACGTTTGCACATCATCGGTATTGATGGCCTTTGCCGTGTCTAGCAACGTTTGCTTCAAATAGTCCACAGGCCCAAGAGTCTGATGGGCAGTTTTAACCATGCGATCGATCGCCCAAAACAGGTTTACTGCTGTCGGACGAGTGGCACGCAATCGCTGAGCAATTGGCTCCAATTGAGCTAGAAAATCGGCGCGATCGCTCGTCTGAATATCACGCGCACCTAAGTAGACTCCATAGGCTGCCGCAACGCCAATCGCAGGCGCACCACGCACAATCATGGTTTCGATCGCGCGTGCCATATCCTCATAGCGGTTAATTTCAACCACGCTATACTCATTTGGCAAGCGGGTTTGGTCGATCAACAGCACGTGTCCGCTGAGCGTCTCGGTGGGCGAACGATCGTTCCAAATAACGGGAAAAACCTGATTGTTAGAAGACATAGGTATGACAAGTGTGTAGCGAGAGCAAAGGGAATCTCTCACCCATACTACTAAACGTCTGGACGCACTAGCGATCGATAGCACCTCACTTCGCGTCCCCTCTCATACCTGTTTAAACCAACAGGTTCTTTCCACAAAATGCTGCCAACGCAAGACCTGCTTTAGTCTATCCCTGCCCATACTGTTAGACCTGACAACTTTGTAGCAAGGTACACAAGTATGAAAAGAGTGTGCTTCTAAGCTTCACACAAGCAGGCAGTTAACACTGTCGGTTGAAAAGTACTGGTTTTAAGGAGGAGGCAGAAGTCGAATGTTAAAGCGATTGCGTGATCAAACGTCTGAGCGATCGGCTTCTGTTTTTTTTGCGATCGGCTTAATCATCCGTGTAGCAAGAACCAGATTTATAGTGGTGTTTTCAATCAATCTAAATCTGCTTTACGGATTGTAGGCTGATCGATGATTCAGCTATGAGGTTCAAGCGCTTTATACCTTTGTATACAGGTATTCGCATTGAGGCTGAGCCACTTTTCTACATCTGGTTTTCTATACTGATTCGATAATCAGGTTGCAATCTGTACTCATTGCGATACAGTCTTAGTCAGTGAATTTTGAGTTAGTGAACGATCAGTTTTGAGCGATCGCGCCAGCGATTTAGACTGCATACACAAGACTAACGGTTGATAACTTTTACAGAGGATGAAGCGATGCCTGAAGTAACCACTCCTGCTCACAAAGCTGGCGACTTCTTTGTTGATTACGAAGAAAAAGTATTTGAAGATGTGAAAGCTGAACCCGGTGAAAAAGCGTTGGTAACCTTTCACACCGTTGCCTTTGAAGGGTCAATCGGTCTGGTCAACCTGCTGCAAGCACTGCGTCTGCTGCGGAAAGGCTTTGAAACCTCGGTCTTGCTCTATGGGCCTGGCGTCACGCTAGGCGTGCAGCGCGGCTTTCCCAAATTGGGCGACGCGGCTTTCCCTGGTCATCAAAACTTTAACGACCAGCTCAGCAAGTTCATGACCGAAGGTGGCAAGGTGTACGCCTGCCGTTTTGCACTTCAGGCACTCTACGGACACGGCGAACCCTCGCTGATGCCCGGCATTCGCCCCATCAGCCCTCTAGACGTGCTGGATTTGATCTTGCTGCACCGCAAAGATAATGCCTTCATTCTGGATACGTGGACGGTTTAGAGAGTGTTGAGTTAATAGTTTTGGGTTTTGAGTTGGAGGCTTCCATCCACTTGAAACTCAAAACTCATCACTCAAAACTATTAACTTGTATTTGGAGGCGCTGTGGCTTATTCACGCACCGTTAGAGCGGCAGCAGTGCAGCTTAGCCCTGTACTGTTCAGCCGGGATGGGACGACAGAGAAGGTGTTGCAGGCGATCGCCAGTGCTGCCAAAGAGGGTGCACAGCTAGTCGTCTTTCCAGAAACGGTTGTCCCCTACTACCCCTACTTCTCGTTTGTGCAACCGCCCGTTCTGATGGGCAAAGAGCATATGCGGCTCTATGAAGAAGCCGTCGAAATTCCCGGTGCCGTGACAGATGCGGTGAGTCGCGCGGCCCGTTCCTACGAGATGGTGGTCGTGCTGGGCGTGAATGAGCGCGATCGTGGCTCCGTTTACAACACGCAGCTTATCTTTGACGCGGATGGTTCCCTGTTGCTAAAGCGGCGCAAAATTACCCCAACCTACCACGAGCGCATGGTCTGGGGTCAGGGCGATGGGGCTGGCTTGACCGTACAAGAGACGGCTGTGGGCAAAGTTGGCGCGCTGGCATGCTGGGAGCATTACAATCCTCTGGCGCGATTTGCGCTGATGGCACAGCACGAACAAATTCATTGCGCTCAGTTTCCCGGTTCGATGGTAGGGCAGATTTTTGCGGATCAGATAGAAGTGACGATTCGCCACCATGCGCTGGAGTCTGGTTGCTTTGTGGTGAATGCAACCGGATGGTTGTCGCCAGAGCAGGTAGGACAAATCACAACCGATGAAACACTCCAAAAAGTGCTAGGTGGGGGATGCCACACCGCCATTATTGGCCCCGAAGGGAACCATCTCTGCCCACCGCTTACAGAAGGTGAGGGCATGGCGATCGCAAACCTCGACTTTTCGCTCATTACCAAACGCAAGCGCATGATGGATTGTGTAGGCCACTACTCACGACCTGATTTGTTGCAACTGCGGCTAAACCCAAGCCAGTGGTCAGTAGTTAGTGGCTTACAGGATGAAGGCACCGGACAGCCAGCCGCCGTAGAACCCCTGAATATTCCTCGATCTGAGTTTCTTGCGCTGGAACCATAGGTATTTTAGGGATCAGGGGGCAGGTAGAAGTTTTGAGTTTTGAGTTGAAGAACAATCAGCGGTCAGCCATCAGCAGTCAGCCCCCCCTTCTGACTCCTGACTCCTGACTTCATCTTTTTACCTTCTGCCTTTTACCTTTTACCTTTCCCCCACTCCCACCCATGAACAAGCAGCAGTTAATTACAGACCTTCAAACGCAAGGGTTGCGGTTAATGGAAGAAACGGGTGCTTCTGGACGAAAGGGTGGGGCTGGCCCTTCTGATCACAAGGCGGTGACGATCGAAGGCACAACGGTTATGGTGCCGATCTATACAGGTGCTGCGGCCCGATCGCCCTACGCTGTCACGATCGATGCCACCCTCGACCAAACGCTGTTGCATCGCGGCGATGAATTAGTTGCGCCGATTGCCTTTCCGCACCAGCCCAAGTTTTACGGTCTCACAACAGCGGACGGTATTCCCTATTGGAAGATAGCCCTGCTGCACAGTCATGATGTGCTGGCAACTACGGTGTTGCAAACCTGTATGCGCTACAGCGATGCCGCTACCTCCTGTCAGTTTTGCGCGATCGGTCAATCGCTGGAGGCTGGTCGGACGATCGCCCGCAAAACGCCTGCTCAACTGGCAGAAGTCGCAGAAGCGGCTGTGCGATTGGATGGGGTAAAGCACATGGTGATGACCAGCGGTACGCCCAATACGAGCGATCGGGGCGCGGCTTACCTAACCGAATGCGCCAGAGCGATCAAAAACCGGGTGGCATTACCGATTCAGGCCCAGTGCGAACCACCCGACGACTTTCTCTGGTTTGAGCGCTTGCAAGCAGCAGGGGTTGATGCGATCGGCATGCACCTGGAAGCCGTTGATCCCCAAGTGCGCGCCCAAATCATGCCCGGAAAAGCCACGGTGTCGGTGGACTATTATTACGAAGCCTTTGCCGCTGCCGTTAAAGTGTTTGGGCGAGGGCAGGTCAGCACCTATCTGCTGGCAGGGTTGGGCGACGATTTGCCGACGCTACTAGCTGCCTGCGATCGACTGGTGACGATCGGCGTTTACCCCTTTGTCGTGCCCTTCGTCCCGATTAGCGGCACTCCCTTAGCCAACCACGCGCCACCCACCAGCGAATTTATGCTCGCCCTCTACCGTCAAGTGGGTGCCATGCTCAACCGTGCGGACTTATCCTCCAGCGACATCAAAGCCGGATGCGCCAAATGTGGTGCCTGCTCTGCGCTTTCAACGTTTGAAGACGTTGTTAGTTGTTGATTGTTAGAGAGGGTGAGCAGTACAGCATAGAGAAAGATATTTAAAACTCAAAACTCAAAACTCATTCCCCCTGCCCATGTCCACCCATTCTTACTGCTTCAAATTAGCCACGTCGCCTTCGGATGTGAGCGGTTACTTTGCGTTGCGGCATGCAATCTTTGTCGAGGAGCAGCGGTTGTTTCAAGGCAGCGATGTGGATGAGATGGACGCGATCGCCTACCCGATCGTGGCGATGGCGGTAGAGGCACAGAGGCGCGAGGGTTCAGGAATGCTGGTTTTGCCGTTGACGCATCACCCTGTACTGGCACATTCGGCTCAGCCGACGCAACACCCATCAGAGCAGAATGTTTTGCCGTTGACCCATCATCCTGTGCTGACCCACTCTGCACAATTGATGCCACACTCTGTAATGGGGGTTGTAAGGATTTACGAGCCAGAGCCAAGGCTCTGGTACGGTGGTCGATTAGGTGTGCATGAAGACCATCGCCGTGCAGCCCGGATTGGGAAAGGCTTGATTTACAAAGCCGTGACGACTGCCAATACGTGGGGGTGCGATCGCTTTCTGGCAACCGTACAGCTTCAAAACGTCCGCTTCTTTCAACGGCAGCACTGGTATTCTCTGAAAGAGATGACCATTCACGGACTACCGCATCATTTGATGGAGGCCGATTTGAACTACTATCCACCCAGCAACGAGCAGCGTCCAACCCTTTCAACCTTTACCAAAGAAGCATCTTGAAGCTGGCAGATCTGGTGGCACACTTACAGCGATCGCTGGGTATTTTGCACAAGCAGGATATTCAAGTAGCGGCGAGGCTGTTGGGGGCGGCAAGTGAGGGGAGAGAGGAGAGGGGAGAGGGGTCAAGGTTTGGCGAAAGCAGTCAACAATCAGCAGTCAGCCATCAGCATCAACTCAAAACTCAAAACCCAAAACTCAAAACTCAAAACTCGGCGGTCAGCAACCAGCGGTCGGCGGTCAGCCATCAGCATCAACTCAAAACTCAAAACTCTCTAGCGAAGCGGCGCAAAGCGCTACTCAAAACTCTATCCCCCACTCCTCACTCCTCACTCCTCGGCGACGACTGCGCGGCTATCCCCGACGGCTCCGGCTACCTTCTCATGGCAGCGGAGGGCATGTTGCCATCGCTTGTAGAAACAGAACCCTGGTTTGCTGGTTGGTGTGCGGTGATGGTGAATGTGAGCGACATTTACGCAATGGGAGGCACCCCGATCGCAGTGGTAGATACCATCTGGAGCCAAACCACTGCAATGAGTGAACCGCTGCTGGATGGGATGAAGGCAGCAGCAGCGGCTTACAACGTACCGATCGTGGGTGGACATACGAATGGGCATAGTCCCTACAACGCTTTGTCTGTGGCGATTTTGGGACGGGCAGAGCAACTCATTACTAGCTTTGACGCCCAACCGGGCGATCGCCTGCTGTTAGCAACCGACTTTCGCGGCAAGCCCCACTCTAAACATCCCTTCTGGAATGCCGCCACGACTGCTGATTCGATGCAGTTGCGCGATGATCTGGCGCTACTACCATACCTGGCAAACGCCGGACTGTGCCACGCGGGCAAAGACGTCAGCATGGGTGGCATGTTGGGCACTTTACTGATGCTGCTCGAAACCTCAAACTGCGGTGCGGTACTCGATTTAGAGACAATACCACATCCACCAGACTTACCACTGGAACGGTGGCTGCTCTGCTTTCCCAGCTATGGCTTTTTGCTGAGCGTGCATCCAGAAAAGGTAGAAGCCGTGCGATCGCTGTTCCACGAGCGCGATTTAATTTGCGAGGCGATCGGCACCATCCAGACAACACCACAGCTCATTCTCAAAGACGCAACAGCATCAGCCATCTTTTGGGATCTGTCAGCCCAACCACTCACTGGCTTTTCCCCTCCTCACTAAACCCTCAAACGTCAACCATCCTTCTCCCCCACCATTTACCTTCTCCCTATCCCCCCATCCCCCATCTCCTCCACCCTCCCCTACCTATCAAAATCAGCCAGCGTATGCGATGTAGAGTATAAGTTTTAATGAGAATCAATACGAGCCGCTACCGTGCGATCGCCCTAGTAGCCCAACATGACACAACACACGCTTACGACCTTCGCCAATGGCAAGCAGGCGATCGTTCTCTCGCTTGATCCAACAGAAGATCTTGCCACCACGTTGCAGGCGGCGGGGCTTCAAACTACCGCTCCTGCGCTTGTCATCATTGGTGGTGCGAGCCAGATGACTCAGGAGAGTATTGATCGCGTTCATCAACTGTTCCAGACGGTGCTGGCTCCCCTCGCCGAAGCGCTCAACGCTGTCGTTATTGATGGCGGCACCGATACTGGCGTAATGCAAATGATGGGACAGTCCCGGACGGCAATGGAAGCAACATTTTGTCTCCTTGGGGTGGCACCTGCTAGCAAGGTTTCGTTGCCGGGTAAGAGCAACCCCAATGGTGAACCGCTAGAGCCAAATCATACTCATTTTGTCCTCACGCCCGGTACTGAGTGGGGAGATGAGTCTCCGTGGATTAGTGCGATCGCATCGTTACTGGCTGCTGATCGGGGCGCTGTGACTGTTCTAATCAATGGTGGTGCGGTTTCGTTACTGGAAGTGACAGAAAGCCTCCAGGCTGGCAGACCCGTCGTGGTGATTGCAGGAAGTGGTCGCTTGGCAGACGCGATCGCCACAGCGATCGCCTCACCCGAAGCATTGCAAAGAGACGCGATCGCGCCCCTGCTTGCGTCAAAGCATCTGCTTGTGTTCGATCGCGATAAGCCATTGTCTGCGCTCACTGATTTATTGAAAAAGCATTTAAGGCATCAAAACTGAGCTGTAGGAATCCGACTTAATTTGTGCCCGTAAGGGTGAATTAGCTTTCAGCTTCTAGCTTTAACTGCTGCCTTCTGCCCACTCACTTCGAGAGGTAATCCAGCTAGCAGACTGATTAACAGTTACGCTGTAATGTTGAGTAATAAGTATTTCATCTTTAAACTTGCTCCATGCACCTGCTGCCTTTCCGGTTCGGAAGATTAGCTCGTTGGTTAACGCAGATCAGCTTCACATTACTGCTCCTTACTCTTTCTGTTAAAGCACAGCAGATGACTGAGACTTCTTCTGATCGCGATACCATTCGTTCGGTCATTCAGCGGCAGCTACAAGCCTTTCAGAGGGACAATGCGGAAGAAGCGTTTACATATGCCAGCCCTGAAATTCGTGCCAAGTTTGGGACAGCTAAAAACTTCTTTCAGGCGGTGAAAACGAGCTATGCCGCAGTCTATCGACCGCGATCGGTCATGTTTGAGAAACTTGTCATGGTACAGGGCATTCCCACACAGGAAGTCGTATTGCTTGACCCGAATGGTGATTTAGTCAAAGCGCTTTACTTGATGGAAAAGCAGCCCGATGGCACCTGGAAAATCAGGGGGTGCTTGATCGTGCCGATGCAGGGACAGACCATTTAAAGCAATTCTTGCTTAAATACGCTACAGTTCAAGCCTTTCGGTAAGCAGGTGGGTCGAATTAAATCTAAGATGGGCGTAGGTAGGTTGCAGCATGAAACTCCTACCGTTTGCGAAGCGTTCTAAAGGAGAGGCTTTACACCTGCATGGCTGACGCTACTGCTTTTCTAGAATGCCGTAACAGCTTCACTCATTCTACAAATCATTGTGCCTTCCTACTGATGGGATGTAGGGCAATAGGTATGGCGATGCCAGTAAATACGGTTGTGAATCCGAAGTCGATCGCTTTCAAGCAATGAGAGCGATCGACTTCCAGTTATGGCACCCATTCGGCGAGACACATGCAATCCACCCGACATTCCGCCCTTTGAAGTGTCACATTGAGCGTTTAGCGGCATAAGTTTC
>NZ_JCACKR010000130.1:0-28192 GCF_059505485.1 Stenomitos rutilans
CGCAAGGGATATATCTTGATCATGGCATCCCATCACCAAAAGCTGGGAAGAGCCGCAACCTGTCGTCAGATAGCTATGATCGCTTTCTGGATGACCTCAAAGAATGGATTCAGAGTGCTCAACTGCGGGCAGCGACCGCAGTCAACCGGGAACTCGTGACTCTGTACTGGAGGATTGGGCGTGCTATTCTTGCCAAGCAGCAGCAGGAAGGGTGGGGAGCCAAAGTCATTGAACGCCTATCTAAAGACCTAAAACACGCTTTTCCAGAGATTAAGGGCTTCTCCCGCTCTAACCTGCTCTATATGAGAGCCTTTGCCCAAGCCTTTCCGGATGAAACGGTAATTCAAGCAGTCATGGGCCAAATTACCTGGTATCACAATATTGCGCTGTTGGATAAGCTCAAAGGCAATGAGGAACGGCTTTGGTACGCCCAGAAGACGATCGAACATGGCTGGAGCCGCAGTGCCCTGGTGCATCAGATTGAAAGCGGTTTGCATCAGCGAGTGGGAAATGCCGTTAATAATTTTGACCATACGCTACCTCAAAGCCAGTCAGACTTAGCCCGCCAGATCCTGAAAAGTCCCTACAATTTTGAGTTTCTGGAACTGGCAGAAGCCGCTCAAGAGCGAGATTTTGAACGGGCACTGGTGGATCGAATTCGAGATTTTTTGCTGGAACTGGGTGTGGGCTTTTCCTTCCTAGGTAGCCAGTATTCGCTTGAGGTCGGCGGCAAGGAGTATAAACTCGACCTGCTTTTCTACCATGTCAAACTACACTGCTATGTGGTGATTGACCTGAAGATGGTTGAGTTTGAACCTGAATTTTCAGGCAAGATGAGTTTCTACATTGCCGCTGTGGATGATTTGTTGCGGAGTGAGATGGATAATCCAACGATTGGGATTGTCTTGTGCAAGTCTAAAAATAAGGCAACGGTGGAATATGCATTGCGGTACATCCAACACCCGGTGGGAGTGGCAACCTACCGACTGAAGGACACGTTACCAGAACCATTACAGAGAAGTTTGCCCAGTATTGAGCAGCTAGAGATGGAGCTAAATGCTCTGGCAGCAGAGGCGAACGCGAAGCGCGGTGCAAGCATCGCAGATCCTACAGATCTGAGCGAATAAAATTTTTAGGAATAAATTAATTGTCCAAGCGATCTTGGACAATGGTTAAACCCCATTCTACGTGGGTGGGCGGGCGGTAATGAAAAACCCCGGCGGTGAGTCGGGGTTTGGGTGTCAGCCACAGTTGCGGCGCAAGAATTAGTCATCCAGATTGATGTCCTCTTCCAGATCAACTTCAAACTCTTCATCCGTATCCAAGTCATCCGTTGTACTCAACCCGTTGAGCGCATTCAAGCGTCCCGTGCGGGTTGCTTTGTGGGCAGCACGGCGATCGCGCACTTCATCTAGATTTTGCAATCCATAGAGCTTGCGAGCATAGGTTAGCAGATCCCGGAGTAAGGTTTCGGCATAGTCCTTACGAAACTGGGCATTGTGCTGTTCCCAATCGAACTCCTGTCCGGTGAAACGAGCGGATGCTGCCAGCTCTCGTCCAGACTCTTCCCGTAGCACTTCAATCACCATCAGTCGAACTTTCTCCTGATAGGGAATCACCCGTTGCAAAGCAGGAGTGTGCTTCGATGCATTGCGTGCAGTGTTTTTTGCAGCTTTGCGTGTTGCAGTTGCAGTAACCATGAGAATTGCTCCTTTATGAATGAGTTGGATTTCTCATAGCGATTCTCTGTGAGAGGCTACGCCAACGCATCGACAGATGCCTGCTTCGCGCAGTCCGAGCTTTCATTCCTTCCGCAGTTGCTACTGCCTTTAGCTTCAGCGTGCGTGGGAGGTGGGCGGGAAAAAAGAACCCTGCATCAGCCGAACTAATGCAGGGCATAGCAATCAGGCAGTGAGCAAAGCTGAATGCGTTATTCGTCCTCTTCTTCGTCTAGATCCTCGTCTAACTCGTCATCCAAGTCATCGTCCAGTTCATCACTGGCTTCATCGTCCAGCTCATCACTCAAGTCATCATCGAGATCGTCATTCAGTTCATCATCCAAGTCATCATCCTGCTCCGCTTGGAAAGAGTTGCGGCGCTCCAGCGATGCCCGGTTGAATTCCACCAGGTCTGCAACAGCTTGCTCTGGATCAGTACGAACGGTGTCATACAGAAGGCTCATAAGGATCGCCACCACTTCTGGCGCGTACTTCAGCGCATCGGGTTGTCCGAATAGTCGCGGGAACACCTTCGTATTCCATCGCTGCCAGTCGAACTTTTTGTTACCACCCTTCTTCTTCACCTGAGCGGCAATGTCAAGCCCAAGCTTTTCGCGAGTCGCATGCCCAATTTTGGTAGAGACACGAGCATCCCGGAGTTGCAGCTTCACGCCGTACTCCTTGAATACCAAGTTCCGCAATTCTTTGAGCAGTGCTGATGCGTTAGTTTCCGGCAGTCCATCAACCGTTGGTGCTTTGGCTTTGGTGGCTGAGGCTGTACCGTTAGGTTTAGCCGTTTTGGAGGTGGCACCGTTGCGAGTGCCGTTGGGGGTGCGAGGTTTTGTGGTCATTGCCATTTCATAAACTCCCAAATTTGAGGATTTCCTTCCCTCGCCGCATTAGCGGCATTTCCCTCCATTGGAAGTATGATCAGTCATTTCAGAAGTGTCCACTTGGTTGAGGACTGAATGAAGCCCAGTTCGTTAGAAACGGTGAGAACCCTTACAGCTTTAGCTCATGCAACGGTTACAGGATTGGATAAAACTGATCGAGCAGAACGCTCCGATCGTGGCGCTGGAATATCAGACTCCGGATCGGATGGCGGTGTTGAGCCAGTTTTATCGTTGGGGTGAGGCGCGATTACCCCTTCGGGGAACTACGCCTCACCCGCTCCCAGTGTATGTCTGGAACCCTGGTTTCTCAACACTTCAGCAGTTGGTAGCACCGCAAGGGAGTCTCATTCTACAACCCACAACGCAAATGATAGAGCAAGACATCCTCCAATCCTTGCTAGATCAGCCGGAACCAGGCATTTATCTTCTGGAAGGGGTTTTGAATAGCACTGTGGCAGAGATCAGCCAGCAACGTTGCTACCAACTCTTGAATGCTTACTACCAGGCGCTGTGGAACCCGCTGCCCCATTATTGGGTCTTGCTGGAAACCTACGTTCAACTGCCTTTGGCACTGCAACCCTTTATTCCAGTGTTGTCTCATGCAATGCCCGATCGTCATCAGGTAGAAGCGATCGTGACTCAGTTTTATAACCGGCATCCCTGGTTGGGCAAGGATGACTCTGAAGCTCAACAACGATTGATCGCGGCCTGTCAGGGGTTGCCAATGGGTGAGATTGAAATGGTGCTGGGCAGGCTGCTGACGTTTGCGGATACCCCTGAGCCGTTGGTTCAATTGATTCTGGATCACAAGATCAACAAGCTGCGGGGACGTGGGCTGGAGTGTATTGCAGAACCGGACGTGCCCACGGCTGCGGGATTGGATTTGTTAGAGCGGCGGTTGGAAGCGATCGCGTCTCTCCTTCGACCCGAAGCTCAACAGTATGGACTGAGCTTGCCTACAGGTATGGTGCTGTGGGGACCACCCGGTACAGGCAAGAGCCTCTCTGCCAAAATGGCAGCTAAGAAGATAGGGTTGCCTTTGCTGGCGGCAAATTGGGGCATTCTCTTGAGTAACCCAAACCCCGATCGTGCTTTGAAGGAATTCATTGCGGTGGTCACGTCTCTGGCTCCCTGTGTCCTTTACTGGGATGACTTTGACAAGGGTTTTGCAGGTTGGGACTCTAACGTTGATGGCGGAATCGCCCGTCGTCTGTCGGCAACTCTACTGACGTGGATGCAGGAACACCAGGAACCGATCTACACGATCGCGACCGTCAATCGTCTGGGAATGCTACCACCCGAACTGATACGTCGGTTTGATGACATTTTCTTTATCGATCTGCCCCATGAGGGAGCCAGATATGAGGTGTTCAATCTACATCTGGCAAAGTACTTCCCAGCATTTCGAGGGAATAGTCAATCGCCCTGGACAGAAGACCAATGGCGTAGGCTTTTGACGGAGTACCGCATTTGTACACCGGCTGAGATTGGGAATGCGGTGCGGCGTTGTGCTGAGGAAGCGTTTTACCAAGGTAGACCAGGGCAAATTGAACTGGAGGCTTTGTTGGCACATCGGCAGCAGTTTACCCCAGCAATGGAACGAGAATCTGAGCAGATGCAGGCAATTCGGAATCGGGCGACGTATGCGAGACCTGCAAGTGGGGGCGATCGATCGAGGTATGCCTACTCCTATCGAGAGTTATTTGAGTAAGTAAAGAGCATTACTCAACAGTTTTTCAGTCTAGCGACGTGGGTAAACTAACTTATATTTTTATCTTATAGAATAAATATAAATAGAAAAAATAAACAAGCGCTACAAACCTTGCACTGTAATCATTTGATGCGCCATCTATTTTTGAAAAGAAATATTAAGCCTAGAAACGTTTGCTGGGCAAGGATTCTATTCTGGAAGTTAGGGATTATGTTAGCATAAACTCACCATAATTCTAGAGAAGGCATTAACATGCTTCAGAACGCTTCTCCCAACCAAGATGTAAGTGCTGGGCAGGTAGAATCTACGAAAGAGAACTTAGCTCATTTACTAACAAACAACAACCTCAATCACCCTGCCTTAAATCGACTTCAGGCAAAATTAGCTTCTTCTCCAGAATCTGGGGTAGAGGCTTGCATTACTAGTTATGATCGTATGCACCACCGCCATAATCGTTCGTAAGTTATTAGGCTTTTCTAATCAGTGATTTAAAGTTTTCTCTTCAACATTTCTCCTTAACCAAAAGCTTGTATTAAGTAGTCTCCAGCTTATTCTTAACTAAAGATTATTTAGTTGATTCCTTTCGTTGAGCTTAGCTGGAGACTCAATTATTTCCAGGTTCTTTCTATGCAAATCGAGCCTCAAATTACTTGCTTCCTTATCAAAATTGCTTCTCGTTGCAACTTAGCCTGCGATTACTGCTATATGTATCGCCATGCTGATCAAAGTTGGCAGAAGCAGCCAATTGTGATGTCACAAAATCACCGTCAACTATTAGCATTTCGTATAGGTGAGTACGTTGAAACTAAACAGCTAAAGGAAGTCGTAGTTGTATTCCATGGAGGAGAACCACTTCTTGCAGGTGTGGCAACAATTATTGAAACAGCGAAATGGATTCAGGAAACGTTACCGTCTTGGTGCAAAGTTGGATTCTCACTTCAAACAAATGGTGTACTTTTAACTCAACCTATACTTGCTCAGCTAGAGCAGATGAGGATAGGCGTATCACTAAGTATTGATGGACATAGAGAGGCGCATGATCTTCATCGACTTGACCACAAAGGTAACTCTTCCTTCGATGCAGTCGAGAAGTCTTTACAAATGCTAAAGGATCGTCCATCAATATATAGTGGTTTAATTGCTGTCATTGATCCCTCGATACATCCAAAATATTTATTTGATTTTTTTAAGGCTTATCAACCTCCACAGATTGATTTTTTATTGCCTGATGCAAATCATCACTGTTTACCTCCAGGACGTACTGAGAATCCTAATTTATATTCCTCATGGTTGATAGAAGCCTTTGATATTTGGTTTAATCAATATTCATATATTCCAGTAAGAACATTTGATGCGATCTTAAGTAGCTTAGCTGGTTTACCTAGCAACACTGATTCATTCGGTTTCGGAGATATTAGTCTTTTGACGATAGAGACAGATGGGTCATACCATGATCTTGATGTCCTTAAAATTACATCCGGCGGAATTACTTCTCTTGGTACAACATTAGAAGAATCTAGTATTAGAAATATTATTGCTTCATCTAGTCAAATTCAAAACCATAGAAAACTACTAACTCACGAAGGGCTATCTCCACAGTGCCAAACTTGCTCAGTTGTTGATGTCTGTGGAGGTGGTTCTATTCCACACCGCTACGCACAAGATGGGTTCACTCACCCAACAGTTTATTGCCATGAAATGTTGGCGCTAATCAATCACGCCAGGAATCAATTACAGAATCAGCTGGATCTTGAATTAGTCAACCTAAGCATAGCTTCTAATCTAGTAAAAGAGATTAATTTTGATATAGCAGCTTTTGAGAAATCTGAAACGTCAGAACCGATTATTGAATTTCTTTTGAAGACTTGGTTAGATGAGGCTAATAAAGATTTTCTGGCTGCTTTAGAATGGTCTCTTGAAGAAGATGCTGAACAGCTAGAAGCAATTGAAAGAATCCGATTTAGCGTTAAAAGTGGCTCTTACATTGCTATTTATCCATCGATTGCAATGTGGACTTCTGTAGTCAAAAGAAAAATTTTAGGGATAAAAGTTTATGCGATTGACGGCGAATTAATTGTTGCAAACACCCACTACCCTGGCAAAATTATAGAGCTGTTGAGAACTCTAAACTGTGAGAATTACCAGAGGTATCTAATTCATCGTAATGATGAATGCTTACGTGCCCCATTTGGTAAAAAGATACTATTTGAAGATGAACAGACAGCAGATCAAGGTCGAGAAATTCTCAAAGCAAGCTTAGATCTGATTGAATCTTGGCGACCAAATTTAGTTAATGAAATGAGATTGATTAGTCCAGAAATTCAGTTTATTCGAGATCTTACTGCTCATTCAGAAAAAATAGTTTCATTTAGCGACAACTCAGTACCGGGCGCTTTATACGTTTCTATTAAGCAAGGCAATCATTTTGTTGATGCATATAACTTAGCAGATTCACTTATCCATGAACATCGTCACCAAAAGCTCTATCTTTTACAGCGCTTAACTCCTTTGGTTATTTGTGACACTCCTTTAGTGTCTTCTCCATGGCGCGAAGATTTACGCCCTCCAAGCGGTTTGCTTCATGCTGTCTTTGTTTTTACGCACCTTTTAGAGTTCTGGCTATATTTAGCCAAACACGATAGGGTAAATCAAGGCAAGGCAGATAGACAGGTAGAAATTATTAAATCTCAGCTATTGGAAGGATTTACAACACTTAGGAATACGTCCTTAACAAAAGTAGGATTTAGTTTAATTGATAGACTTGAATCGGTATTGAAAGATAGTGTAGGAATGCAAGTTTAATCCTTACAGAAATACATCATGATTTTCTTACCTTTCGATGCTCTTCCACAAGACAAATCAGCACGTTCGCAGCTATTACACGAATATTTTCTTGGACAATATGTGTCGAGTACTTTAATTGATGATGTTTGGTCTGTAGATCTTCATTTTCCTGAGCTTTCTGATTACTATATTGATCCTTATCTTGCAGAAGGGCTTGCTTGGTGGCGAAGCGGATTAAGTGTTTCTGAAATTCCTTTTGCAGTTAAGAAAGACCAAGGTTTTCAATTATCTCTTAATGACTCCTGGACACTGTTGGCTTGGAGCCAATGGTTGTCATCAGTTTATGCTGAAAAAAATCAATTACCATCTGAAATTGTCGTCCTTCATGTTGATGATCACGATGATCTCATGAGTCCTAGAGTATGGAATGAAGAATCTGGATGGAAAGATGCAATTACTAGTAAAAGTTTAAACCTACTTGAACCAGAGTCTGTTAGTAATGCAATTAGGAGTGGATCTATTGGAATTGGTAGCTTTATTGTTCCTCTACTTCATTCCATACAAAAAGTTCAAATACGTCACCTTTGTGCAACGGGTTATAGTGTAGTACGACAAGGGTGCTACTCTCTGATGCCAACTTTAGTACCAGATCAGTTTCTTAGTCCAAAGAGTAAACGTCTCGCTGTTGAACTACACGCTTGCCAGGATCTAGGTTCAACGAAAAATAGCAAGAGTACATATAGGGTAACTGCTGATCCAAATGAATGGATTAAGGATCTACCAGTTAATATTCCAGTTTTGTTACATATAGATATGGACTATTTTAATAACCGCTTCAATGGGGATTCTGACTGGGAAACACATAAAAATCGTCATGATCCTTCACGCGAAGAAGTAATTACATTAATTGATGTAATGTTTAGTACTTTATATCAGAATGGACTAATGGATAAAATTTGTGACATTGAGGTTGCCTTGTCTCCTGGCTTTTTTCCTGCCGAATTTTGGAAGCCAGCCATTGAGCGCATCCGCTATCATCTGAAGTAAGCAACAATTTTAGTAACTAATTAGAGCTGCTTGAAATCTATGGTAGAAAAAACCGAAAGAGCAACAACTAAGCAAACTACCAGGGAAAAATCAGCTTCTTCAGTTGCTAGCAGGCAATCAGTTTTACGAAAAACACCTGCAACTAAGCCTGAACCTACTGATAGCTCTGAAATTTATTTGCTTCAAGGAAAAGGAAGCAAAGGAAAAGGCGGTGATAAAGGAGGGCATTACTGGCACATCTATGCCAACGATACTCGTGCCGGATTTGTATTTATCAATTGGATTGATGAAGAACCTTTTGGAAAACATGCATCTATTCAAATCAAGATAAACGCCAAGTTTCAAAACCGGCGGATTGGTCGGATTGCATACAGGCTTGCTTGTGAGAAAAGTAGCTATGACACGATATTTGCTCATATGCGGAAGTCAAATCTTGCTTCAAAGAAAGCTGCTGAGGCTGCTGGCTTTCAAGCAGTTAATAGCAGTGAAATTTCTCAGCTTGTAATGGTTTGGAATCGCTCAGCAGAATGAACCCTATTCACCAAATGAGATCGCTGCCGCTCAGTTTCCTGCCAATCTCAGCAAGGGTAGATTTCCTTCATTTTCTAGCTTGTAATAAACCAGCCGTCAGAACAAAACTTTTTCACGCTTATGCCAAGTTACATCTAGAGGATTGGTGTAACAGTTATGGCTTATTCCTACGGGTAGACTCTGAATCTTTTGTTTGTATTGCAAGAGATCCTGAAGTTGCAGAGCAGATTCTTGACATTGATCGAAAGTACGAGCCTCATGAGAAGTTGTTTGGATTATTGCTGGGCTATCCTGAATGTTGCTCTGACTTTATAGCATCAATTGGAGAATCAAATATTGATCATACTGAGCAGCAGATAATTCAATGGAACTTTTCAGGAGAGTTCAAGCGTATTAACCCTTCAAACTACTTACTTGGAACGTCACTTATATGTCACCTTCCATGTTCTTCAAACTGTCAACCTTCATTGGATTTGGCAAATCAGGCACTTGACTTTATCAATAGGTATAAAGATGAAAGTTGCTTGGCTCCTTGGTTAATCTGGGTAGACTAATAGCTTTCAGACAACAAAATTTTAACGACTACACAGATTGAAGAGAGATTACATCTTATCCATCGCTGCTCTTCCCTAAATACACACTCTTTAACCCCATCGTCCCCTTCTTCGTAACTCCCCAATAGCGCAGGTAGCGGTAAGGTCCATAAGTCTTCCCTGTTTTAGAGTCAGGAATCATCTTTAGCTCAATATGTCCTCGTCCCCCATGCCTACCCAAAGGTGAACCATCCTCACGAGTCTCCTGCTTCTCCTCGTCTGACTCAGCCTTCCGGGATTCTAACAACCCCTGGATCATCTCAGCCAACTCCCCCAACTCATCATCACTCCAACCCTGGAGTTGCTGAATCAACCGTGCCGCTTTGCTCTGCTTCGCCATACTCCCCCTGCTCTCGGAAAAATTGCTTAGGGAATATTTAGGGATCTTTAGTCTATTTTTATTCCCTAAGTGCAATCACAATAACAAAAGTTGCTATTTTCTGTTACTTCAGTAAAACTAAAAGAGTGGATCGTGTTCAGGAGGAAGCCTGATGAACATTTCACTCACGAGTGAACTAGAGCAAATGGTTCAAGAAAAAGTCGCCAGCGGCATGTACTCCTCTGCCAGTGAAGTCATCCGTGAAGGCTTGCGACTCCTCAAAGAGCGTGACATGCTCCAGGCAATGAAACTGCAAGAACTCCGTACAGAAATTCGCAAAGGCATCGATAGCAGTGAGCCAACGCCTCTGGATATGGAAGCAGTGATTCGTCGCGGACAAACGCGAAGGGCGACTCAGCAGAAATTATCCGAATAACCAGAAGTCTGATGAAGCAAGTGTTTAAGCGTCCGCTTGCTGGAGCTGACCTGGAGGAAATCTGGGACTACATTGCTAAAGATAGCCCAGAACGCGCCGCCAGTTTTCTGCGAAAACTCTATGCCAAAATGCAGACCCTGGTCGCCTAAATCTCATCGCCGCCCCAACTGGCAAAAACCTTAACATCCACTACCACTGAGATCGGATGCAGAAACTTCCGAGCTGCCGCAATCATGCAGCGGTGCAAGAGATCACTGACATGCTTCGCCTCAACCGCAGGGCACTCCAGCAGAATTTCATCATGCACTGTGCAAATCAGTTTTGACCGCGTATCCACCCGTGCCTTAATAAGCTTCACCAACGCCAACTGCGTGATGTCAGCATTTAACCCCTGGACTGGATGATTCAGCAGCTCTGCCAGCCTAGGCTTGTCTGCCCACCTGCGCCGCCTGCCTGCCAGTGTACGGCTCTCCTTTGTTCCCCGAATGTAACTGTGCTTAATCGTCTCATGCCACTCTGCTATTCCGGTGTAGGCTTCAAAGAATCGCTTCCTAAATGCCTTTGCCTCCTCCAACGACAGAGTAACTCCATACTTGGTCTCAGCATAGCTCTGAAGCTTGGCAGCACCCATACCATAGATCAGCCCGAAGTTAATGGCTTTGGCAAGCCGACGATCTTCCTCACTCACCGCGTCGATCGCTTTTCCAGTCACCAAAGCTGCGGTTAGTTGATGCAGATCCTCACCCCTACAATACGCTCGTTGCATCTGAGCATCGCCACTCAAACGGGCAACAATCCTCAGTTCAATTTGGGAGTAATCTGCTCGCACGATCCTGTAGCTGGGTGCAGCAACAAAGCAGGTTCGAGCTGCGGCATCGCGAGGAATGGTTTGCAAAGGTGAATTGCGACAAGAGAACCGACCCGACCTGGCTCCAAGCTGATAGTAGGTCGGGTGAATCCTCCCTGTCACCGGATGGATATGCTTGGGTAGGCTATCGGCAAAGGTAGCAGTAATTTTGGAGAGGTGGCGGTAGTCCAACAACGCTCGGATCACAGGATATTGTTTCGCCAGGGGAACCAGTTCCTTTTGATTGGTAGAGTTTACTGGAATTCCAAATGCCTGAAGCGCTGCAAGCACCTGTTGGGGAGAGTTTGGGTTAATGGTATCCGTCATTTCCGGCAGCAAGGACATCTGAGCGTTACCAGCGATCCGGAGTTGGTTGAGCTGATGGAGGGCAGCATCCCGATCGCTCTCTAGCTTTGCCCCCAACCTTTTCCAGCGGGAGAGATCCAGCAACATCCCATTCAGCTCCATCTGAGCCACCGCAGGCATACAGTGAAATTCCAGTTGGGCAATTTTGAGGAGGTGCGATCGCTCCAGCTTCTTGACCAGGATCGGGTACAGTTCCAATAAAATTGCTGCATCCAACGCCGCATACTGTAACTGCTTTGAAGTCAGGGGTTTGCTCCAATCACTGACCTGTTGGGTTTTATCCAGCTCTATATTCAATAGCTTTTGAGCAAGCGTCTGCAACGAGAGACTGGTTTTCAGTCCTGCTGTCAGCACTCGATAGGCAAGTTGTGTATCGAAGAAGGGAGGCGCGGGTTGAAGTCCTGCCTGGGCAAGGAACTGCCAGTCAAATTTGCCGTTGTGAGTAATCTTAAGCACAGGGCTGGAGAGGAGCTGTTGCAGCAGGTGGCGATCGCAGGGAGCAATCTGGGGTAAATCAATGAGCATCACTGGCTGATGGGGGACTGCAAGCTGAATGAGCCGAATCGTATGAATGTGAGGATCTAACCCTGTTGTCTCGCAGTCCAATCCAAACATGGGAGACTGCTCTAGCGATTCTCCTCCTGAGAGGCTACGCAAGCGCAGTGCCGATTCAAGTTCTTTCCCCGACGTAATCAGTTGATAGGTTCCATCTTTCAAATGAGGGTGAGTTTGGGAGGCAGGCATAATCGGAAATGGATGGAGGACTAGCTTGAAGGGGCGGTAGCACCAACCATCTCCGGCATTGCTTATGATTCAGAACAAACTGACCTGTTCTGGCTGATCGGATACTTGAGCTGGGTCAGCCGCGATTGCTTCTACCTTTGCTCGATTGCGCCGCTTTCCCCATCCCTGTTGAGCTGCGTGCTTCACCACGCTTCGACGAATCGATCGGCTCAGATCTTGAAAATCATTTTTGACTGTGCTGAATTCAATCGGATGCCCACCAATCAACTCATAAAAACTGGTTGCATTTTCAGGCAACCGATTGTGTTTTTTCATGACCTCATTTCCCGACCAAAGATAGAGATCAACATAATTTCGATGCATCGGTGCTTCCATCGTTGCAGGCATCATATAAGCTAATACTTCCGTCGGTGTAGCATAGTCTCCAACTTGCTCCTGTTCATACTCGGAAAGGATAAGTTCAAACCGATCTTTCACACAGGCAACCTTTAGCCAACCTGGAGTTGCATCACCCCATAAACTGCGATGCAGCACCAGCGGTCCTACTAAATAACGGACGTGATGCATGGAAAACTCTGCCATTTCTAACATGCACGCTAGCAATTCTTTGGGAACATCAAGGGATGCTAAAAGGCGCAACATTTCCAGGGTGCTAGATGAGCAACGGGTATCTGGGTTGGCAGCATCTTTCCCTTGTTGAAGGGTTCGCACCAACTCTTCGGGAATAAAACTCAATTGATCCACAGCGCAAGCCTCCTGTAGGAATGTCCCTACAAACAGCCAGTTGGCTGGAGCGTTGTTATCCACTTGGTTGAGGTCACTCCCAGGTCTGGCTTTATAGGCTGGCAAGCATATCGTTTCGTATGGATGCTTGCGCGATGAACACTGAATCAACCCCCGATTTCAATACCACCCCCGACAGCAGTAGCGGTTATCAAACGGGTGGCTATCAAACCACTCGCTCTAGTGACGAACAATCGATCTCTGGGGCAGGCACCAATCCCTGGCAAACCGATCACTTCAGTGATGGCTACCAGGAAAACATCTTTGAACAAAATTTTGGCGATACGCCTTACTCGGAATCAGCCGCCAACCCCAACCCTCACTTAAAAGGCTATGGCAAGGGTTATCGTTATCAGCCGAGAACAGAGCGTACCTTTTCTGCACCCGAACTGGAGCTTTAATCCCCTCAACCCTTTCTACTGTCATGAATACCCCACTGAGAATGCCAGACGGCTTCAAGCGGCAGCGTGTTCTGGCATGGATCATTTCGCTGTGCTTGATTGTCATCAGCCTTTGCGGGCTGGTTGCACCTGCATCTGCTCGCACGATCGACGACGGCAGCCTACCCACAAGGATTCTAGAAATTGCAGGGAGTCAATCTGGATTGCCTGCAACGCAAGTTTTGTTGCCCGACTGGAACCGAATCTCTTTATCACAGATGCCGGGTATCAGCCGCTCTGGCTCGGTCGATGGCAAGCCCTACAGCCAAATGTTGGGGTATGACCTGAGCCGTCGTTGGAGCGCTGGCATGACTCCCGATCAGTATTTGAAGCTGGGGGACATTTCACAAGCATTTCAAGCGGAGGTCTTTTCACCAGGGGCGATCGCCCAACTCACCAACCTCGATCTCAATCAAGTTGCCTTGAGTGCGTTTACGCTGGCAACCGATCAAACCCTGAGCCATTTAGCAACAGTGGTGCCGGGTCTGGCACAAACTAATGTCCGGGCGATCGCCCCTGTCGCAGCTCTTCTCGCTGCCAAAGCCGTCGGCATTAATGTCTCTGATCAAACCCTGGCTGAAGTGCTGGCACAGAATCCCCAGGTTGGACAGCTACGCTTAAAGGAGATTGATCTTTCTCGCTTTCCTGTCATTTCTATTCCCAACTTGGAAGCCGTTCAACTCCAACAATTTGAGGGCTGGATGAACAGCTTGGTGAAAGGTATTCCAGGGTTGGGTCAGGTGCCGTTGGGATCAATGCCCAACCCGATCGCTGAACTTGGTAGCCTGGTCATGCGGATCGATCAGGTGTATGGTCCAGCAGAGGCACAACGCAATAACACGATTTCTGGCTCCGATGTCCAGGGATTTTCTGTCCCCTGTGCCGAAAAGGACTGCGCCTATGTTGAACTGGATGATCTGGAGAACGCTGGGCGTAATGCGCGTGGCAGGCTAGAAGGCAAGCAATGGATCTCAGGAAAATATCAGGAAGTCCAGGGTGGTTGGGGCGTTTTGCGATCGGTGAATGGTGGGCGAGAACCTACAGGGCGCTTACCGTTTGGCTCTGCTTTCAAAGTCGTGGTGATGGAGCCAGATGAAACCACGGATACCGTAAACACCGCTCTATTCTTCCGCTTCTGTGCGAATGCACTCGGTTGCACACCTTACTTCATTGGTCCGGTGCCGTTCTTTACCTACAAAGTCAATGCTTTGATATTTGTGGGCGATTTGAGCGATCAACGAGCTGCCGCTGCATCCCAACCCTCTGGAGCTAGCCGAGAAACCGGGAGTAGCCGAACTGGCGCTGGGAATCAAAATGAGGGCAATCCCTGTACTTTCGGTGGCAGCAGTCAGCCCGTGTCAGCACAGTCCATACAAGGTATTGATCTAAACGCACTGGCAGAATCGATCGCCAGCATCGAAAGTGCTGGAAGTGGCGGTTACCAGGCAGTCGGAGTTCATACCTGCGCGGATGGCGGAAGCAACTGTGGACGAGGGTTAGGACGCTATCAGTTCATGAGCTACAACCCCTATGCAGTCCAGTTAATTGCTGCAAAACCAGGAGGGCAGGGATTCTTAAATCGCATTGGACAGGGCTACCAACCCACTGAAGCGGAACTGTTTCAATTCTTTCCACCTGCTGATCAGGATCGCGCCTTTATGGCAGACCTTGCCAATAAGATTCAGGTAACGCGCGGACAGATCGATCCAACCACAGGACAATCCTTTACAGGCGATCGCCTCTTAGAACGAGTAGCCCAAAAACACTTCGGTGGCGATTACAGCCATGTGGATGGGGGAAGTTCCGATGCGTTGGGTCGGCTGAGTCTACGAGATTACGGTCGCACGGCTGTGACTCGCTATCGCAACGGTGGCAATGGCACTCTCACCTGTGCTCCCAGCGCAACCCGGACAACTGCTAATGCCTCTGGAACGAAAAGCAATGATACAACCTCGAACAGTGGGACACCCGGACAAGTCACCGGAAAGCTAACTAACCCTGCTCCAGGCTTTCCAGTGACCAGTGAGTTTGGTTCTCGCTCCAGTCCCTGTGCCAGTTGTAGCTCCAATCACGCTGGCATTGATATTGGCGCACCGATCGGGACATCGGTTCGAGCGGCTGATGGTGGCAAGGTTCTCTACGCAGGTTGGCTGTCGGGCTATGGCAAGACCATGATTGTGGAACATGCCAATGGCAGAATGACGCTCTATGCTCACCTGGATTCAATGGACGTGAGCACTGGCACGGCTGTTCGGCAGGGGCAGGCAATCGCCCGTAGTGGACAAAGCGGCTTGGGCACCGGACCCCACCTCCACTTTGAAGTGATTGAAGGTGCTACCCCCGGCAACTGGCGCAGCGGCTCTTCCATCAATCCTAGACAGCGGGTTCAATTCTAAGGAGGAATCAACCATGCAACCCCAGCAGCGATTTTCACTGAGATCCATTGGCAGACGTTTGACTGCAACCTTCTGGCTACCTTTAGCGGTGGGTATGCTGCTCACTATCGGGTTAGGGTATCTTCCGCTTGATGCTCAAACTACTGGAATCCCAGAAACCGTCAGTCATTGTATTCCCCAACAAACTCGACAAGCCATTATTCGGAACGAATTGATCGGCTCTAGTCGCTTACAGGGCAAGGACTATTACTTGCTGGCAACCTATACCGAAAATAGCCAAGCACCAACTAATCTGATCATCGCGGTTACGAATGGACGCTGTGAGGAAGTATTTTTTAACCCGATGGGCGATCGCGTTCCCTTTGCCAGTGTTGTGCCCCAGTCCGTTGCTCAACAATTGACACTGGCACGGTTTCGGCGCGAGATTCAGCGCCTTGGTAAAGATCGCTTCCAGCAACAGGTTAGTCAGGGCGCAGCCTCAACCCAGAATCCTACCTGGTTTGCAGAGGAGGTCTGGGCACTCCGGCAGTTAGGCATTACGGTTCCCGCTAATGTTCAGGTTCAACAGTGAGTGGAAGTTGGAGAGGAAACCTACTATGACAGATTCAGCTTCAAAACTGGCTCCAACTCAGCAGCAAGAACTGCACACATCCACCATCCCTGCACCACCTTACTGGTTATGGCAGGTGGGATACTGGTTTCGCATCGGTTTTAGCCTTTTTCTGCTGTTATCGGTACTGATTGGTGGGGCAGGTTGCAGTTCCAGTGCAGCAACGGTTCCCTGGCAAAAAGCGACAGCAGTAGTCCCTGAACCTGTTTTAGAACAGGTGATTCACGCGAACACGGATCTGGACATGGCACAGGCAAAAGAAACCCTGCTTGCCTGGACTGTAGACGGAAAAGCAGGCAAACTGACACTGCTTAATTTCAACACTCCCAATTTGTGTGGAGCTTTGGGCTGTCTTTACGCTGGCTACTGGTTAAGAGAGAATCAACCTGCAATAGAAGTGTTCCAGAACTATCTCAACCCCAACCTTCCAGCCAATAAACCATTATTTCAGGTGGGGGAAGATCGGGGTCAGGCTTTGCCCTGTTTAGAGGTGTTACAGATGGAGGGCGATCGCTTACGGCAATTGAATTATTGCTTCAATGGCGATCGCTATCGGCTTGCCGACAGCCAACTTCTCAGCTTAGCACCTAGATAGTTCTCCTAAAGAAATGCCTGATTTAGAATTTACTGATCTAAAGTCTCCAACCATTCGTCGAATCGTTATCAAACATCTCTCAAAATTGCTTTTTTGACGAACGTTTCTTTCGACTCATGATTTTTATTAATCATTCATGTCTACTAGTTCCATTCTTCTAATCAGAAGTTAGAGGTGCTTGAACAATTTCACGACACTACTCTGAGATGGTTGCGGCATAACCGCAACTATTCTTAAACACAGAAACCACTTGCGCTTGATTCAGAACAAATGTTCTACAACGAGTAGCACTTCAACCAAGCGTGTATTTATACTCTGCCCTCAACAAATCAAGGATAAAATGAGATTCGTAGCTGATTATGCCTGGAATTTGCTGGAGCTTCTCGAAGAAAGCCATTAATTCGGCATGTACTCCAAAAAATACGTCAATCATAAGGTTAAAACGCCCTGTGATCACAGCTACATAACGGACTTCTTCCATCCTCAGGAAATCCTCTGCAATGGCTCTAATTCGGCTATTGTCAACCACCATTGAAACAATGAGAATGTTTGGTTTTCCCAGCTTCTCAGGATTAGGCCACGCTAAAACTTTGACCGTTTCCGATTGAATTAGGCGTTGAACTCGGTAACGAGTTGTTGTTTCGGGCATCGATAACCGCTTTGCCATTTCAGATACGGTCATACGCCCATCACTGCGTAGTAAGTCAATAATTTGTTGATCAACTTGATCTAATTCAAGCATAGGGCTGGCGAAGTCGCTTGAAGTCATAGTGATAAATCCGCTAAATACTCAAATCTTATCCTATATTTTTGATGATTCCTCAGCCAGATTCTCCTAATTTAACTTTGTATCAAATATTTCATTCTGTGGTTGTTCTATCCACTAACCTTAGGTCAATAGGTTTTAGGCAACTTTGAAGAACAGGTCAAAGGATATCTACGGTTTTCAGGGTTATACCTTGAAGCGTGGATTTGATCGCTAAATGTTCTTTTCAATAGGTTTTTACTGAGGAATAGATCTATGAACTCACCCATCTTGTGGGACGAACTCACATGGAAACAAATTGGAGAATTGCGCGATCGCGGCAAGGATCTAGTCATCCTTCCAGTTGGCGCAACCGAACAGCATTCCCTGCATCTTCCAGTTGGAGTTGATACATTTTCTATCGTTGCTGTTGCTCAAGGGGTTTCCGCTAAGACGGGATTTCCCGTCCTCCCTCCCCTAGCTTATGGATGCTCATTGGGACACACAAAGAAATGGGCAGGAACTATTTCCCTGCGTCCAGAAACGCTCTCCACAATGATTTTAGAGATCGCTGAATGGATTGTTGGTTCTGGCTTTAGCCGCCTCGTTTTGCTGAATGGTCACTATACCAATTGGGCACCGTTGCGGTGTGGGTTAGAAACTATCCGCCACCAATATCCAGAGTTGAGAATTGCACTTCGATCGGTTTGGGAGATTTCATCTGAGATCAACCAACTCTATCAACAGGATGCAATCAATTTCCATGCCAACTGTGCTGAAACCTCAGTGATGCTGGCTATACGTCCTGATCTGGTACAGCTTGAAAAAGCAAAAGATGAGCCAGATCGTTCAGCCCATTGTTTTTTTGCCTACACAGTGAATCAAGAAAGTGTATATGGCGGGGTAGGGAGTCCCAGTCAAGCCACTACGCAGTATGGACAAAAAATCTTAGACGCTTGCATCGATACACTCAGTCAACAACTTGAACAAGCACTACTAGAGAAATTACCGCTTGAAGCAATCCCACCCAATTTTCCAGTGGTCTAATTTCTGATCTGCCGCTGATTTTCCAATTCACCCGTCAACTGGATGTTCCAATTTCTGTTGTCTTTAGGAGATACCATGACGACCATTGATATGTCTGAAACGCGCTCAGTTCTGGCAAACTCAACATCGATCGAATCAATGCTTCAGGAGCAGGGTGTAAAATATGCTTTGGCTAGTTATGTAGATATACATGGCATGTGCAAAGCCAAGATGGTTCCCCTAAATCATCTTGAGCAAATGCTGCAAGGCTCAGAACTATTTACGGGTGCTGCTTTGGATGGAATTCCGCAATCCATCCATGATGAAGAAGTATCGGCACATCCTGATCCAGAAAGTATGGTGATCCTGCCCTGGAATCGCGAAGTTGCCTGGTTTGCCAGCGATTTATATTTGCACGGCACACCCTTTGAAGCGTGTTCGCGCAATATCCTCAAGCGTGTGCTTGCCCAAGCTAATGAAATGGGTTACACCTTCAATTTAGGAATTGAAACTGAGTTCTTTATTCTGCGAGATACAGCGGATGGTCGGTTTGCGGCTGTCAGCGATCGCGATGACTTAGCCAAAGCCGCCTATGATGTTCCAACATTGTTGGATAACTATCCGGTCATTGATGAACTCGTGACTGCCATGAATGAGTTGGGATGGGATGTCTATTCCCTGGATCATGAAGATGCTCAAGGACAATTTGAGATTGATTTTAACTACAGCGACGCGCTAACTATGTCTGATCGCTTCACCTTCTTCCGATTGATGGCAAAGGAAATTGCCAGACGACATGGTTATTTCGCTTCATTCATGCCAAAGCTCTCGTCCGATCGAACCGGCAGTGGTGCTCACTACAATATGTCTCTTGCAAATAGAGAGACTGAAAAAAATATATTTTTTGATCCAAGTGATCCCAAGGGGTGTAAGCTCTCCACACTGGGTTATCAATTTATTGCAGGGATTCTTAAACATGCACCTGCGATCTGTGCAGTGACTTGTCCGACTGTCAACAGCTATAAGCGACTGGTACGTCAAGGCGCTATGTCTGGATCAACTTGGGCACCCGTGTATGTTTGTTACGGTGGAAATAATCGTACCAACATGCTGCGAATCCCACTGGCGGGAGGTCGAGTTGAATGCCGCGCGGCAGATATTTCCACCAATTTATATCTTGGTGCTGCAATGATTCTTGCGGCAGGTTTAGAAGGTATTCGGGAAGGCTTGGATGAAGGTGAACCTCATACTGAAAACATGTATGAGTATACTTTGGATGAACTAAAAGAGATGGGAATTCAAACGTTACCTCGAACACTGGGGGAAGCAGTTGAAGCATTTGCATCTGATCCATTGAGCAAAACGGTGATGGGTTCAGCAATGTATCACGCCTACATCAACTATAAACAGCGGGAGTGGGAAGAGTACCACAATCACGTTTCAGAGTGGGAAATCCAGCGCTATCTGAAATTCTTTTAAGTCCAACCCAGATCAGGTATGAGCAGCCGTTATGCAAGCAGATTGTTACACAACTGCTGCTCAGCAGATTGTTCTTTGGTTAATCTACGCTTTGCAATAATTTCTTTGAATGGTGACTTTATGAAACTTCGGCAGTTTTTCTTACGTGGCACCCTGTTTGTGCTGAGTTTGCTGTTTACTATTAGCTGCGCTTCTTCTAACTCAACACCAACAGCATCCACAGATGCCAACTCAAATTTGGTGGCAAATCCCGTGGTATTAGGATATAGCAATTGGGTCGGATGGTTGCCCTGGGCGATCGCTGAAGAAGAAAACCTATTTGCAGCCCATGGTGCAAACGTTGAACTGAAATGGTTTGACAATGTTAGCTCAGCCTTGGAGGCAATGGTCACTGGGCAACTTGATGCTAATTCTCAAACATTGAATGAAACTGTCACGTTCGCTCCCAAAGCAGTGAATGGAGAAACGGTTGTTTTAGTGAATGATAACTCTAATGGAAATGACAAAATTATTGTCACACAAGGCATTAATTCTGTTGCGGATCTCAAAGGGAAACGAATTGGAGTAGAAGAGGGAATCGTTAGCGATTTCTTGCTGAGTCTTGCTCTGAAAGAAAATGGATTATCTCGGAATGATGTTCAAACAGTGAATCTGGAAACGGGTGCCGCCACGGCTGCATTTTCTGCCGGACAACTTGATGCTGTTGTTGCTTGGGTGCCCTTTACAAACACTGCGCTGAAGCGAAACGGAAGTCAAGAACTGAGCAGTTCTAAAGATTTTCCAGGGGCAATTCCAGACTTGCTCGTTGTCAGCCAAAAACTGATCTCAGAACGGCCGGATCAAGTACAAGCAATCGTTGACACCTGGTTTGACACCTTGAAATTCATCGCCACCAATCCTGAACGTGCCAACGAGATCATGGCGAAGCGAGCCGGGGTGACGATCGAAGAGCTTCAGAGTTTCCAGGCAGGGGTTAAATTCTTCACTCCTGAAGAGAACCTTGAAGTATTCAGTTCTGGGGATACCATGAAACACTTACCTTTTGCGATCAAAGAAATCTCAAACTTTATTGTGGAGGCTGGTTTTCTCCCTCAAGTTCCAAATTCTGACTCTCTCTTGGACGATCACTTCATCAAAGCCCATATTGAAAATTCACAAAACTAACTCACTGTCGTTTTGTCTTTAAATTATTCATGAATCATTCTTCTACTCAATCTAGCATTCCTCTCTCTTCTCCGCGCACAGGAATTACTCCAACCATCTTTTGGCGAATTGCAGAAGAAATTCCTCGGAAGCTCCATTTGAGCTTGATGGGTCTATCCGTTGCAATTCCTCTAATTAGCTGGTGGATTGTTTCCAACTTGCACCTTGTAGATACTTCATTTCTACCCTCACCCATGCAGGTGCAAGAAGCATTTGAGCGACTTTGGCAAGAAGGGTATTTGCTAAATGATACGGCAATCAGCCTGTTTCGCGTTTTTGCTGGCTTTGGCTTTGCTGCGATCGCAGCTATTCCAATTGGTATTGCAATGGGAGCATTCGCCAGTATTCGCGCATTATTAGAGCCTGTCATTGGCATTGTGCGCTATATGCCTCCTCCAGCGTTCATTCCGCTCTTAGTCATCTACTTGGGATTAGGAGAAGAACCTAAAATTACGCTGATCTTTATCGGAACGGTTTTCTTCAATATTCTGATGATCATGGATGCAGTCAAATTCGTGCCGAAGGAGCTGATCGAAACCACCTATACCCTGGGAGGATTGCGATGGCAGGTGTTGCTCAAAGTGATTACTCCCTATGTCATTCCCAACATGATTGATACGTTTCGCATTAATATCGCAACTTCATGGGCATTGGTAGTTGTGTCTGAACTCATTGCGGCTGAACAAGGTTTAGGGAAACGCATTCTGTTAGCCCAGCGGTTTCTCAAAACAGATGAAATCTTTTCCTGTTTGATTGTGTTAGGTCTGATTGGATTTGCAATCGATCTGTTATTTCGACTGTGGCTACGAACGATGTGTAAGTGGGCGATTGATTAATTGAGGGAAAAAATATGTCCTTGACTGTTTCGCGTCTCTATAAACAGTTTTCAGTAAGGCAAGGAACCTTTGCTGCTCTCAAAGACATCAATTTAGAAGTGAATTGGGGAGAACTAGTTTGCATTGTAGGTGCCTCTGGTTCAGGTAAGTCTACACTGCTTCGACTGATTGCCGGACTTGACCGACCGTCTGCGGGGGAGATCTGCGTAGATGGTCTGCCAGTCACGGCTCCTGGTGCAGATCGAGGCATGGTGTTCCAGCGGTATACGCTTTATCCCTGGATGACAGTTGCACAGAATGTTGGATTTGGACTGAACTTACAAGGGGTTCCCCGTTCCGATCGGCAACAGCAAGTTTGCCATTACCTGGATGTAGTCGGCTTATCCCAATTTGCTGAATCTTATCCCAAGGAGCTTTCGGGGGGAATGAAACAGCGAGTGGCGATCGCTCGTGTGTTAGCCTGTGAGCCTAAAATTTTGCTTTTAGATGAACCTTTCGGGGCACTGGATATACAGACTAAAGAGACGATGCAGCAATTTTTACTTCAAGTTTGGCGGCAAACTGGTGTTACTATTCTTATGATCACACATGATATTGAAGAAGCTGTCTTTCTCGCACAGCGGGTGTATGTCATGAGTGCCCATCCTGGAACTATCAAGCAAGAATTGATCATGCAATGGTTGGAAGATAAAACGGAACACGGTTATCATCAAATACGACGTTCACCCAAATTTCAAAATTATCGACAGCAGATAGCAGATTTGCTACAGCGAAGAGAAGATTTAATTTGTGATGAACATCCAACTGCCTTGATTAGAGAATACTAGAAAAAACGGTTGAGATCTGAAGGAATTGCCTGCCTGCAGGCTGAGAGTTTTGTAATTCCAAGATCCTACATCTGAATTAAACTTCTGTACCACGTAAAGGATAATCGTGGTTCAAAACATAATCTAACCCAGACAATAACGTGTCTAATGCAGGACGACCATAAGGGGCATTATTCACTCCAGCAAAGAAGAGAATACCGTTTGGCTTGACGAGAAATAATCCAGGTTCATTAAATAAAGGTGGTTCCTCTGCAAGTTTACCTTTGGAGATGTACAATCCCCATTGCTGCATGGCTTCACGGGTTAATCCATAGCCGATTTGCAGTTTCTGCAACCCCCAATTCTCTTTTGATTCAATGGCGCGTTCATAAGTATCGCCGCTAATGACAATGCACTCAATACCGATCGCGTTAAACTGCTCTAGCTTACGTTCCAGTTCTTGTAAATACTCTATACAAAGGGGACAGTGAAGCCCACGATAGAATACAATCATCGTAAAGGCACGGGGTGTTTGTTCAAATAAGTTCCAACGAGTTCCAGATAGAATCTCAACCTCCAAAGCAGGAACTAACTGTCCGGGAATCAAACGAATTGCGGTAGGCATCATTGGTGTAGCCATGATCTCAGCACTCCTGACAGGTGAGGAAAAAGCAATTTGTCGAATACAAAGTTGACTGAATAAAAAAGCAGGAACATGACGTTCAGGTCGAACTGGCAAAGAACTCCAATAAAGCCTTGGAAAACTGCTTTGGAGTATCTTGCTGCACCCAATGGGACGCATCTTCAATTCCTTGGAAAATGGCACCTGGAATCTCGCTAGCTAGTTGCATTCCGTCTTCTGACTTTTGCCAAGGGTCATCCATGCCCCATAGGATTAGGGTTGGAGCTGTAATTGTGTTATGTCGATCCACCAGTGCCATTGTTTGATTGGCATTGAGGGCAGACGCATTGCGAAGTAGGCTTAGTTTACCTTCTTCATCCGACCAAGGTGCGATGATTCCCGCTCGAAAGTCTGGGGTGAGTCGGCTTTTATTTGAAAGGCCTGCTGCGAGGCTGGCTTCAAGGGCTTCAACCAAATCTACAATTGAGCGTGTTTTCCAGCGCAGAGGATGTCCAAAATCGAGCATGTCATCGTCAAAGCGGTCATAGCAAACGGAATTTGTGATGATCAGTCGATTGACAACCTCTGGGTGCTCGATTGCTAAAATCAGGGCGACTGCACCCCCCGTATCGTGACCCACAACATCCACCTGTTCAAGGCCAATGGCTGCAAGCAAAGCAACAATCATGCGTGCTTGGTCTTGGAACGATCGATCAAAGCGATCGCGACGATCTGACCAGCCATGACCGAGAAAATCCGGTGCTAGAACCCGATAACCCGCCTGTACTAGGATTGGAATCACCGCATGGTAGAGGTACCCCCAAGTCGGTATACCGTGCATCAATAGAATGGTGCCAAACTTCGCCTCCCCGCTATCGATGTACCGAATTGTGACTGGAATGTGGGCTGCGGCACCAGTCGGCAACACCAGTTCTTGTTGCACAGCTCTGAATTCTTGCCAACTGCTCCAATTTAATTGCATATCCTCAGCTCCTTGAAAAACGTATCCGTAAACATGAAACACTTTTTATGAATCTACATTCATAAATTTGATGGAGCAAACTCTTATCGAGTATTGCTGCTGAATTAATCAGTTTTCTAAATGTGCAAATCTCCGTGATGATTACAAATCACGACATTCGATCGAGGCAAGAAAGGCTCGGAACACTGCTTCAGCAAAGGATGGATCGTTACTAACCCGTCTTCGCAGTAAAACCCCATCGCCAACCGCGACAGCCTGTTGAGCTAAGTCAATAGCTGAAATGGTTACGGTAATCTCGCCTTGAGTCTGACCTGCCTCAATTACTTGCTCAAATGCCTGAATGAGACGTTTTGTTGCAGTTTCAATAATTTGAGCAACCTTAGGATCAGACTGACCAATTTCCGCAGATGTATTCACAAACAAACATCCTGATGTAGTTTCTCGCTGTGCATCTTCAAGCCATTCGGCAAATGCTGCACGAATATTTTTGAGGGGAGATCCTGGCGCTTCCAACTGATTGATAATTGATTGCACCTGAGTTTCAGCATAATGACTCAAGGCTTGATAAAACAGAGATTCCTTATCGCCAAATGCGTACACAAGGCTTTGACGATGCAACCCTGTTGCCTGTTCGAGGGAGGCATATGTTGTCCTAGAAAATCCAGAATTCCAAAATACATGCATTGCCTGTGTTAGAACAGTATCTCGATCAAACTCTCGAGGTCTTCCAAGCGCCTCCTTAACTTTTCTTGACATGTAGTTTTTATGAATTTATATTCACTAAATATAATGAATGCAGATTCATAAAATGTCAATACGTCAAACTTAGTAAATCTAAATGCAGTTGTTCAATAATCTTTTATGGTGAGATCTGCTATTGCTAAAACTAGCAATAGCAGAAACTGGTAATACAATTCAGGAAGACGGCTTGAACTATTCCTCGTCGTCATCCTCAAAATCAAAGTCTTCATCGTTTAACTCTGCATCTGAGTCCTCCAAGTCATCTAGAAAGTCTTCATCCTCCTCAATTGGTTTGATCTTTCGTGGAGGTTTAGAAGATTTTGTATTCAAGGTTTTGGCAGTCACACCATTCTTATGAGGCGGCAATACCTCAACTTCCACAGCTTCTACCTCTCCTGGCAAGGCAGGCAAAGACTGATGTTCCGTAAATCCAGCGATCGCATCATGCTGCTGCCAGATCAGCGCCTTTGCCGTAGGAGTGCCCAAATAGAGGAGAGGCAGGGTTTCGATCGTCGGTTTGGTATATGCCACCGTCTTACAGCAGTCGTGTTTGTTCTTGCCCTCCCCTTCCTTAACGGCTTTAAACTCCACCTCCAACACTCCCAAACTCCGCCATCGATCGTTCTTGCCGCTGAAAGGCACATTGAAGTAGTCAGCGAATGTTTTTTCCAGCGCACGGTAGAACTCCTCACGGGCTGATTTAAAGCTCCAGAGTGCGACATTTTTGAATCGCACGACGAATGCCTACGGCACGCTACGCGAACGGCATCGTATGCAGGGGTTGATTATCCTCATCCAGAAACAGCAGCGCATGTTCTGAGCAGACATCCATCGATTTCTTGTCCAGGCTATTGCGGTACTCATCGTAGAGTCCAACAACCGTACCGCCCAGGTCTTCCACATCCGACTTGTAGCGAATGTATTCGGGCACAAATGCCAGCACGAGCAACCGGGCTTCCGTAATCAAAAGACCCGTCACATCTTCAGTGAAAGTAACCGTCGTGAGGTCATCTTCATCCGGCATGGCAAGCCAGCCCGCCTTTTCCAACTGATCGATCGGAATCAGAATCCCGGCTGGCTTATCATTAACCACAATGCCGTAGGGCAACTGCGGTCGGCGCACCTGATTGTAGACATCGCTGAGTAGGTCTGTGTCAACCTCAAAGTCTTCTGGCTCCGTCCTGTCGGTTCGAGCCGCACGAGAGTTGGTTGCCGCAGTTGATTTTGGTGATTTGGGAGTAGCTGTCTTAGCACCCGTTCTGGCAGTGCTGGTAGAGCTATTTCTAGAGTTCGTTGGTTTAACCATTGCAGTGCAGCCAAATGAATTATCCCAACGCTGAGGCGTTAGCCTGAGACGCTATCTGAAACAGAATTTGGGTATTGAGCCTTGGGAAATCGCGAACTGACAAGTCAGCGCAAGCTATCGCATTGCCTCACCCCCTAAAAAATATCCAGGTAGCTGATCCACTCATCGACCTGCAATCGTTAGAATTTCTGCTAGAATCTCAGCCTTTTGCTATGTCTCTCCCCTTGCCGACCCATTGGAACTCCCTTGCTGGCAGTAAAAGCCCTACATCTACTGCTTTGATGCAGGTGCCGTCCTATTCCCAACCATTGGCAGCGATCGACTTTGGCAAAATGTTTCAGCAATACAACACTCCCCAGGGCTGGATGATGCTGGGTGGGTTGGTGGTCGTATTATTGCTGCTCCGCATCAGTGGATCGAGTAAGGGCAAAATTACTACGGGCAAACTGTGTGGCACAGCGGAGAAACTCGCTGCAACCGGCCTCTCACTTAAACAAATCCGGGAACGCAAACACAACAAAGTAACGCTCTGGTCTGGCACACCTCGTTATTGGGCAAAAGGAGCATGGCGCGGGGTGATAACAACAATACAAACCACATTGGGAGCATCCCCAACGGTTTGGTTTCCCAGTTCTGAACGAGGTACATTGGTCATTGGCGCTCCTGGCTCTGGAAAGACTTATTCCACAATCGATCGAATGCTGGAAAGTGCTATGCAACAGGGCTTTCCCATTCTGCTCTACGACAAAAAGGGGGATCAGATGCGCCTCCATGCACCCCTGGCAGCGCGATATGGGTATCAGGTCAGAGTCTTTGCACCAGGAGAAGCCTTCAGTGGCGTGATTAACCCGTTGGATTACATGCGGGATGCGCGAGATGGAGTAATGGCAGGGGAGATTGGTAAAGTCATTAATCGTAACGCCAGAGAGGGCGATGGCGGGCGGAGCGATGAATTCTTCACCAAGGCAGGAGACTTGCTGGCAAAGGCATTGCTACAACTGGTCAAAGGTTCTCGCTATCCCGATATGGCAATGCTCTACGCCGTGTTGCGCCTGCCTAACTTGGTGCATCGAATCGATTATGCGGTGCAATCCAAACAGTTAGATGAATGGGTCGCTACCTCTTTTGTACAGTTCCTCAGTGCGAAGGACGCTGAAAAAACAATCTCTGGTATCCTAACGACCGCCGCAGGCACCTTCTCATCGTTCATTCAAGCAGACCTGCTCCGAGCCTTTATTGGCAAATCCACGATTCCAACTCGCTTGGAAGGGCGAGAGATCGTAGTATTCAAGTTGGATGATGAGCGTCGCAGTGTGGTGGGTCCGCTACTGGCTGCTGCAATTCACCTAATGATTGTGGGCAATCTCAGCACACCCCGCAAAGACCCGCTGATTATCTCTTTAGACGAGTTGCCCTCGATCAAGCTCGAATGCCTTCGGCACGCTACGCGAACGTTTACCACAATGGATTAACGAATACCGTTCTAATGGAGCCTGCTTCATCCTGGGCATTCAAAGCTTGGCTCAACTCTATGACATCTATGGGGACAAAATGGGCGCAGCGATACGTGCTAACACACCTGATTGACTGACAGAAGTAAGGGCTTATCGGCGGAAAGTCTTGATGATTGCAG
>NZ_JCACKR010000131.1:0-27198 GCF_059505485.1 Stenomitos rutilans
CTAAAGTAGTCGAAGGGGAAGCTGCACTGACCGCAGTAGGGCTGCGGGCCCGGCAATAGGGCCACGATGAGCTCTTCTGAACCCTGCAGGATTAAATGCAGAGCCGTAGCGAGGCCGACTTTTCCAAATGAATCATGAGTGTACGGATTTCCACTTTGCTCAGGGAATAGTGGGGGTATGCTCTACAACGCTTCACCCATGCTTGATTTTGAAGACGCGAAGCAGCTTGCTGAGGAGTACATCGGCTCCAATCGCTTTTTTGTGGAGCAAGCCGTCATTGAGAAACCTTATGGTTGGTACTTTGTGGCTCCCAACAAAAACCTCTCACAGACAGAGGTTGGCGACGGTGACACGTCTCTATGCTTCCTTGTAGAACGTGATCATGGTCGGATTATTCAAGACTGCGATCTTTTTGGCTCAGCTGAGCAGTGGCTAGAAAATTATGAAAAAGGCTTTAAGCACAATGCTTATAACCTGACGATTGTTCAGGTCAATGATTTTGCGCTCACGCTAGAGTTTCTAGACGCATTGAATATGCTTTATACCATGTGGGAGTGGGCATGTGGCGTCGAGTGGCAACTTAGCGCTCGCTACACAAAAAGAGACATCAAAAGGCTGTTATTAGACTTACCTTGCACGTTCAAAGGCCAGTGCTTCGATGGTTATGAAGTGGAAATTTTTGACCGTATTCAGGAAGCCGGCTGCTGTGAGCGCATACTCACAGCTTACAGCAGAGATTAGAGCCTGCCTTCTCTGTCTCGTCCTCACCAAAGCCTCTATTGTTCTATCAGGTCAGAGGTAAGCGCTGCTTCGCAGTCGTCACCAAAGCTGAGGTCGTGCCGGATTGAGGCTAGCACCGCACACAGGTGTTAGCTCTCTGCAGCCTCAGCTGCGATCGCCGCGTCGATTTCTTCGGGGTGCTGAGCATAGTAGGTGTGGACCGCTTTCAAGTCGTCTCGGGTCAACTGTGGGTAGTCGTTGAGCAAATTGGCATCAGAGCAGCCCTGAGCGCGCAAGGCGACTATTTGCCACACCGGAATTTGCGTCCGACCTTTACTCGTCATGCTCATTGTCATCTAACAACCAGGCGTCTTTCTCATTTTTGTCGTTGCCATGTCTCATCCCAAGGTCTTGTGCTGTTTGTCCATGCCGAGCCACTTCAGGTGGCTCAGGGACACTCACGTCTTCGCCTTCTACCTTAGCGCTGCTCCTCGCATGAGTGCCCTCTGCTGCTTTTTCACCATGCTGCTGTTGCACAATCGAGAAGGTGCACTCTCATCAGGCGTGATCACGAGTAAACATGGTTGATTGAGAGCGGCACGCGATCGCCGCTTGAAACAGTGCTGTAAATGGTCGCAGAGAACCCGTTTTTTGGGGTGTACTAGTGGCTCTGGACTGGTTTTGGACTTTTTGGACTCAGAAAGCGGTAGTACAGAGGCCAATTTACCCGGTTTGAGCGGCTGAAAGCCCCATTCCACGTTGCACTTCTGCTCAGGGGGCAAGAGACCAACGCGATCGCTCAACCGACAGTGCTTGCTCAGATGGACATAAGTTGAGATTCTACTTGTGCCTCTGCTGAACTGACAATGACTTACAGCCAATAAGGAGATGAGTAGAAGTATCATCCACTCTCTGTCTAAACTCACTCGCAGTAATTAGAGGCTGAATTATATGTGGTGTGGATCTGACTCTTTCCCGACCTTCTTCCGACTGACGAAGCAGGGATATGAAGATTAGGTTGAATGCAGCAACTTCTAAATTTGAAAATTTCTCAGCATGCGTAACCGTTCAGGTAGGCGCTGGAGTTTAACTCATCCCCTGGTTTTGCAGTAGCTGGTGAAACCATCAGTTCCAAGCATTGAATTTTGAGGTAGCAGTATGGCAAAGTGTGACTATTGTGGCACCACGATTTTGTTCGGTGGCGTTCGCGCTGATCGCTATAGATTCTGTAATCGCACCTGCCAACGCAAGGGTTACTCACTAGCGGCGATCGATCAGATTCCGGAGGACTATTTAAGAGAGCAGGTAAGAACACTGCATCAAGCTGCTTGCCCTCGTTGTCAGGGTCCCGGTCCGGTTGATGTGCATACCTCGCACCGCATCTGGTCGGCACTGGTGCTGACGACTTGGAGTAGTAGACCACATATTTGTTGCCGTCAGTGTGGACGCCTTGAGCAAGTGAAAGACAGCTTGCTTGCACTGTTGCTGGGCTGGTGGGGCTTTCCGTGGGGGTTGCTTGTGACACCGATTCAAATTGTGAGGAATTTGGTAGGGCTGTGCAGTGGACCGAGTGATGCCAAGCCCTCGGACGAACTCTACCGTTTGGTGCAGATCAACATCGGAGCGAGGATTTTACAGTCTCGTCAGTAAGCAGTGTAAGTGGGTTGCTGGAGAATGTTCCCCTCCTGCTCCTACAGCACTCTACAAGTAGATTCACATCGAGCGCCTCCTCAAGCAACCTCGATCGCACCCAGCGCTTTCAATGTTGCGACTTCAGCTTCGGTTAGTCCAATCGCCCCAGTGATGTTCATGCCTTCATAGGGGCGTGGAGTGATAAATGTCTTCAGGCAGTTTCCAGTGTTCAAGTCCCACAGGCGAATGGTTTCATCAACACTACTACTGAACAATACTGTGTCGTCAACAATAGATGAAACGACACTTTGATGTCCCAGCAGCGTTTGCACACATTGTTCGGTAGCAAGATCCCAAATTCTGATGGTTTGATCAAAGCTGGCGCTTATAAGTTGTTGTCCATCTGAGGAAAATCGGATGGCTGAAACCGCAGCCGTATGCCCTTGAAACGTTTTCAAGCAGTGTCCCGTCTGCAGATCCCACAACCGAATGTGCTGGTCATTGCCACCACTGGCAAGCTGAAGTTGGGTAGGGTGAAGAGCAATTGCAAAAATTCGCCCCTCGTGCGCCTGCCAGTGTTTCAGGCACCTGCCTGTCCGTACATCCCATTGCCTCACCATGCCACCGTAATCTCCGCTCATTAAGTGTTGTCCATTAGAGCTAAAGAGGACTGGCATAATGGCACTGTTTTGTTCCTGAAAGGTTCTGACACACTCACCTGTTTGGACATTCCAGAGCTTGATGGTACGGTCCAAACTTCCACTAGCAAGTAGCTGCCCATTGGGGCTAAAAACAACTGTCCAGACCCAGTTGGTGTGTTCTTGTAAGGTTCTTAGACAGTGCCCAGTCTGCCAATTCCAGAGCTTCACACTGTAGTCAGCGCCACTACTTGCCAACAGATTGTTAACTGCTTGATTTTCATCACCAGCATTATGATCTCGCTGAGCGGGAAAAGCCGTACACCAAACGCGGTTCACATGCCCGTGTAAAGTTCTGAAGACGCTTCCGGTCGTGACATCCCATAATTTGACCGACTCGTCTTCATGGGACGTAGCAAGCACCTGACGATCAAGCGACATCGACATTGAGTAAATCGCGTTGGTGTATCCCTGCAAGGTTTTAACGCATTGCCCCGTTCGGATGTGCCAAAGCTTAATCGTGCGATCGTCCCCCCCGCTGGCTAACGACTGATCATCGGGTGTAAACGCCACACTCAGTACTCGATTGGAGTGACCGAGGAAGGTTCTAACGCAGTCGCCTGTCTGTAGATTCCAAAGCTTGAGTGTTTGATCGCTGCTAGCAGACACCAGCCATTGACCAGACGCACTAAAGGCAAAATCATTCACCATACGAGTATGCCCATGCAGCGTCAGTTGGCAGATCCCTGTTTTAACATCCCAAAGCTTAATCTCAGGCGTATAGCTGGCTTGGTCTTCGTCGTAGTTGCTACTTGCTAAGACGGTGCCATCAGGACTGAATTTCAGTAACCGCGCAAAAGCGTTGTGTCCGCTAAACGTCTGGTAACACTCGCCCGTCTGAATATTCCAGAGATTGATGGTTGAAGCTTGAGTGCTCAAAGCCAACAAATGAGAATCAGGACTGTAAGTCAGCGAGCGCACCAGAAAATTGCGTCCCTGTAGCGCTTCAATCTGCTGAGCCAAGAGTGCTGGATGCCAGCTTTCTGAAGCTTGACCTAAGATTGACACACTTTCAGCATCTGCTTCGCCAAGTAGTGAATCGGCAAAACAAATCGCATTGAGTAGATTCGGCGGTCCCTTACGAGTTTGAAGACACTGCTCAGTCCGAAGATTCCATATTTTAATGGAGTAGTCATCGCTGCCGCTGACCAGAAGTTGTGCACGGGGGCTAAAAACGAGCGACCAAATCCAGCTCTGATGCCCTCTCAGGGTTATGAGATGTTTACCGCTGGCAACTTCCCAGACTTGAATTTCATAGCGGGAGTCTGCGGTCGCGAGGAGTGTCCCATCCGGGCTAAACCCCAGGGTAATGACGCCAGAAAACAATTCTGCAAAGACAGAGCGGCTCAAATCGGCTCCGGCAAAATTCACTTCCGGTAGATTCACATCTTGAAGATAGGCTTGCCAAACAGTTAGCTGAGCAAAGTTATAGCCAGTGAGATCGGTTTGTAAACAGCACAGCAAATTGAGCAAGTTTCCAGCCGCATAATTAGGCGGTAGCGTTGGTTTTTGCCGCAGTTGAGCCAGAATTTGCGTCAAGTAAAACTCTAAACTTTTCTGGTTGCCAAGTTGATCAATCAGCTGACTGACGATCACTTGCAAAAGCAGGCGAACTTGGGTCTGCCTCACGTAGTCTTTTGCGGTTGCTTTGATTAAGGCATGGCTTTTGAATAAGGCTAGTTCCTGCTGAGTGATCTCTAGACAAATTTGGGCAATGAACTTCTCGCTGATATATTCCATGACGACAGGTTGGAGAGACCACCCCTGCTCAGTCCGCTCCACCAGACAGCGCCTCACTAATGAGGTCAGGATATCCAGAAGCTGGCGCTTGATTGACTCTGAAACGACATCGTGCTCTAGCTCCGACAACGAAACGGGTTCTCGACCAATACAGAGCCAGTAAAGGATGTGCTGTTCCGGTGTCGTCAATCGTGCATACTGGCGATCCAGAAGATCGGCGAGATCGCCAAACTGCAACCGTCCCTGCCTTAAGTAGGGGATGAATTGATCGACATCGCCACCAAACAACTCCTGAATTGCGGAAGCGACAATTTTCAATGCCAGCGGGTTGCCTGCGTAGTGATTAATGATGGACTGCCATGCCGCTTCATTCCTACCTGTGCAATCTCTATCCTGAAAAATTGCTTGTCCTTCGGCTAGAGTGAGTCCGGTGACAATGAGCGATCGCACCGTTGAATGCACGCCTTCTAGCGTTGCGACTTCCCTAGGCTTTTCGCGACTGGTCAGCACGAAACAACTTCGGTGAGTGATCTCGCCCACCTGATGGAGCAAACGACCATAGCCTTCATAGCCAGCTTTGTAAGTTCCCGACTGAATGCCGCCCTCCAAAACGGCTTCAAAGTTGTCCAATACAACTAAACAGCGTGTTTGCTGAAGGTAGGATACCAGCAGCGCCACTTTGCCCTCAGCGGTCGACGGTAAAGCAATGACCTGTTGGCGCGCTAGGAACTGAAGCAAATTAGTGAGGAGTTCATCGAGCGGGGGAGCATTCCGCAGCGATCGCCAAATGACCAGTTGAAACTCACCCTGAATCTTGTCGGTCAGTCTGACTGACAAGGCTGTCTTGCCCATCCCACCCATGCCCAGTAGAGCAACGAGACGATACCCTTCCTGCAGCAACCATTGGCTTAAGGTGTGCAGCTCGTTGGTGCGACCGTAGAAGCGGGATACATCGATCGCTTCACCCCAGTCAACGTGAGCTTGCTCTGAGGTAGAAGTCTGAAGCAATACAGATGGATCGATCGCCAGTCTCAGCTTGGCGGTTCGCTTGATCACACCGTGCAGATTTTGCTTTGTGACCTTTTCTCCCAAAGCGGTTGTGAGCGATCGCCAGAGATCTGCTCCGACATCTTTAATATGACCGTTGTCATAACCAGCTTTGGCAGCAATTTGAGCGTAGGTCTTCTCTTCCCATGTACCGCTAAAGACAGCTTCCTGCGCTTTGGTTAGTTTTCCCCGCTCCAGTAGTTGCTCAACCAGTGCGATCGCCTCTTCAACGGTCATAGATGCTGCCCTTGGTGAATTACAAGTGAATATGGTGCACCGTTCTGTATTTTGTGGTCAAACACGCTTGTGTTTGACCACAGCCAACCTGTTGGTTGGAACGAACGTTTTATCAGCTTTTTTCAACTTTTACTACAGCTCTCCCTTAATTTGCGGCACTGACAGATGATTCTTAAACTTTTAACCTGGCTTTGCTCCGACTTTTACCAGACCTTTTCCGACTGACAAGCTTACGACCTAGTAGATAAAGTGATCTCACCTTTGTAGTACAAGCTGCTCTAGGCATCGTGATAATTTCTGCAAGCCTTGTAGGGCAAATTGAAGCATCGAAGATGACAGTTGCAGGCAAGCTGCTAAAAATCTTCAACGGGTTGAGCATCTACTGAACGCTTTCAGTAAACCGGAATGAGGATTAAAGATGAATCGATCACCCAAGCGTGAATTTTTGTCAGGAACGATTAGTAAAGTGCTAACAGTCGGTGTCCTCGGTGCCACTCTAACTTTATTCACACAAATACAGCCTTCAGTTGCCCAAAACTGCAATGCCTTTGGCTGCTCTCAACCCGGTGCCGGAGCCTGTAATCCGTTTGGTTGTCCGAATCCTGGTGCCTCTCCCTGCACGCCCTTTGGTTGCCCAGCTTCGCCAGCTCCAGCTTCCGCTCCACCCGCACAGCCTTCAGTCATTTACCAACCGCAACCGCGGATTGGCGGTTCTCCACAGGCGATCGCGGATTGTATGAAAAAGCTGATGTACGAACAACGACTGGTTTGCACTCGCAGCTATTGTAGCCAGTTGAGTCGGGAAGATGGTTTTGGCGGTTGGCAACTTCAAACGGTGAGAACTGCAATCAGCGAAGCTGCTGCTGTGCAAGCTTGTCAGAACGCTCGGTAATTCAAGTGCGGATTGAATCTTGAGCAATTTAATTAGGGCTTTACTCAAGGTAAAAACTAATTTAGTCAAGGAGAAAGAAGATGCCAGCATCAGAACAAATTGACCAGGGGCTACAGAATCTTGAGGGTTTGCTTAAGAAATTAGATACTTCGTTAGGAAAGAATCCTAAATTCTCTGGCTTTGAGAAAGCAATTAATGACGCAGAGCAAAAGCTCACTTCAACATCTGATGATGCATTCGTCAAACAAACTCTTGATAGCCTAGATAATCAGCTAGACTCTATTTTTGGTATTGATCGACAGTACATTGTTGAATCAAATGGCGAATTCAAGGTCAACTTTAATGAAACGTTGAGTACAGCTTTTGGAAAGGGATTACCAGATCTTCGGGGTGATCTGTATTTGGACTGGTCACTCACTAATCCTTCTCAAACATCTGCTGGTTTCAAAAAAGTCCAACTCGACACTAGCTCTTTCTTCGATAATTTAATTGAACCTTTCTTCAAACCCGTTTCTGATGTATTGCGCCCTTTTGATCCCATTGTCAAGGTTCTAACTACAAACATTCCTGGGCTAGACGATTTTGGTGTTGAGATCAATTTACTTAGTCTCGCTAAGCAATATGATAAAACTATCGATGCAGGGTTGATAGAGACTATCAATGCTTTCTCAAGCGTTACTAATGCCGTAAAATCAGCTCAGTCAGCTTCCAGTGGTTTCATTGATCTAGGTGAATTTAGCCTCTCAGCAAATGGCGACATCATAAGCCCTTCAGCTTCTTCAACCAGCCCGCTCAACCAGCAAGGTCTAAATGAATTTATCCCTAAGATAAAATCCTTGACTGGAAATCGTTTCAGTTTACCGTTTCTTGAAACACCAACTACAGCATTTAATCTTTTTCTTGGCAAATCTGATGTAAAGCTGATCGAGTATTCAACTCCTGGTTTGAAGGCTAACTTTAACTACACTCAGATAATTCCAATTCCGGTTCCAATTCCAGTTCCTATCTATGCTGAGCTTGGAGCGGAAATCAATTTTGGAAGTCCTGGACTAACGATCGGTTACGACTCTTTTGGTATTACTAGTGATAACTTGTTAAACGGATTTTATCTTGATCGTAGCAAGGAAGTCTTCAATCTTCACTCAGAGCTTTACGCATCTGCTAACGTCGGGATAGAGAATGTTGCTAAAGCGTCAGTAAAATTTGATGTTAGTGGTGATGTTAAGTTTTTCCTCCCCGGTCAAGGTTCACAGCTACGCTATGCTGAATTGTCCAACGAATTCAGTAGCGGTAACGGTAAGTTTAACGCAACAGGTGCTGTTACCGCAGGACTAACTGGATATGCAGAGCATATTACTTTGAATCCAGTCAAGGCTTTTCTGAGCGCTGTTACAGGTGATTTTGAAAAGTTAGTTGAAACGTATAAATTTGAATTTGGACCAAGGATCAACATTTTTACTTTTGGCAACAGCGGTGGCGCAGGAAATACTGCACAGTTCAAGCCTAATCTTGCTACCTATGATGCAGCTACTCGTGAGTTGCGTTTTAATATGGGAGCAGAGAGCGATCGTGCAAAACGCAATGTAAGCAAGAATGTAATTGATGAGGAATTCACGCTCAATTCAGACTTCAGTGTGACTGCTTTTGGTCAACAAGATTCTTACAGCAACGTTGCTAATATTGTTGCTTTTGCTGACACCGGAAAAGACAAAATTATTGTTTCTGCTAATGTATCAGCGGAGTTACATGGGGGAGCTGGCAACGACTATCTCAGCGGTGGAAATCAAGGCGATTTTCTTTACGGAGATAATGATAATGATAAGCTCTTTGGAAATAAAGGCAATGATGAATTGCATGGAGGTAATAATTCTGACGAACTCTATGGAGGCGATGGTGTTGATAAGCTTTGGGGTGACAGCGGAAATGACCTACTGAATGGCGGCAACCAAGGTGACTTCCTCTACGGTGGAGAAGGTCAGGATATTCTATATGGGGGTGATATAGGCAAAGACAGCAAAGATGGTGATGATTTCCTTGATGGCGGTGCGAATAACGATCTGCTGATTGGTGGAGCTGGAAACGACACCATTGACGGTGGTGCCGGTACTGACGTAGCTTCCTACCTCTACTCCCCTAAAGGAGTAGTCGTCAATCTTGACACAACAACTGGATATAGCCATCAAGCTTATTCTTCGGATCTAGAACCATCATTTGAGATTGCGGCTGGAAAAGCTCAGGATGGTTATAGCACAACCGATACATTATTAAATCTGGAAGGAATCCTAGGTTCCAACCTCGCTGATATCCTAATCGGTAATAGTCAAAACAACGCGATTGCAGGACTAGGAGGCAGTGATGTTTTGATTGGCAATGCGGGAAATGACACGCTAGATGGTGGTGATGGCATTGATACAGCCAGTTACCGCTATGATCCGAGTGCGGTTTTAGTTTCCTTGGAATTTGAAACTGCATCGGATGGCTCAGGTGGACTGGATACTCTAAAGAACATTGAAAACATTGTTGGTTCTGAGTTCGCCGATCGCCTCACGGGTAACAGCCAAGTTAACATCATTCTCGCCGGAAAAGGTAATGACATCATTGACGGTAAAGATGGTAATGACCAACTCTTTGGCGAAGCTGGCAATGACGAATTCTTGGGAGATGCTGGCAATGACGCTTTAGACGGGGGCGACGATATTGATACACTCAATTACCGCTATGCTCCTGGTGCGGTTTCTGTCTCCTTAGAACTTGGCACGGCTTCAGATGGCTTCGGTGGAGTGGACACGCTCAGAAACATTGAAAATGTTATTGGCTCTGAGTTCGCTGATCGCTTGGTGGGTGACAACCAAGCTAACCTTATCCTTGCTGGCAGTGGTAACGACATCATTGACGGTAAAGGTGGCAATGACCAACTCTTTGGCGAAGCCGGTGATGACACGCTTAGCGGCGGCGCAGGCGATGACCAGCTAGTAGGTGATGCGGGCAACGATTTTCTGGTGGGCGATGCAGGCAACGATTTGATTGATGGCGGTAATGATATTGATACCGTCAGCTATGCCAACGCTCCGACTGGCGTTGTGGTCAACATTGACGAAACCAACAGCTATAGCAATCCAGGCGGCACGGTTGATCCCGAACCTACTTTTGCGATCGCTGCTGGATCTGCCACCGATGGCTTCGGCACAACAGACACCCTGCAAAACCTGGAAAACATCATTGGCTCAGACTTCAACGACGTTTTGATTGGTAACGCAACTGAAAATGATATCCTGGCTGGAGCCGGAAACGACCTAGTAATTGGCAATGCTGGTAATGACACGCTGGACGGTGGTACAGGTATTAACGTCGTTAGCTATCGCCGTGATCCAGGATCAGCATTCATCAATCTGGAGGAAGGAAGAGCGATCGACGGCTTCGGCAATGTGGATATTCTCCGTAACTTCCGAGATGTGGTTGGGTCGCAGGGCAATGACACGATCGTCGGGGACGCTCAAGACAACATTCTCTTCGGCGGCAGCGGTAACGACCGCATCGAAGCCCGCAGTGGCAACGACCTCATGTTTGGCAACGACGGCGCTGATACGCTCTTGGGTGAAGACGGCGATGACAAACTAGTCGGTGGAGCCGGGGCTGACTCGCTCAACGGCGGCAATGGCATTGACACCGCCTCTTATTTCACAGCATTGTCTGGTGTCACTGCTAACTTGACAATCGCCAGAGGTACCAGCGGCGACGCTAACGGTGACGTTTTCACTCAAATCGAGAACCTGGAAGGCTCCGAATTTAACGATCGGCTCACCGGGGATGCTCAAGCCAACTATCTCTGGGGTTTGAGTGGTGATGATTTTCTAGATGGACGTGAGGGTAACGACACACTAAACGGTGGTACAGGCAACGATCGCTTATCAGGTGGGGATGGTAACGACCTGCTTTTAGGGCAAACCGGAGACGATGCTCTGGACGGTGGCGACGGGAATGATACCTTGATCGGCGGCAGCGGTGATGATTTCCTCGAAGGTCGCCTTGGAGACGATCGACTGGAGGGTGGCGACGGTGACGATACCTTCCTGGGTGGTGCTGGCAACGATGCCCTCTTCGGTGAAGCCGGCAACGACAACTTAGAGGGTGGTGACGGCAATGACACTCTTAACGGCGGTACAGGCGAAGACCTGCTCTACGGCGGCGAGGGCAATGACCAACTCCTCGGTGATACGGGCAGTGATGTTTTGGAAGGTGGCACAGGCAACGACCAACTCTTTGGTAATGACGAGGATGACTTCCTCTATGGGCAGGAGGGTAACGACACGTTGAACGGTGATGCGGGCAACGACCAACTATTGGGTGGTGTAGGCGATGACCAACTGTTTGGCGGTGTGGGTAACGACACATTGGCAGGGGAGTCAGGCAACGACCAACTGTTTGGCGGCGCAGGCGCAGACCTGCTCAATGGTGATGATGGCAACGATCGCTTGTTTGGCGAAGCTGGGGCTGACCAATTGCAAGGCGGCAACGGCAACGACTTCTTGAATGGAGGAGAGGACAACGATTTGCTGTTAGCTGGAGTCGGCGACGATACTTTGGAGGGCGGCACAGGCAACGATCGCCTGTTTGGCGAAGCTGGCAACGATCAACTGTTCGGTGGTGATGACAATGACACCCTTAACGGTGGCACGGGCAACGACCAACTGTTTGGCGAGGCTGGCAGTGACCTGTTGGTGGGCGGCGAAGGCAACGACTCCTTAGCGGGAGCAGACGGCGACGATCGCCTGTTTGGCGAGACCGGGAATGACTCCTTAGCAGGCGGCAACGGTAACGATATACTCAATGGCGACGCAGGCAATGACTTACTAAGTGGCGATGCGGGCAACGACGCGATTGATGGCGGCAGCGGCGACGACACGGTGCTCTACCAAACGTCACCCGCCGGAGTCGTGGTTAACCTGAACTCCATTAGCTACAGCAGCGAAGCCCCTCCAGGACTGCTACCCTTTACGATCGCCGCCAATACAGCCCTGGATGGCTTTGGCACCACAGACAGCTTGCAAACTATCGAGAACGTGATCGGTTCGCAACTTGCCGATATCCTGATCGGTAGCGACATCGCCAACGTAATCCAGGGATTGGCAGGAAATGATCTGCTAATCGGTAACGCAGGTAACGATAGCTTAGACGGTGGAACAGGCAGCGACACCATTAGCTACCAGTTTGACCCGAACGCGGTCGCGGTGAATCTGGAAGCGACAGCGGCAATCGATGGCTGGGGCAACAGAGACCAACTCATCAACATCGAAAATGCGGTTGGCTCTGCCTTCAACGACTTCTTCACGGGCAATGCTGGAGACAACCTGATCCTGGCAGGTGCAGGTAACGATACTGTTTTTGGTCGTGCCGGCAACGACACTGTAGGGGGTGGCACTGGTGATGACGTGCTTTCAGGCGAAGCTGGAGACGATTTGTTGGACGGTGGCGCTGGCAATGATACGTTGTTCGGCAATAGCGGTACTGACACGCTGATAGGCGGCTTGGGCAACGACCGAATCAATGGTGGCGCTGGCAATGACCGCATTGATGGTGGCATTGGCAATGATGCGCTGTCGGGTGGTGGCGGACGCGATCGCTTCATCTTGCGACGTGAAGAGGGTTTTGATACGATCACTGACTTTGGCGGCATGGGTGCAAAGAACCGACAAACTCCAGCCGTTGTTGCAGAAATCGATACTCTCAAATTTGAGGGAACAGGCTTAACGGCTAAAAACATGCTTCTGACCCAGGAAGGGAGCAATCTCGTCATCTCGTTTGAAGGAGTGACAAACACTCAGGTCACCTTGCAAAACTTCAAGTTAGAAGATCTGGATAACTTTAGTCCTGAAGTGCCAGGAACAGCCGCACTGGGCAATATTCTCTTTGATAGTGAGACAGCCATTCAGGATAGTTTTGATGTTTTTGATGCGAACTGGCAATTCGACCAAATCCTGCCTAACCTTGGCAAAAATCGGGTCACGTTCCTGAATGACCTCGACAACACCACCAAGGGGTTTGAGCAATCAGATGATGTCATCAATGGTCAGGGTGGCAACGATACGCTTTGGGGCTTGAGTGGTAACGACATCCTGCGCGGCGGCGCTGGTAACGACACCCTGGTCGGTGGCTTTGGAAGCGATACTCTAACTGGTGACGCTGGCAATGACTTTCTCTATGGTCAAGACTGGGATGATTTCCTCGTTGGTGGTGCAGGCGATGACTTACTGGTGGGTGGCACTGGCATTAACACTCTTTCTGGTGGCTTAGGCAGTGACATTTTTGCTCTCACTGGGGAGAGTCGAGACATTGTGCTGGACTTCACCCTGGGGCAAGACCGTCTTGGACTCGGCAAGGGTCTCACGTTCGATCAACTCATGATTACCCAGGGCACTGAGGTTAATGCCAGCAGCACCTGGATCAAACTCAACAGCACAGGCGAAACTTTGATGACTCTGAATCATGTTCAAGCCAGCGCTCTGACAACCAGTTCTTTCCTGAGGTTGACCAACCAACAGCTCAATCCCGCTCTCTCTACCTAAACGAGCAGGAGCAAAGTGCGATCGCTTCCCGAATGCTTCATCGTAGGCTGAAGTCGAGGCTCTACGTTTAGCACTTGATGCAGGCGATCGCGGGATGGGGACAGGACACGGATACCGTTGGTGAATTCGTCAGAGAAAAATCACTAAGTGCTGAACCTTAATCACAGCAAGGACAGTTTAATTGGTCGTCGGGATACTAATTGAACCAAACATAGGGAACTCAAAGGTTCTTGTTTTTCTCTAACCGATTTGCCAACGGTATCGTATAAAGAAACTTTGCTAGTAGAAACGCGCTATGTCCTCAGTGGATCAGTTTACGCTTCGTAGCATCACTCAAGATGAGATTCCCCGCGTAAAACAATTTGTTAAGCAGGTCTTTCAAGTCGATAGGGATGGCTATGAGGATTGGTATGAAAACTGGGTTGAGCAGTGGGGTAGTGAGCGTGTTCCTACCGTTTTGGTGGCAGAGAGGCAGGTAAACCTAGTTGGGGTTGCTGTTAGCCATTACAATGCCTTCCATCCTCACTGGGTTGAGGTCATGGTGGGAGTCCACCCAAACTTTCGTAGGCAAGGCTTAGGTCGATGGTTACATCAAGCCCTCTTACAGGCTAGCTCACTTCAACCTCATCATCTTGGAACGAATGGCAGTTATTACAGAGGAAATGATCATGCTGAAGCCTTCTTGTTTGCACTCGGTTATCAGCACACTCTTGATTGCCACTGTCTTGAACTAGATCTTCAGGGTTTTGATTTTAGTCATCACCTAACATTGCCGTCATTACCAGAATGCAATCATCTCAAGCTTGTGTCTTTCACAGACTTGTTCACTCATGCCGAAATGCCGCAACACGTTTCTCATTTCTTAGCTTACCGATATGGTGAGGAACATTTCTGGTCGCCGCCTCAACCTCTAGAGCATCCTGTATGGAAGGATTTTCCGCTCAAGGGGGTTTTGCCAGCATTGAGTTTTGGGCTACTGACGGATGATCGGATAGTTGGTGCCGCGACTGCGTGCATTCAGGGTAATGACACCTTGGACATGATGTGGGGATATATCAGCCGACAGTACTCGATTGAGACTGCTGGCTTGCTGCTTCAGACCCTATATGCTCATCAGTTTAAGGCAGCACGCGCTCGTGGTTTAACTAGGGGAGACATAGAAGTTGACACAACAGATTTAGTTATTTTCTCATTGTTCCATTGGTTTCCCATTGAGAAAGCCACAGTTTGGCGTATTCTCCAAAAGCCTCGAACTACGTCTAACCATTCTGGTGCAGCGGATGACCTAAACTGCCTGTAGAGTTGCAAAGCGATCGACAACCGCTGACCAGAACCTCTACCGTAAACAATGCCGAAAATGCTTGTAAGTCGGCAATGTTAAGGATAAGCTGGGACGCAGCAGTGCGTGTTTGAGGCGTACTACAAAAACCGCCCAACCATCGTTTTCGGCAAAGTTTTCCAGTGCCCTGTGCCCCATCGACGCATGACGAATCCTGTTGCTCTCACTTTTCAGAAAGTAAGAACAACAGGAAGTACAAAGCAAGCTTAAATATCGGATTACTTCTCTCTACCCAACTCTGGGACCGATGCTGAGTGACATAGGAGGGGTGAATCGCGAGGCTTCTCCCTACCCTGATTCCTTCATAAACTAAGCTCATTGGGACGAGGAAGTGTTGTCAGCATTGGCAACATAACACGCAACATAAAGCCGGGTTCCACATACAGCGTGTTACCTTGTCGATCCATCACATAGACTGTCTGATTCGGCATCAGAGCGACATCACGGCTACACCGCGCATTCCACCAAGTGCCCTTAAACTTAACCTGCCCAATCCCCCCTGGCATTATGGCTTGAGTGACTGTAGCTTCGTAAGCTACATCGCGATAATTGGTAACGGACATTACCTCATTTAAGGAATCACTCTCTAATTCCTGAGCAAAAGCATTCAACAGATTTTTGAGCAAGCGAGTAAGTTTGAACATGGATCTTTCTCTTGACATCGTAGTTGACTGCTGTTTGGGAAAGCTTCAATTCTTTGTACAATCAACAAGGTAAATCTTCTCTGTTTATTGCAGAATTGCAGTAATAAATTAGGTGATTAATGCAATCTTAAAGAGAATAACTTGTTTATCGTATTTGCTTAATAAGATAATGGTTCATAATCCAAAAAATAGAAATCCACTAAAAATTCAGGAAATAAACGACTGGCTTAAACTGAACTAATTCAGGAGAAATCAGGAAAATTTCTTATGTTCAGGAAAATTCAGGAAAATTCAGGTAAACTAAGACTCAAATCCAGCATGGGTGCATTAGTAGTGTTAGCAGATGGATGCAGACGAAGCATTGACGCTTGCAGATAGAGCGGTTTTTGAGAAAACGAAAGAACACCTGAATGACGTCCAACGAGAAGTTTTTTTAGGTTCCTGGGAAGGGCTTACCTACGGTAGGATTGCCAGGAATACCAATCGGTCTGAGAAGTATCTCAGCCGTGACATTGGTCCAAAACTGTGGCTGCAGCTAAGCGAGGCGCTAGAGGAGGATGTAGGTAAAGCAAATTTAAGGGGTCCGATCGAGCGTTACCAAGCGCGATCACTCCTGCAGTCCCCGCATGCTCCTGAACCAGTAACTGCACCACCCATAGAATCACTGCTGGAGAGGTCATCGCCCCCCTCAATCAAATGGGTTGATCCACCTGATGTGAGGCTGTTCTGTTGTCGCAGTCGTGATTTAGACAATCTGACTGACTGGATTGCCAAAGACTACTGCCGCCTAGTGATGCTCTACGGTATGACAGGTATTGGTAAGACTTGGTTATCAGTGAAGCTGTCACAGCAATTACAAGTTAACGATGAGACCTTTGAGTTTTTGTATTGGCGATCGCTGCAATCAGCCCCTTCATTGTCCGAGTTGCTCCACGATCTAATTGGGTTCCTGTCTCAGCAAACTGAGTTAGAGCTTTCTTTAACTCAGCTCAGACATTATTTGACCCAGCATCGCTGCTTGATTGTGTTCGATCAATTAGAAACGCTGTTGCAACCAGGCGTTTATGATGGCTCCTATCGGCGTGGTTATGAGGACTACAGCGAGCTGCTGCGCCTCATCGGGGAATCTGATCATCAAAGCTGCGTTGTGCTGGTCAGTAGTCACCAATTTAGACAGGTGGAGCGACTGGGTAGCGATAGTCCCCTTGTACGCTCCTGGCAACTGCCAAGGTTAAGAGAGCGGGACTGGGAAGCCGTTTGCCATGCCCGTGCTAAGGTCGTCGGTCGTGCAATGCCGTACGGTACTGATCAACAATGGAGAAGCTTGGTTCGGTGCTATGACGGCAACCCGCGCTGGCTCAGTGAGGCGACCGATACCATTTTGAGCACTTTTGACGGCAGTGTTAGCAGCTTTTTAGAACAACTGGGACCAAACGAAACAGCGCTGTTGGATGCCGTGCAATTGCAACTCAACCAGCACTTTAGCTACCTCTCAGACTTGGAAATAACGATTATTCATTGTTTGACAACAATTCAAGAACCCGCTACCTTGATGGAAATACTACAATCTGTAGTACGGCTAGTGCCGCAGCTAAATCAATTTCGACTAGGAGATGTTATGCAATCCTTAAGGCGTCGGTCTCTGATTGAAGGCAACTTGTCTTTCTGCTACCGAGAGTCACTAGGCTTGGTTGTGAGAGCTTATCTAGCGAACCAAGGAAGTGCTGTCAATGATTAGGCTGTTTGAGAGAAGAGCTTTTTCACTCTCTTTCATCTATTTAACAGCCGGTACGCCTATCAAATCGGCAACCACTTTAACAACTGTCTAAAGTAAGAATACTTTTCTCAGCCCAGATCTCTATAATTCTCCCATCACACAGTAATATGCTGCACTGTTTGCTTGAGCTTTATCACCAGTCTTTTCTGTAGTTGAGGTTGTTCTTTGCGGTAACTGTCTATCCGCTTGCGGTACGCGGCGATTGCAGAAGTAACGGAACTTGAAGGTGGAACTGTTTACTCAGTAGTGTCTTAACTTCCTGTGGAAGTTAAGACACTACTGATGCAGGTTGATTATCAGTGTAAATCAGGGTTGAGATTGTCATGCATAGCTACCATAGTCGACAGGACACTTGGGAAGAATCAATTGTCTACGATCATTTGCGCGATCTCCGCCAGGTAGAATCGCCAGAGCAAGTGCTTGATCGCTTTGTTACTCTCTTTATTGATGGCGTAGATTACCCTGATCCCAGTATTCTTGCAGCCCTGCATACTGTGGCTGCAATGCGCTGGGCACAAACAGAATTTAGGTTTTTCCTTAATCGTTGCTGTCATATTTTGACCAATTACTGGGGCACTTATCCTGCCTGCCAACCTTGGATCGTTGAGTTGGTTGACCTCTTTGAATGCACCCCTTTGAGAACTGGTTACTCCCAGGAGTCCCGGCGCTTACAGCAGTTAGTGCAACAGTTTCGTGAGACAGAGCAATATAAAGCCTTACGACGCTTGAGAGAAACATTCAGCCCAACGAGGCAAGAAACCGCTGACACTTCCGATCTAGGAAGGAGTAAGGTGACTGCTAACAAGCATCAACTGGGATCGGATCATGCCACCGTCAGGAAGCTGGTTCATCGGTATCCTTTTTTGTATCCCTACTGCTTAGGTAGCGATGATACTGAGGGACGGCAAATGATTAACCAAGTGCGTTTAGAAAGAGAGCAGAAAATTGAGACGGATTTATCACGTTATCTAACTTCATTGGTGCGGCAGCAAGCAGCACGTCCTTCCAGTAGCGCTAGCTCAATGAGCAATCCGACACTGCTGAGTCAAGAGCAATTCATCATGGCAGCAAAGCAGTTTGCAGGGAAGATTGATGGACCTTACACCTGTAAAGATTTAGCTCGGCAATTCTTAAAGGCTAATTGGGGGAATTCCTACTTGGACTTCAAGCATGAGCTACATCAATACCTCACCCGTGAGATTGGTAGAAGCTTTCCAAGATACAACAAGAGTTCTTTCAGCCCTGCATTATGGCAACTACTGAGGAATATGCAACCGCAAAACGATGATCAGCCATTGCAAGCCTCTCTGCTAGGTAGAACCTGCAACCAGCTAATGGATACATTGCTAGTTAATCCACAGTTATCTACAGAGCATATGCGCTTTATCGATTTGACCGAGAATACGAGCGCGACCCATATCATCGATTTACTGCTGAAAATCTTGCTCTTGTGCCAACAACTACAATCTAATTTAGAGAGGCGGTTTGCAGCTTTATTTAAGCACTATGAACTGTTTGTACGCGATGGTATCGATTGGTTGGTGCAGTCTCTAGAGAATCTACAGATTGCGCTGTCAATTCATTTTGGAGTGAGTAAGCTGGATTTCTCGCTGGTGAATCAGTTATGACTGAGTCCATGTCGAAAGAAGCCTTGACGAGTATGTCTCTGCTATACAAAAGCATACTCACACTGCAAAGGCGACCTCCCAGGCTAATTGATCGCATGCCACGATGCTAACTCAAGGATGAGTCGGTCTTGACTATGGTGGTGAGCGCCAAAGGGTGCCAAAAAAGGGGTATCAATTGCAGGCTGCTAGAACCCTTTGACAGTGGTAGTTGTTGCTGAGCTGAAAGGGGCACCAAAAACGGCCCTTCCAGCACCACTCCTGGCTGACATACCTCTTAAACAGTAGAATTAATATCTGCCTACTAGAGATGGCAATTGCGCGCTTCAATTAGATAACATAAGGCTGTTAACTATCCGACGGCCTAACCGAATCCCTATTTTTTCCCAACCATTACTTACTAATTTAAGAATCTGTTCGACTCAGAGTGAAAGTATTTGATTAAGACTTTTTGTCCCATGCATCTAGCGCAGCTAAAAGAATTGTAATTGCAGGATGCTTCACCAGTTCTTGCAGAGCTGTTTTTCCACCGGCCTTCAAAGCAGCGACTACCTGACCTTTCAGCTTTGGATCTTTCTCGATTTCTTCTACTGCTTTAGTTGCAACAGTCATCTGTTCTATGGGAGTGGGATTAGGATAAGATGCGGATAACTGTTCTAAGAGTTTTTGAATTTCTTCAGCAGCTTCAGCTAAAGTCCGCCTATTCTCTGGTGCGTAGTTGTTCAGGATAGCTTGCTGCTTCCCTTGATTAGTGCCAGCAACATTTCCTACTGGTCCGTTGAAAGTTTGGTTGACTTCTGAAGCCATAATTCTGTTACCTGCGAATAATTTAGTAATTTCTTTAATGTCAGCATTATGCTGTCGGTGTATTTGGATCTGTTCGTCTTTAGCGCGTAATTCTCCTAAATATAAGTTGTTCTCTAATTTGGCTATATTTCCATCCCCAGTTCTTATATCTCTATGTAATCCTCTTTTTCCAGTAATACCCCAAAGTAATTGATCCATAGGATCTGAATCTTGGTCACGCAAGTCTATCCAGTTCCTTCCCTTCAGAAAGATGGGTAACTTCGGCTGCTTTAAGGCATCAGGAAGAATCACAGGAATCACAGGTTTTCTTCCGCCAGCAAACTCACGTAGGAAAGTCTCTAACTCCTGGTTTTCCCAAGGTCCTAAATTTTCACTACCTACAAAAACAGCAACAGATTTTATTCGTGTTATCTGCTGCTCTAATAGTCTCTGCCAAGGTATACCAGGTCTCAACTCCCATTCGTCTAGCCACGGCAGTAGACCAGCTTCCTTAAGCTTTTCACCGATCTTTCTAACAGTTGCTTTGTCTTCATCGTTGCAGCAAAGAAAGACATCAAAGTCCTGGGTAACAATCTTCCCTTGAAGAACAGATGCTGCTGTTTCACGATCCCGTTTAGTATCAGCAGCTTGATCGATTTCAGCAACTGCTAAAGTTGCTGCATCTACATTACCATTACTAGCTTCAGCATCAGAAGAGAGATGAGGGTTTGTCAAACGTGCCTCACGATCCAGTAAAGATACCTTAAAATCACAAACATTACACCTAATCCAATCAAAGCCACGCTCTCTACGCATTTTTACCTGTTGCTCGGTAACAGGTGTAGAACATTCTAAACAAACAAAAATTCTCTTCCTTCTGAAGCTTTCTAGTGAAACCTGTCGCTGAAGATAAGTGTTTACATACTCCTCAAACTGAAAACGCATTTCTTCACTTGTACTCTCATCAAAGAAAAGCGTTAATTCTGCTCTCCCGTCTTCAATTTGATGCAACAGCATTCCACAGCTACTACCACTATGAGTTGTAAAAATAGCCGCATTCTTCCACATATCCCGCTTTTTGAAAAGGCCACTATGTGAAAGGCGGACTACTAGCCTTGAGTAAACATTTTGAATAGCCCCATCAAATTCAAAAGTTACAGCCTTGCCTTGTGGATCTGACACGCTAGGTAGCTCACGAGTGAATTGTGAGGGGAAAACCAAATACTCTCCATCCTCAGAACTTCCACGTAGAGCAATTTCATGGTGAAGCAAGTCCTCAATCGTTGCTATGAGTAACAGTTTTTCCTGCTTTTTGTCTGGGATTCGTTCATCTCCAGACATTCTAAAATCTCCTGTGCTTGCTCTAGTTTCAGCAATGCAACCCAATCCATCTGGTTCATCTTTTGCCGCCATAACCAATGCAGCAGCATAAGCATCCAGTAATTCTGGCTGCAGAAGGATCAAGTTACCAAAGTTAAGTCGACGTATAAGCCCCTGTGATTCTACCCGACCAATACAAGTCTCAAACTGCGGTCGCAAATCTTCCGTTGCTAAAGAGGTAGGTTTAGCCTGTAAAAAAGCTCGGTATAAATCCTCAGCACTCGATAATAAGCGCCCTTCTTTCTTCTCTCCTATCAAGAAATTTTTGATTGACTGAAAAAGTTCTGTTGAATTTACTGATGGCATTGCGTTCCAATCAATGGATTGGCGAATCGCTTCAGCTAACTCTGGGATATTCCAGCCTTCCCTAGCGCTTGTTGCGAAATAACCATCAAAACCTAGATCTCGTACGAGCGCATTAATTTTTTGAGAACTAGCATCAATGCTTCCTCTATCTACTCGTGCAGCAACCAGAAACTTTTTGAGTGGTAGAACTGAATCGCCCTGAAGACGCTGTGCTTCAGTTAAAGCTCGGTTCCAATAGTGTACTCCGGCAAATGGATCTATATCGCTACGAGCATCCAATACAATTAAAGCAACCGCAACTTCGTTCAAATGTAATTGGTGGATAAGGCGATAATTAGGCTGTCCTGCCAAATCCCATAAGAGTATTTCGCGAATTTCGGTATGGTCATCAGCTTTAAATTCATAATTATCAAGCGTCCAGACATACCGACCATGAGTTGAATCAGTTTTTTCAAAAGCTTGGCCAGTTAAAACAAGCCCTAATCCGGACTTACCAACACCTGTATTTCCTAATAAAACAGCTTTGGCGTTAGTGTAGCGAACAGATGGTACTTCAGATGGTTTATTAAGAATAGCCTCAATATCCAGCTTCCATAACCGGACAGCGTAACTATTCTGATCAAGCGTAGCTAAAATAGGTTCTTGAGGATGAAAGGCAAGATTGGATTGCCAGCCTTGAAGAGCTGATTCGGTTATCTTTTTCACAAGATCCCAAGTATCACATCTCCAGAATCGAATAGTCCCATCAGCTGACTTAGAGGCAAGAATACGTCCATCAGAAGAAAATGAGACACACGTAACTGCATCAGTATGTCCCTCTAATACATTTAGTAATCTTTTCTTTTTGTGATCCCAAATTCTTACCGTACAATCTTGAGAGGCTGATGCAAGAATCTGCTGGTTCGGCGAGAATGCTACACTTAGAACTTCACCTGTATGCCCATGAAAAGTTCTAAGCGATTTTTCATTTTTGGTTGACCATAACCGAACCGTTTTATCGGTAGAACCAGATGCAATTAATTGGCTATCTTGTGAAAAAGTTACACTTAGAACTTCTCCTGAATGCTCTTTTAAGGTTAGATATAGCTTTCCACTACTCGCGTCACAAACTCTAATAGTTTTGTCACTCGAAGCGGACGCGCGCCTCCTTCCATCTGATGAAAAGACGACACAATTGATTGCGGCAGAGTGACCTTGATGTGAGCTTGCTTTATTAGTTTTGAGGTCCCAGCTTCGAAGACTTTTTGTGGTAGTTCCAGCAATTAAGGTTCGTCCATCTACTGCCCATGCCACACTTTTGAGTGAACCTGAACGTCCTTTATTTTCAAGACTTGTTTGTAATTTTCCAGTAGATATGTCCCAAATTTTAATGGTTCTATCCTGTGATGAAGAAGCAAGAAGACAGCCGTCAAACGACCAAACAACGTCGTTAATTAAGTCTTCGTGCCCTAGAAAACTACTTTGAAGTTTAAGTCCTATAAAATCTCGATCGCTTACATTTTCACTCATGAACTCTGTATCGATTGTCCAGCATTATTACTAAGGGTTAAACTAAGTCTAACCCTTAGTAAAGGCAAGCTTTAGTCCATCATATTGATTTTTGGATTCCTGGTTATTTAGAAGAAAGGTTATCCTGTGACATCTATCCTTCCGCCTCTTAAAATGGCCAGTCAGTGTCTCGTGTGGACATTATTCTACTTTATGCAGAAAGTACCCAAAGCATGTGATTTAGATCACGTTATTGGCTTTTCCATTCAAGAGTTTATATTCCAAGACACAATATGAAGCGTACGAGAGCACGGCTAGATTCAAGTTGGGGTTGTGTTTATTAGCTTTCGTGAATTCCTCTTAACATCCATGGTTGTATCAAAGGAATGACATCGCTTCCCTCCTCATTAACTCTTGACGAAAAGTTAGTGAGATGAAAGAGGGGCTGGAAGGACTGTTGAGAAAGGCTTTGAACGTGGTGAACTGGGAGGTCGGTCTAGACAGGTGATGTTCAGCTTATTAAGTCTTTAAGCTAAAATACTGAAAAGTTAATCAAGAAAAAAGACGATCGCGATGCCGTTTCCCAAGGGTCAGAATCCCAACCATCCGATTGCCGGATCAACCATTAAGGTGGAACCGATTCGGGACAAAAAGGCGATGGGATTGAGCCGACATAAAGGCAAAAAGGTGCCAGATGGACTAGAAGCCCTGTCGAGACTGAGTTTGAGCAAAGCAGTAATCCGTTGAACTCAAAGCCGCCCTTCTGCTGGGGAGGCAACTAGCCGGGAAGATGAGACAACGTCGTTTTGACGACTGGGTCTGGGTTATAGCATTTTTGCGGCACACTCTGACGGCTCGGGTTGTCTCACGAGTTTGCGGGGTTTTAACGTACTACAAAAGCTAGTTTTAGTTCAATCCTAGTCCAGCCACTTTTTGAGACAGCTAATCTCAGATTGAGAGGGGAACGACGCCTGCGCCATCCATGAGCGAAAGGGCAGGCTTTATGCTCACGAGAACCGTTTCAGTGGTTTTCCTGCATGACGACATTAGAGCGTACGGCTTATCCCACTTTCAAGTCTTCACTGACATCAACAGAATTGGACGCACTGTACACGCCGAGTGCTGCTGAAGTAGCCTTTGCTCAAGCTGAAGCTCGCACGAGAAGCGGACAACTCAGCGTGCTGGTGTTACTCAAAACGTTTCAACGACTGGGCTATTTTCCTGTCACAGCAGCGATTCCAGCCAGCATCATTCAGCATCTGCGCGCCCACTTACAACTGCGCGACTCGATTGCGGCAGTGCCATCACGGCGCGCCTTACGTCGCTATCACGCTGCAATTCGACGCTATCTGGAGATTCAACCCTATGACCAAAACGCTCAAGCCTACCTACAAGACCAAGTTGCCGCCGCCGCGCTCACCAAGGATCACCCCGCCGATTTGATTAATGTGGCAGTCGAATTGCTGATCAAAGAGCGCTATGAGTTGCCTGCCTTCAGCACCTTAGATCATCTCGTCAGTCACATGCGCGCAACGACCAATAGCCGCCTGTTTCAACAAATTTCAGAGGGTCTATCAACAGCGGAGCAAACCTACCTGGATCAGCTCCTGCTGAGTGAAACGCCCGCAACGCAGGCTTCCCTCAATTTGCTCAAAGCGCCTCCTAAAAGCGCGACGTTCGCGCACCTGACACAATTACAAACGAAGTTTAACCAACTCATGACCTTTGGGGAGGCCAAACGCTTACTGCAAGGACTGCCCAGCACCAAGCGACAGTCTTTTGCCGCTCAAGCCAAAGCCCTTCATAGCGCTGAGTTGCGCAAGCATCAACCCCAAAAGCGACGAGCACTCCTCCTCTGCCTGCTGTATCAAGCCCAGGTCCAAACCCGTGACCACCTGGTGGAGATGTTTCTCAAGCGCATGCAGCGGATCAAACAACAGGCAAAAGCTCGCTTAGTGGCACTGCGCGAATCACACCTGAGCCAAACCAAAACGCTACTGGAACAGTATTCCAAGGTGCTGACTGCTGCTGTGGCACCGGAAAGTGCCACGACCTTAGGTGAGCAGGTGCAAGCCGTTCTGGAGCTGCATGGCGGTGCGCCACAACTGCTGCTGCAATGTGAGGAGATTGCCAGCTACAACAGTGACAACTACCGACCGCTGTTGTGGCGCTTCTATCGCCATTACCGGAAGCAGTTGTTCCAATTGGTGCGCTCGTTGGACATTCGTTCCACCAGCCAAGATCAGTCTCTCGTTGAGGCGGTGCAGTTTATCCTGGGGCAGGAACAGCGCCGGAGCCAATGGTTCCCGGCTGGGTTGGATCTTTCCTTCATCAGCACTCTCTGGCGACAATTAGTCGTTGATGGGACAGGCAAAGCCCAGCGCCTGGCACGGCAACCGCTCGAAGTTTGCGTCTTCAGCTATCTGGCATTGGACTTAAAAACGGGCGATGCCTGTGTGATGGGTTCAGAGAGCTATGCTGACTTTCGTGAACAACTGCTCTCGTGGCACGAATGTGAACCGCAACTCGCGCAGTACTGTGCTGAACTCAGCTTGCCTGCTCAGGCGCACCAGTTTGTGACCGCCTTGCGCACGCAATTAACCGAAACTGCACGGCAGGTAGACCAGGCTTGCCAAGCCTCGAAGCAGTTCAATCTCTCACCTCAAGGTGTCCCCGTCTTACAACGGATCAAAGCACTACCCAAACCACCCGGAGCGGACACGCTGGCAGCGGCGCTTTGGGAGCAGTTACCGGAGCGGAGCCTCCTGGATATTCTCTGCAACACCGAACATTGGCTGCATTGGACCCGTCACTTTGGACCCGCCTCTGGATCGGAACCGAAGCTGGAACAGCCGATGGAGCGCTACATTCTCACCACGTTTGGGTATGGCTGTAATCTCGGTCCGAATCAAACCGCACGACACACACGCGGCTTGGTCACGTCCCATATGCTGTCTTACACGAATCGACGGCATGTGGATGCGACTAAACTTGAAGCCGCGAGCCGCGATCTCATTCAGGCGTACAATCAACTCCAACTCCCCAAACTTTGGGGCACAGGGAAAACGGCAGCAGCCGACGGCAGTCAGGTTGCGATTTACGAGAACAACCTGATGTCGGAGTATCACATCCGCTATGGCGGTTATGGGGGTCTTGCCTATCATCACATCTCGGATACCTATATCGCTCTGTTCACCCACTTCATCACCTGTGGCGTGTGGGAAGCTGTCTACATTCTCGATGGCTTGCTCAAGAACACTTCTGAGATTCAGCCCGATACCCTTCATGCCGATACGCAAGGGCAATCCACGCCAGTCTTTGGACTCTCCTATCTGTTGGGCATCAAGTTGATGCCGCGCATCCGTAACTGGAAGGATTTAACCTTCCTCAAACCTAGTCAGGAAGAGCTTTACCCTTATCTTGAACCGCTGTTTAAGGGCACGGCTGATTGGGCACTGATTGAAACGCACTGGCAAGACATGCTCCGAGTCGCCTTATCCATCCGGGCAGGCAAGGTATTACCTTCCACCTTGCTTCGTAAATTGGGTAGCTACAGTCGCAGGAATCGCCTTTATCAGGCTTTTCAAGCCTTAGGGCTGGTGATCCGCACGCTTTTTCTACTCCGCTACATTTCGGATGTGGGTCTACGCCGTCAGATCACCGCTTGCACCAATATCGTCGAGGACTATAACCGCTTTGTGGACTGGCTCTTCTTTGGCAAGCAAGGCGTGATTACGGAAAACGATCCCGAAGAGCAGGAGAAACGACTGAAATATCTGGATCTGGTCGCTAGTGCGGTGATTCTGCAAAATACAGTGGACATTTCATTAGCCATCCAAGCATTAAGTGCAGAGGGGATGCGAGTAGACCGAGCGATGCTCAAAACGCTGAGTCCTTATCTCACGCGTCATCTTAAGCGTTATGGCGATTATGTCGTCGATTTCCAGCAAAAACCACAGCCGTTAGAGACAGCTATTGCCTTGCCGATTCACATTGACGGAGCGTAGATACAGAAAGCGTTCTAGCCCATCTGGCACCTTTTTGCCTTTATGTCGGCTCAACCCCGCGATCGCCCGCATTAAGAAAATCCTGGCGGATCGTCCCCGTGATTTGTGTTTGTTCACGTTGGGGATTAACACGGCGTATCGGGCGAATGAATTGCTGTCACTTAAGGTGGGGCAGGTGAAGAATCTGAAAGCGGGAGATGTTTTAGATCTGAAGCAGCGCAAAACGCACAAGTATCGCCCTGTGACACTGAATGCTACAGCCGTCGCGTCAATACAAGCCTGGTTGCAGGTGGGTGACTTGAAGGTGGAGGACTACT
>NZ_JCACKR010000132.1:0-27033 GCF_059505485.1 Stenomitos rutilans
GAGACTATCCTAGAGTCACCACATTTCACTCTTTTTGTCAATGCGTAAGTTCTAGTTTTGACGCACCAGATTGAAAACCAGTCTTATGAGAAGACGCTGCTAAATCAAACTAACTTTGAGGCAGCGATCGCCGAGGATTATCGCAATCAGGCGAAACTGGCGGTGAAGGATGACTATGTGTTCGACTTCCTGGAATTGGGGGAGGAGCACTCTGAACACCAGCTAGAGACAGCGATTCTGGCAAAAGTGCAACCGTTTCTGCAGGAGATGGGAGGTGTCTTTAGCTTCATCGGTAGCCAGCACAGGCTAGAAGTGGGCAATCGGGAATATTACATCGACCTTTTGCTCTATCACCGTGCTCTCCGTTGTCTAGTGGCGATCGACCTCAAGATCGGAGAGTTTGAGCCAGAGTACATTGGCAAGATGCAGTTCTATTTGGCAGTGCTGGACGACAAGATGCGGATGCCCTACGAGAATCCGTCCATTGGCATCATCCTCTGCAAGTCCAAAGACAAGACGACGGTTGAGTATGCCCTAAAGGACGCCACGAAACCGATCGGGGTTGCCACCTACCAGACTTTCTCTGCGTTACCTCAAGAGCTACAGGGACAGCTTCCAGGACCAGAGCAGGTCGCAAGGCTACTGGAGGGGATTGAGTGAATCATTATTTAATGGATTCTGTAAATAATGATTTCTGTAAATCCGTAAACAAAGAAACACGGAGAACATCAATAGATGGCTGGAAAGCATTACCCTTTTTTCAAGGGTTCAACGCTGGTTCAAGGTCGCGGCGATCGCCTTGAAGTTCTCTAACCCAGCCGCTAAATTCTCCACAATTTCGGTGGCTAACACGTCTGGATCGGGCAAGTTATCGAGATCAGTCAAGCTATTGTCTTTGAGCCAGAAGATATCCAAGCTGGTTTTGTCTCTGGCGGTTAGTTCCTCATAAGTGAACTTGCGCCAGCGCCCTTCGGGATTGGTGCCTGACCAGGTCTCCTCACGCTTAAAGAGGTTTTGCGGGTTATAGCAGGTGATGAAGTCCTGCAAGTCGTCCTTCCGCATGGGGTTCTTTTTCAGCGTGAAGTGAATGTTGGTGCGGAAATCGTAGTACCAAACGTCCTTCGTCCAGGGATCTTTGGCAGCAGGCTTGTTGTCGAAGAAGAGGACGTTGGCTTTAACACCCTGCTTGTAAAAGACGCCGGTGGGCAGGCGCAGAATGGTGTGTAAGTCTGTTTTTTCCAGCAGCTTTTTGCGGACTTTCTCTCCGGCTCCGCCTTCAAACAACACGTTATCAGGGAGGACGACCGCTGCTTTTCCGGTTGTTTTTAGCATCGTGCGAATGTGCTGCACGAAGTTCAGTTGCTTGTTAGAGGTGGTGGCGTCGAAGTCTTGGCGGTTGTAGGTAAGGTCTTCTTCCTCTTGCTCGCCTTCGTCGTTAGTGAAGGTCATGCTGCTCTTTTTGCCAAAGGGCGGATTTGCCAGCACGTAGTCAAAGCTTTCGGGACTGGAGGCGATCAACGCATCCTGGGAGGAAATCATGGATTCGCCAATGATGTCACCGATGTTGTGCAGAAACATGTTCATCAGCGCGAGGCGTCGAGTGCTTTGCACGATCTCGTTGCCCCGAAAGGTGCTGTCTTTGAGGAACTTAGATTGCTCTTGATCGAGCGTATGGTTTTTGACCAAGAAATCATAGGCCGCCAGGAAAAAGCCACCTGTGCCGCAGGCAGGGTCTGCGATCATCTTCAGTGGCTCCGGGCGGATACACTCGACCATTGCCCAGATCAGGGCACGAGGCGTAAAGTATTGCCCTGCGCCGCTCTTGGTATCTTCAGCGTTTTTCTCCAGCAGCCCTTCGTAAATTTCACCTTTAACGTCGGCTCCCATTCGCACCCAGCTTTCTTTATCGATCATGTCGATAATTTTGAACAACTTGGCTGGGTCTTGAATCTTGTTTTGGGCTTTGGTGAAGATTTGCCCTAGAATCCCTTTTTGCTGGCTGAGTTCCTGGAGCACTTTAAGGTAGTGGAGTTCGAGTTCTGCACCGCGTTTGGTGGTAAGGCTGCTCCAGTTATATGCCATCGGAATGCCGGAATTGCGCTTGTAAGGCGGGCGACTGTATTCGTCTGCCATTTTGAGGAAGAGCAGATAGGTCAACTGCTCCAGATAGTCGCCATAGCCCACGCCATCATCGCGGAGGGTGTTGCAGAAGCTCCAAACTTTAGAAACGATCGCCTGAGTACTCATCCCTACTTCCAAATCAGAGAACTAATATCAAACAGCAGTTTTTGGCGAGCCTCTAACTCCTCTGGTCCAAAGCTATCGTAGGGACACAGATCAAGCTCAAACCGGGTCCTTAGCGCCTCCATATCTAGCTTTGATTTGTAGGAATCAGCACGAAGTGTTTCATTCCAGTAAAGCGTGTTGGCATAGGTCTGGAGTTTTTTTGCGTAAAGCTCATTGTTGCTGGAGATATTGTCTTTCCCCTTGAGCAACAGCAATCCGCCCAGGCGATTTCGTTCCTGCTCGAATAGCTCCTCGTTGTTGTCAAACAATACTTTGTTTTGGTCGTTATGGGAAAGGATGTGCTCAATGTGGAACCCGTTTACGTGCCCTGTTCGTAGCACCAGTTCTTCGATCGGGTGCTTCATGCCCATGTTGGTGTGCTCTGCCAAGAAGCGTTCGATACGGGCAAAGAAGTAACGCTTAAACCGAGTATTGAGGTTAATGCCAGCGTTGCGGAAAAAGGTGTATTGGAAGGGTTCGGTCACAGGTATCGATCGCTGGCGAGACAGTTCCTCCATCAGATGGCGATCGAAGGCGGGGCGAATGTCTTGAACAGGTCTGTTGCGGATCTCGGCTGAGATGCGGTAGAGCCGTTCGCCAAAGGCGTTGCTGTCGTAAGCGTTCTGCAATTGCAGGAGGGAGAACAACCGATCGATCTCGGCAGAAACAGTGCGAATCTTGGCTTCTTCTTCTGGGTCGTTGAGGGAGCAACTGGATAGAATCAGTAAGAACTGACCATCCATTTCATTGAGCCGATTGAGAAAGGCGTGAGGATAAGCTGGCTGCTCAGTTTTGATCACTGCTAGCAGTTTGAGGTAGAGAGCCGTGAAATATTTGAAGTCATTATCTAGGAAGGCTTTAACGCCAATAGCGTCGTGGGTGAGGTGAAGCAGACCGCTCATGCTGAGGCTAAACATTTCCCGGTGGTAGTCGCCATCAAAACGGGTGCCATGTTTGCGGGTGTCTGAGAATTTTGCCTTCAGGTAGTAGCGGAAAAAGGTGTCAATTTCGTCTTCCTGATAACTGTTGATGGCTTGAACCTGATGTTCCCAGAGTCCGTTGTAGTTGTGCTGGTCTAGCTCTAGCTTGTCGATTTGACCAAGCAGCTTCCCTTTGATGATTTCGTAGGGGCGTAGCCGCACACCACGATCGTTGATGACCTCAAACACCATTGGCACATCGGTTTGCTCAACCGCCAGATTGATCAGCACCAGCCTGTAGAGGAAATAGAAGACGAAGGACTCTAGCTTATGCTGGTCGGTTAGCTCCTGTTCGAGATAGTCGGTGATGACCTTATAGTTTTTCACCAGATTGACAGCGGTAATGCCGGATGTGGTATCAATTGCCCCCAGGTCATCCACACCCGCTTTGAGGGCTTCCAATGCCTGCTTATGCCGCTCGTGGTTCATCCAGAACTGATAATCCACGCCAGAGAAGCCAACCAGTTTGCTTTCTAGCCATTTCTCAGTTCTTGAGCCAAATTGCCGAGCCTGATGATAAAGCTTGGTGAGGATCAGAGTCAGGGTGGTGAGGCGCTGCTGTCCGTCTACGATGTACACCTTGCCGTCGATCGTGTTGGTGACGTAGGTATTCAGGTAGTACCAGGGATATTTGGCGATAATGATTTCTTTGGAAGGCGCAAGGTCTTTGCGGAGTGCGTATTCCTGGTTGAACTTATAGAAAATGTCATCCAGCAGCCGAGTGACTGGCTCCTCGGTCCATTTATAGTCGCGCTGATAGAAGTCGATGTAATAGACCGTGTTGGAAAAAACACCATCGATATTCTGTTTATCGGGAGCGATATCCATAGTGGTTAGAGTTCCTGGAGAGTGAGTTGCTGGTGGGAGGGTTTCGATTTTTTACCAGTATTCCCATTTACCAGGCGCTCGGCTTTAATCCGCTCTAACAGCGTCTCGGCTGGCTCATCGTTGGGGTCTTGCGGCACCAGTTTGCCTTCAAAGGCTTGCTTCAGGATGCTCTGACGCAATGCCTCAGCTTTTTGCAGGTTTTCAATAATGGTGGCTTCGAGTTGATCGCAAATGGAGAGCCGTGATTCAATTTCTTCAACGATTTGTTCTTGTTCTTCCAAGCTAGGTAGCGGAATTATTAGTTCTTCGATGCTTGGAACATTTAGATTTGGTCGCCCCACTCCAGAGCTTTTTTTAAAGAAGTGCTGCTGTGCTTCTGGAGATTCAAGAAAGTAGAAAATAAACCAAATGTTTAGTGAAGGCAGTAGCCTGTAGTGAATTAGAAATGCACCAGGGATAGCTTTTTCAGTAAGATGAAAGACTGCATTCGTACCTATGCTTCCTGTTCTAGTGAGCAATAAATCGCCCTTTATTAACTTGTATTTCTCAAATTCTTGATCAGACAAGCTGATTTTTGGAGCGTATTTAAGATCAACTTTTCCAGAACTACTAATGTCGGTAGTTCTTGCAATTGGAATCCCATCGTCAACATAGTCTTGACTAGAAAATCTGGGGCCATAAAGTGAAAACTCTTTGAGTTGCTCCAAGTTTGTCCAGAGCCAAGACACTGGAATTGAGGGACTTCCAGAAGTCTGGGATTTGGAAATGGGTGACGGATCTTTATACTTCTGAGGTCTTTGAGGCTTCTTCCCGACCTTCCCGATCGCCTCCCATTCTTTAACAGCCGTCTCCCACTCTGCCAACTGTTGCTGATAGCGGTTTTCTCGCTCAGCCTTGATTTCAGCCAACAACGCTTCCCCAGTTTTGAGGGTTGATTGGTGCTGCGTTCTCCATGCCTCCGTCAGCTTACCCTCAAACGCCCACTTTAACACTGCCTGACGATAAACCTTTAGCTGCTTCTGCGCTGTTTTCAGGCTTTCAACGCCTTGATCCACATCAGAAAACAGTTCTTCGATTTTATCAACGATGCGATTTTGTTCAAAAAATGGAGGGAGAGGAATTTCAAAATTTCTCAAAACTGCTAGGGAAACAGTTTTCTGAGCTGTTCCAGTTGCCACTTTCTGAGCCTGTTGATAAATCACAGGAGATCGCAATAAATAGAAGACATATTTCCTTGATACTTCTTCTTTTAAGCGAATCAAGCCTATATGCCTTTGAAAGCAAAACTTTTCTTCAAAGTCTATTAAGCAAGGTATACCAAATGAGCCAGTTACAGTATATAAAATGTCGCCCTTACGGGGTTTACGGCTTTCCTGGATTTTTTCATAGTAAGTATTAGAAACAAATTTGGTAACTGAAAAATCTATTTTATGATTTCGGATATTTGAAATGACAATGAAAGGAATTCCTTGTTCTGACTTTGGAGGAGGTTGATGATCACCGTCTGTAATAGACTGTGAGATTTCTTGTAAGCAAACCCAACACCAACCCTTTGGCAATTCCCTAGCTTCTCCGTTCCCTTCTGTCATGCGTCACCCTTACTCTGCATTCGCTTCAATTTCCTGCATCCGGGTTGCTAACTGCTGATCCAACGTCAACAGTTCTAGCTTCAAGCATTGGGCAGTGGCAGCAATAATGGCATCAGGCGTTTTTAAGCGATACTTTCGTCGCAGGGCGATCGCCCAATCTTCAATTTCTTGGGTTAAAGCAGCGTATTGCATTTGGGCTAATGTGCGCTCAATGCCCTCTATTTCTTGCGATGTGATGCCCGGAAACCCAAGCAACTCAATCCGAGTGACGAAACTATAGGCACAGGCTTTGGCTTCAATGGCGCGATCAGCCACGGTTTTGATCACAATTTCCTGTTGCTTGACTAAGCCAATCACATAGTTGGTGTCTAAAAGAAACCTAACTCCACTCATCGCGCATTCTTCTCTGGAGTTCGACGGGATCTTCGTTAAAGTTTGGCGAGTCCTTCAAAATTCCCGCATAGTCCAATAGAAGCCTTCCAGCTTGGGGTGACTCCTTCAGAGTGGTATTTTGCGCTGCCTGAAGGTTGGCTTTGTGCAACAAGAACTCAGCAAAGTCTAAAATCTCTGCTGCCTGGTTCTCTGGCAGTGCCTTCACCAATTCATAAATTCTCTCTGGTGTGCCCATAGCTCTCCCGTTCTTGCTTTACGCTGCCAACGCTTCGTTTAGCTCCTGAATGATTGTATCCATCTCGTCGCCAAACAATTCATACATCCTGATTGTCCCACCCATGCCAAACGGCTCATACTCCAAATTCTCCGTCTCCAGGTGAAACGAGGTGGCGATGTAGTCCTTCATCATCCGCAGCCACTCCACCTGTGCTTCGCTAAACTTCAGCGCTCCCGCCTGCTTGCGGAACACCCAATCCTGAAAATTCCGGTTCACTGTCATCTCATAGTTCGTCAATGTGGCATCCGTCCCCACGACTCGCCGGATCAGCGAAACCAGCGCCACCAGTTCACTAATGGGGCTTCTGCCATCCACCTGCTCGACCTGTTCGTATGCCTGCCACACCCGCAACGGCGCTAGACTGGGCTTTTGCAGCTTCAGGACATCCAGCACCTCCTGCACCATTTGATAGGTGAGCGATCGTCGCTGGTAGGGCTGATTGTAGAAGATCCGCAGCGCCGTGATTTCATCCTTATTGGCTGCAATGAACTGGGCAAAGTCCTGAATCACTGACTGTGCCTGATCCTTCGCCTGCTGATCCCACCCGGCAAAGGTTACACGATCCAGATTCACCGTGTCGATAATTTGCTCGTGGATCTTCCGCACATTGTCTACATACTCCACCAGCTCTCCCGTGAAAATGGCGGCTGCAGATCGAATCAACGCTTTCTGAGCCGTTTCTAGCTGACCCTCTGTTGGTGTTTCGGTTGCCGCTAGCCCATGATCGGCGATCGCCTTCTCTAAAATCACATCTGGGTCATAGGCATCCAGCAGCGCCGCCGCAATCTCCCTGACACTCTTGCCCCCCGCCAATTCCTGAAGCTTGCTTTGCTCCTTGGCAGTCAGTTGCCGCTCCAACCGTGTGAGCCGACTTGCCAACGACAGAAAAGCATCCTCGTCCTCTGCCCCCATCATCACGCCCATCATCAAATCTTTGATCGCAGCAGAGGGCTTGCGCTCCAGCGCACGAGTATCCGTCTTCAGCGACTTTGTGACTCCAACCGCATCCACAATCACAAAATGAGTCTTGGGGGCTTGGGCAGAGGGTGACACCTTTTTCAGGGCATCTTGATCGAGCGTGCGCGTACCCCGCCCTTTCATCTGGTCAAAGTAGTTCTTCGATCGCACATCCCGCATGAACAGCAAACACTCCAGCGGTTTGACATCCGTCCCCGTCGCGATCATGTCCACCGTCACCGCAATCCGGGGATAGTAGTCATTCCGCAACTGCGCCAGCACCGATTTGGGGCCTTCTACGGCCTTGTACGTCACCTTCTTGCAGAAGGCATTTCCCTCACCAAACTCCTCCCGCACGATTTTGATGATGTCATCGGCGTGGCTATCATCTTTGGCAAAAATCAGCGTCTTCGGCACCTCATCGCGCTTCGGAAAAATCTCCGGCAGCTTATCGCGAAAGGCGCGAATCACATTGCGGATCTGGCTGGGATTGACCACCTGCTGATCCAGTTGCCGTCCAGAATAGGTCACTTCTTCATCCAACTGTGCCCAGCGCTGGTTACGGGTCAGTTTTTCGCGCTTTTCCACATACTCCTTAGCAACCAGTTGCCCTCCAGTTTTGGTGATGTCTGTCTCAATGATGTAGGGCAGATAGCCCACATTCACCCCATCAATGACCGCCTGCTCGTGGGTGTATTCGCTCACCACATTTTCATCGAAGAAGCCAAAGGTACGCTTGTCTGGCGTTGCTGTCAGCCCAATCAGAAAGGCATCGAAGTAGTCCAGTACCTGTTTCCAGATGTTGTAGATCGAGCGATGACACTCATCAATCACAATGAAGTCAAAGAACTCAATGGGTAGGCGATTGTTGTAGACCACTGGCAGCGGTGCTTTGGGTTGCACCAGCTCATTCGGGTTGGTTTCCTCTGCTTTCTCATCCAACTCCTCCCCTTTGAGAATGGAATAGAGTCGCTGAATCGTAGAAATACAGACCTGGCTGTCCGTCGCCACATAGCTCGACTTCAATCGCTGCACCGCATAAAGCTCAGTGAACTTGCGATTATCGTCATTCGGTGTAAACGCCATAAACTCTTGCTCTGCCTGTTCGCCCAAGTTCTTGGTATCGACCAAAAACAAGACTCGCTGAGCGTTAGAAAACTTCAACAGCCGATAGATAAAGTTGATTGACGTGAACGTCTTGCCACTTCCCGTTGCCATCTGAATCAAAGCACGCGGACGAGCCGCTTTGAACGATGTATCCAGGTTATTGATGGCACGAATTTGACAGTCTCTTAACCCGTCAGTTGGGAGAACAGGCAGATCCAACAACCGCGTTCTGAGTGATTTGCTCTGGTTCAACCAGGCTTGAAACGTTTCAGGACGGTGGAACGCAAAGACAGGGCGAGAACGCGGTTTGGGGTCGCGGCGATCGGTGAAGCGAGTCAGCACACCCGTACTTTCATAGATAAAAGGGAGCGGCTTGTTGTTCAGATATTTGAGTTTGCTGTCGGCATATTCCGTCGATTGCTCCTCAACCACCGTAAGGCGATGACCTTCCTCTTCCCGTTTGGCTTCAATCACACCGATTGGCTGGCGATCAACAAACAGCATATAGTCTGCTGGCCCCGCATCGGTCTGATACTCCCGCACAGCCACACCCAGACTTGCACTCAGGTTGATTTGCTTCTTGGGCTGTACATCCCAACCTGCTTGCTTGAGAAGCGCATCAATGCGATCGCGGGCTTGTTGTTCAGGGTTTTGGTTCACGGATGCCATAGCTACTTCCGATTCTCAGCAGGAAAATATTGTTCCAGCAGGTCTGCACCGCGATCGCCCATCTCGCGCAGAATCTCCTCAACACGCTTCAACGCCAGAGAAACAGGCATTGTTTTCTGGTTTTCCCAGCGATTGACGGAGTAGTATGACACCCCAATCTTGGCGGCTAGTTCGGTTTGAGTTAGCCCACTACGTTGGCGCAACTCTTGGACTAGCTGACTAAATTCAGGTTGCTTGAGATCCGACATAACCAAACCAAGCATCAATATGGCAGGTGCCATACACAGGGTTCCCACCATCCTGTCATCGACAACTGGCGATCGTCATGGTTTCGTAAGCGGTTTACGAAATGAAGTTGATTGGCAGAGAGTATAAATGCTTGGTAAATCCCAACAAATGTGCCAGCTAAGACTGTAAAACAAAGGGTAGCAAAGGAGAGGTTGAGAAGGGCGATCGCACCTTGACGGCGGCATCGGCTTTCTGATGTCTCGTAACCCATCTCAAAATCAAACTCTCACAACAGTCTGGTGTCGACGAGTTTTGAGACACTGGTTTAAGAATTGCCGAAAATGACCGCTTTCGGCAAGATCAATCAGAACCGCTGGTCCGTTGCTGCCCGCAGCAGAAGGGCAGCCCAAAACCTCGATGCTTTCGTTGGTAATGACTTGGAGTGGAGGCGCAATCATTAGGGTCTCAGACGATAACCAAACAGTGATGAAGGCCAATTCTAGTTCAGCGACCTGAATGTGTCTACATTGAATCAGCCGCTTGCTACAGGCTAGCTACTGAATATACGCCCCCAGCGTTTGTCCACCCTTTAGCTTTGTCAGTCCACCGAAGGTAGACCACTGAGAAAACTGGGCACGTTTAGGTGATAACGCTCTCATTCTGCACTCTCCCTTATGCGCTGGTTTGTGTCTGCTACAGTTCTGATTGTGACTGTTCCCATGGCAACCGCTTTGCCTGGTTTCGCAGTAACGCCTAATCTACGCTCCTACAGTGTGAAAGATTTCAACTAGGATGGCATTCCCGATCTGGTAACGGCTCATTCTGATGGGCGCATTTCCATTACCTTGGGGAATGAGGATGGCTCCTTCACGGCTAATACTAGTTTTCAGCTAAAGACACAGCCCATTGGGATAGTAGCTGGAAGAATCAACAAGGACAAGTATCCTGACCTAATTATCTGGAGTGAAGTGAGCGACGCCCATACCCCAAAGCACTCTGAGGCAGAAGTGACTGTTGTCTTTGGCGCTCCCCACCTCCTCTTTGTTCCGTTCTCAACTAGCTTTACCAACATCAACCCAATCCTAGGAAATTCAGTAGAGCAGAACAGACCCATTCTGGCGTTGCAAAACATTGATGGCGACCAAAATCCCGACTTGGTTGTGAGCTTTTCTAGTGCAAGCTGTAAGGACCGGAGCGATCAAACGATTGCCTTTGAAATTGACCGCCACACGGCTAAGCTTTCCCGGCTTAACCTGCCCAGAACACCTACAATGGCATTGACCTACCCACAGCAGTTAGTGGTTGCTGCCAGCTATGAGCCGAGACTAGAGCAACAGATGCGGAACCCGTACTTTGTTACAGAGCTTGCCCTGCTGGGCATGAGTTATGCCGCGCTGAAGCTTCCAACCACGCCCAACGTTCAAAAACCGCTCAATTTCTTTCTCGATAGTGCCTGGACAGCGCCTGCGTGTAAAATTCCTACCTTGAAAAAAGCAGGAACTCAACTTTATGAATTTATTCAAGGCGTGAGAGATCCAGCTCACTTACTTAAATTTTCCCGCTATCTTCTCGATGATGCCAGGAAAACCCCCAAGTTGACTGAAGATGTCAAAAACCCTGAGTTTACGAAGGCTCTGCTAAATCTGGGACAAGCCTATGCTGCTTTGGATGTTCGTCCTTCAGACCCAGCCGATGACCTCAATTTCTTTCTCGACACCTTCTGGAAAGCTTCTGCTGAGAGAACTCGACAACGTTGATGGTTAGAAACTGCAATTTGACCCCGTTCCTGGTTGCACGGGGCAAATCGTCTCACGGATTGGATTGTTTTTTAGATCAATGTAAATCTCTTGTTTGAAGGGAGGCACGGAACGGAGTGTCTGAATCTGGTTGCCACTTAGACGGATGTAGCGTAACTTTGGGAGGGCTGACAGCGGTTTTAGCTCCACAATTTGATTGTCGCGGGCATCCATACGGTACAAGCTGGTGACTGAAGCAAGGGGACTTAAATCTCGAATGCGATTGTTGTCCAACGACAATTCTTGCAGCCATCGTAAAGATTGTAATGGCCGGAGGTCTTGGATTTGATTGTTTTGGAGAAACAACCACTCTAGTTTAGTGAGATTTTGAAGTGGACGAATGTCACTGAGCTGATTATCGCCTAGCCACAGCCGGTTCAAATTAGTGAGGGATTGAAGTGGGCGAAGGTCACTAATTGCATTACCAGACAGGGAAAGACTGCGTAATTTTATCAGTGCCTGGAGTGGGTGCAGATCGGTAATGCGGTTGGTATACAGTTCTAAGTCGTCGAGTTGGGTGAGCGATCGCAACGGGCTTAAATCAGTTAATTGTGTCTTACCTAACTTGAGATAGGTCAAGCGGGTTAGGAATGGGAGTGCGCTCCAATTCGTGATTGGGTTGTTAGACAATAACAATGCTTTCAAGTTTCTCAGCGGTTTGAGCGCACCGAGATCGTTAATTTGATTGTCCCGTAGATCGAGATATTCCAGCCCTGTTAAAGCTTGAAGCGGGGTGATATCAAAGAGCTGATTGCCATGCAGATGGAGCACTTTCAATTGGGTCAGGGAAGCCACCGGACGCAAATCTCGGATGCCTGCTTTTGTTAGCCCAATCGTGGTGCGTTCGCTTAATGCCTGATTGGCTCGTTGGCAGTCTGTCGCTCGCACTTCTTCCAGGAGTGCTTTCACCGTTTGCCGGGCAGAGGCAGAAAGCTTTTCGCGGTTTGTACACCAATCGATGAAGCGTCGGTAGCCGTTTGTTTGAGTCCTTCCTGCTTGAGGAAGAACAACTGCTTCAGCCAGTAACGTCAGGGTAAGACCGATCACCACTGTCCATCGTTTGTATTGTGATTTAGCCAACCGAAATCGCATAGATGCCAGCCCTTTTAATGGAGACGGAGTAAGACTAGGATAATCAGTGAAGCGAAACTGAGTTTCCGGCAAATGCTGCGCGTAGCAATCTTAGGAAATCTCTAACTTTCATGGAAATCTGAAACCCCAATCATTGCAGCATGGCTCTTTTTGATAGCTTTCCCAGACAATCTCTCGTTCTCCCACAGCCTGGTTATCAAAAGCAGAACTGATCAAGGTAAGCGTCTCACGCACTTTTGGGAAAAAAAGATACGGGCGCGCGAATGAGCAACGTGAAATCAACGGTTCAGAGACAGGGCAGTTCCAAACACCAAAACTGTGTAAGAACCTTTTATTAGCCAGTTGAGTCGGATTCGACTGGGCCGCATACCCATCCCAAAATCAGGATCATCAAATTCAGAAAAGAAACCGATTTCAAGTGAATACAGCAAACAATTGCGTGAACCGGAGGGGCGAATCTGATGACATCTGAAATCAACATGTAACATCACCCAGTTACCTCGATCGCTAAGGAGAATATTTAGAGCTTTAATAGCTCCATTCATCGGCCCAAGGGCTCAGATCAAGTCTCAAGCAGTCCCCTAGGCGATGCGAATGCCTCTGAGGAGTGACAGTCCTCAGGGGGTTATCGGCTGAGGCACGAACCTGAAAATTTATGTGTCATCAGTGCCAGTCTGATGTCAGCCCGCGTTTCTATGCATGGCTTTAGCGCTTTCAGCGTCGCCTCCGGTCAGCGTCAGCGATGCTACCAACCGTTACAGTTCCAGTTCATAGATTGCCGCAATCTCATTCGACTGAATGCCCAAGTACGCCAATGTTTGCTGCTGAGTCGCATGCCCAAATGCTTCCATAAAGAGGGGAATCGCCGTCCCCCGTTCCAGGCGTTGCCAATACCCCCACGTCTTCCGCAGGGTATGACTGCCATAATTCCCCTTCAGTCCGACATCCTGGCACCACGTCTTCACCCGCGTACTCATCGTCTCTACGGTCAAGCAGCCGCGTTGTCCCGTGAATAAGTAGTCCTCCGCCTTCAAGTCACCCACCTGCAACCAAGCTTGAATGGCAGCAACAGCCGTGGCATTCAGTGTCACCGGGCGGTACTTATGCGTCTTGCGCTGCTTCAAATCGAGCAACTCCCCGGCTTGCAGATTCTTCACCTGTCCCACCTTCAGCGACAGCAATTCATTGGCCCGATACGCCGTGTTAATCCCCAGCGTGAATAAGCACAAATCACGGGGTCGATCCGCCAGAATTTTCTTAATGCGTTGGATCGCCTTTTTGTCGCGAATCGGCTCCACCTTAATCGTCGATCCGGCAGCGGGATGGTTGGGATTTTGCCCCTTTGGGAACGGCATCATGATCGCTCTTTCGTTTGATTAACTTTCCTGCATTTTAGCCTGAATACTTAGTCAGTAAACCACCGCCCCCTTTTTGCCCGTCTCAACTGCACCACACTCAAACCGAACGCCAAACGCTCTTCCAGCCCCTCTTTCTAGGGATTGCGACAGGATACGTGCAAAAACCTGCAAGATAGCCTTCAAAGGCTTGCTCATCAGTGCTTTCAGTAAACTCAACCAGAAAGCGATACAATGTCTGCCCTATTGCGGCACGGGCAGAAGTGCTACGAGAGAATGGGGCTTTCAAGCGTTGAAACGGCACCAAAAAGGGTCGTGTACTACTGGTTTTGGGGTAGTACTTGGGCCAGAAATAGTCCAACCCTGTACCAATCAAGGTTTCTGGTGGCATGTCGTAGGGCTTAAAAGCTGTAACCCTTACAGGCTAAGCATTTTAACCCTATCCTGCAGGTTTTTACATGTATCCTGTTCCAATCCCCTTCTACGTCTTCTGTGACAAGCCGACCTCAATGCCAGCGGGCAGTTTTGATAGGCTGTTTTCTTGGAATCCCTCAGGCAAATTTGAACGTGCAAGTTCATTGGCGGCAAAGGCAAGCGTGGTTGCACCTGTCTCCATCTCCGCGTATTGACCACTCTCATCCATGAACCGCTGCTTGAGACCAAAGGCACGGTCATAAAACGCGATCGCTTGCGCCACGTCTTTGACATAGAGAATTGTGTAGGCAAATTTCATTGCTTTTCCCGTTGCAGTGTGAGCAACTAACAGTGTTGCTCACACTGCCCGGCTGCGTCTTGAAGAAATCGGACAGCGATGCAAATGTCATGGCATGAATGCGGTTGGGGTCAAGCCTGCTAACTGCTGAAATTCGCGTGCCATATGTGACTGATCGGCATAGCCACACTCTAGAGCGATGCTACATAAATCGGATGGTGCTGGCGATCGCAAACGTGACATTGTGTTCTGAAAGCGCAGGATTCGCGCCAAGACTTTAGGCGACAGCCCCACGGCGGCTGTGACTCCTCGTCGTACCGTCCGTTCGCTGACTCCAATAGTTTCTGCAACCTGTGACACTGGCATTTGTCCCTTGCTGCTAGAAATGAGTCTCAGCGCTTCACGAGTTGGTAAGGGAATGTCATCTCCACTATTCACTCGTTGCAGTTCCAAGAGGCTTGTTTGTAGTGTTCCTAACGCTTGTATGATTGAGTTGCATTCACACAATTGATCAAAAATCTTGCCGAACGGTTCAGAACAATCTTGTGCCTTGACTTCCTGCTGAAATACTTCGATCGCATTGAGGTTGAGAAATTGCCCCGCCATACCCGGATAGAAGCGGATACCAACGAATTCTGTAACGGGTTTGATGTCAAATAGACTGAAGCGATCGGTCGAACCGTAGACGGTCAACTGCGGATTGTTAATGCCCCCATTCAACGATCGCTCGTACTGAAAGATTAAGTCCATACAACCATCCGGCAGGACTCGATACTGAATAGAGTCACTCGACTGAATTGCGGCATCGGGCGTTGAAAAGCACCAAAAGGCATCAATCAGAGATGCAAACACATTGGGAGGAGTAAACTCTATGTAGTACGGAGATGGGTTTGTCATCAGAGGTCTATGCAGCGCTGTTTGCTCAGATCGAGCGTTCGCTTTCAATCTAGCCGCTGATACTTTCTTGGCAAGAGTTCATTGATGGTTATACTCTCATCCTCTGCGATCATCACTTTGCAACTAGCCGCGTAATCAGAAATCAGCTCGCGACACATTCCACAAGGCGGCACAACTCGCCCTTGGCGATCGACCGCAACAATGGTCTCAAGTTCTGTATCCCCTTCTGCGGCTGCCATCCCGATTACAATGGCTTCAGCACAAACCGCAACTCTTCCAACATATGCCTCCAAGTGGACAGCAGAAAATATTTTCCCTGACTTTGTTCGCAACGCCGCTCCAACGTGGTGATAATTCTCTTTAAACCGCTTGGCAATGATGCAGCGAGCTTCTTCAATCAACTTTTTGTCATTTAAGCTTAGGGGAAACATAGGATTTGACAGGGTGCAATACAACTCTTAGCAATAATGTCCTGTGAGCATTTCGATCTGCCTGAAATAAGATTGGCTTGTCTCATACTATGTCTAATTGCCAATAGCAAATTCAAAAGCTTCTTTGCACTGACATTCAATTGAGTTTAGAACAACAACATCAACATCACTTTGATGAATTGCGAGTGGTAATTCGGTACAAGCCAGTACGACCGCGTCTACAGCAGAATATTTGCGAATAAGATCCACAAAATGAAGTCGAAATTCTTGTTTGAGAATACCTCTCGCCAACTGAGTTTGGATAGCTTGAATTGTAATTCGTTCCAGCAAACTGGGTATTTTGACAACAAGATCAAACTGCTCTTCTAATCGCTTCTGATAAAACCCGTCTTCCATCGTGAATTTAGTTCCTAGAAGGAGTAAGTGCTTCAAGTTTTGCGTTTGGGCGAAGTGACCAACTGCATCGACGATATGAAAGACAGGCAGTGAGAGCCGCAAATCAGCCTCAATTTGATCAAACGCTTTGTGTAGCGTATTGTTGCAGATCAGGAGACAATCTGGAGCGAGATCAATAAACGCTTCAATCTCTTTTTTCAAAAGCAGCGGTATTTTATCCCACCCATCATGGTAATGGCTTTTTATCTCATGAAAATCGATGCTACGCAACAGCAGATTGGCAGAGTGAAAGCCACTAAGCTCTGCTTGAGCAAGTTGGTTGAGAATACGATAGTACTCAATTGTTGAAGGCCAACTCGTTCCTCCCAAAAGTCCAATCATTTTCATTGTGTTTTCTCAGCTCATAGATTTGTTGGGAAATTAGGTGATAATAAGCAGCAGTTGCCTAGTGTTCTACCGATGCTGAATCTAGAACGGACTCTCCAGAGGTAGTGCGTAAACAGGCACCGGGTGAGGGGCGCTCTGAGGTGATCGGTCACTTCAGGCAATTCTTTATGCTGACTCCCAACTTGGGTTTGTTTCCATATTGTCAAGTAAGCAATCGATGCTCAGGACTTCTACTCAAAGCAATTTCAACGTGCTGACACAGTAGTTTCTCTGCCAGCTCAGCCTTTCCTTGAATTAGGGCTTCCGTAATGGCTCGATGTTCAGCCATCAGTGAGTTGAGATCATCTGATTTGTGGCGGACAATCAGCAGGTTAATTCGAGTCCAGGTTTCAGAATCGAGCGAACTCCAAACTCTTAGCAGAACGCTATTGCCAGCCGTTTCTACAATCAAGCGATGAAAGGCCGCATTGCAGCGAGTAAACTGCTCAAAATCCTGAGCTTGTGCCGCAGCCTCTAAAGCCTGAAGCGCCATCTGAAGAGACTCTGGTTGTGTAAGGAACTGAGGTGCTGCCAGTCGTCCCGCTAATCCTTCTAGTTCGGCGCGGACTTGATAAGACTCTTGCAACTCTTGCTGACTGATGGCGCGCACACGAGTGCCGCGATAGGTTACCGATTCCACCAACCGCATGGCTTCTAAATCGCGCAAGGCTTCCCGGACGGGTCCCTGACTGGTATCTAGCTCCCGCGCAAGCTGTAGCTCTACCAGCCTGTCTCCTGGCTTGTAAATGCCTTCCAAAATACGATCAAGCAGCACCTGCTTGACGCGATCGCGCATCGATTCTCGCTGTACGCCCATTGGGTATTTGTAGTGGTTCCTCTTGACTATAAATTATCGATAATTTATAGTCAAATTACAGATTATCGATAATTTATAGTTTGAGTGCTTGAGTCTAAGGTTCCTCTAGAAGTTGCGCTGGAACTCCATGCAAGCTGACTCAAAGCCAAGCACAACTCATTCCATCTGAGTGAAAAAGATGCCAAAGCCTTCCGTTCACGATCCGTTTGCAGCCTTGCGTTTCCGCGATTATCGTCTGTACACGCTGGCGCTGTTGCTTGCCACAATGGGATACCAGATGCAGAGTGTAGCGATCGGTTGGGAGCTATACGAACGCACCAACAGCGCTTTTGCACTGGGTCTGGTCGGTCTGGTGCAGGTCATCCCCATTCTGCTGCTCAGTCTGCCAGCAGGACAACTTGCCGATCGCTTTGAGCGCAAACACACGGTTATGTGGACGCTAGTCATGCTGGCAATCTGTTCGGTTGGGTTGGCAGCACTTTCCTACAAGCAAGGATCGATCGAGCTGATTTATGCCTGTCTTGGTTTGGGTGGGGTCGCCAGAGCGTTTAATCAACCTGCCAGCGAAGCTCTGCTACCACAGCTTGTGCCGCTATCGGTGTTTAGCAATGCGGCAACCTGGCACAGCAGTTCATTTCAACTGGCGACGGTTGTGGGTCCTGCCCTGGGCGGGTTAATAATTGCATTGCAAAATAGCGCGACCGAGGTTTATGGGCTGGATGCCGCCTTATCGCTGACAAGCTTAGGATTAATTGTGCCGATCGTTCGCCAGCGATCGACCCCTTTAACAGAACCCGTTTCGCTCAAAACGCTGGCGGGGGGCATCCAGTTTGTCTGGCAGCATCAGGTGATTTTGGCGGCGATCGCCCTCGATTTGTTTGCCGTGCTGCTGGGTGGAGCCGTGACGCTGCTGCCAATTTTTGCCAGGGACATTCTCCACGTTGGAGCAAGTGGATTGGGCTGGCTGCGGGCGGCTCCTTCGATCGGTGCGGTGTTGATGGCGGTCACGCTTGCTTACTTGCCACCTTTGAAACAGGCAGGCAAAACGCTGCTGTGGGCTGTAGCAGGGTTTGGTGTTGTCACCATTATCTTTGGGCTATCGCACTGGTTTTGGCTGTCGCTGCTGATGCTGGCGCTGAGTGGTGCTTTTGACAACGTGAGTGTTGTCGTGCGGCGGACACTGGTGCAGGTGGGAACGCCCGATTCACTGCGTGGTCGGGTTTCGGCAGTCAGCGCGGTGTTTATTGGTGCGTCAAATGAGTTGGGGGGCTTTGAGTCTGGGTTAGCTGCCGCGCTGTTGAGTCCTGTGGGTGCAGTGGTGATGGGTGGCATGGGCACGATCGTTGTCGTTCTGACGGTAGCATTACTCTCACCCAAGATTCGGCAGCTCAGCTCGCTTCAGCCCACTCTTGATCACTAGACTCCCACAACTTGAGCGCTGACTTAAACCACCTTGAGCTTGACTTCCTAACCCGCAAAGTCCTATGTAAGCCTGCCGCTGAATGGAACGCGATCGCAGCCCAGGTATGCCCGCATGTTGCGCTTTGCGGTGAGCACAAGTCAGCATGGCTTGTGAAAAGATCAGCCGCATAAACAGAAGTACTCGTCAGTGCTGCTCGAGTGGCAGACGAACCTAGATTTATTGCCCAAGGACTCGATACACACAGCGGCGATCGCCCGCGATAATGTGTTCTGTGCGCTCAACAATCGCATCTTCACCTAAGACTGTCTGGAACATCTCTAGCTCTCTAGTACAAAGTCCTGTACAGGCAGTTGCAGCAGCACAAATCGGGCAATGATTTTCGAGCAATAAGAACGAACCATCTGTTGATGGGTGGAGTTCTGCCATGTAACCCTCATTAGTTCGCAAAGCAACCAGCGTTTCTAAGCGCTGCTGTAGTGTTGCATAGTTTGGCATTTGCGCTTGATAGCTCGCAATTTGTTCGCGGGTTCTGATGTTGAGAATGCGATCGAGACCCGCTTCACCAAAGGCTTCTTTAACAGAATTAATGAAGCTCAGCGTCAATTCGGCATAGCTATCAGGAAACAGGCGATCGGCAGCCGGGGTCAATTGCCACAGCTTTGCGGGTCGTCCCATTGGGCGCGCTTCCTCAGAGTAAGTGACCAATCCTTCTTTTTGCAGTTCATATAAATGTTGGCGAACTGCCATTGCCGAGATACTCAGTTGTGATGCTAAGACGGTCGCATCTAGCGCACCATGCTGCTTGAGAAAATTGACAATTTTGCGCCGAGTTCGGACAGCAGCAGCTTTAAGTTGTAACTTTTCTGTCATGGAAACCAATTGAGCCTCTGTTGCACATCCCTAATTTACACCAGAATACAACTTTATAAAGCTATTCCTTTAGAATATATTAAACTGAAGTCATTCCGATTACAGTAAGCCTTAGCAGTTTGGCTGATAGAGGTTGTGAGTTATGGCAGGCGAAGAGGTTCTAAGCGTTGATTTGACTAGCCAAGCTGATTCCTTGATGCTTTATCCACACAAAGCTTTGGTTTCGAGCGCTTCAGCCAACTGGAACGAGTTCTATCTTCAGTATCATCGTCAGCCGCCGTATGAAATGGCTGAACATTCCTGTCGGCAACATCGCATCATCATCCACGATCGCACTCTGCAAGCACCCATGCTTGCAACCATTGAAGAAATGACGCAACCGACTCCAATTAGCTCCGGAACGATCACAGTCATACCCGCAAATTCCCGAAATTGGGCATGTTGGGATTCAGAACATCAGTTTATTGCGCTGGCTTTTGAATCAACTTTATTGGCACAGCACGTTGCTGAAGCACCTGGTATGAGAAATGTTGAATTGACACCTACACTCAGTCGCCCTGATCCTCTAATTCACAGCATTGGACTAGCCCTCAGAACAGAATTGGAATCGAATGGGATGGAGGGAAGTCTGTATGTAAATGCCATGACGACTGCATTGATGGCACACCTATTACGTCATTATTCTACCCAGTCGCAGGCGTTTCCGACAATCACAAGCGGTTTGCCAAAGCGCAAATTGCAACAAGTAATAGATTATATTTATGAGCATCTAGAACAAGATTTGACCTTATCGGAGTTAGCTGCAATTGTTCACATAAGTCCAAGTTATTTTTCTGGCTTATTCAGACAGTCAACAGGTCTTGCACCGCATCAGTATATGATTCAGTGCAGAATCGATCGTGCCAAGCATTTGCTGCTAAAAGGGGAACTGTCGATCGCAGACGTTGCCCAGTCCCTTGGTTTTGCTCATCAGAGCCATCTCAGCCGTCACTTCAAACGGCTAGTCGGAGTCACTCCTAAAGCATTTCTCAAACGTCAGTAAGAATGTGTCCAAAAAAGTAGAAACGTGCAAGACAAAGTCGATGCCATTTTGTAGAGTTTATTTATAAAGCTTTTTCTTTATAAAACTAGCGCTATTGCAGCCATACAATTGCCAGTTTTCCATCAGCAAGCGATCGCATCTGCTTTTGCTGCAACTGTTGCGTGGCTGAGGCAAAGCGCTAGCTTTTTTAATGCATAAACCTGCCATTTAGGAAGCTGAACCATGAAATTCACGATCACTATGAGCGGCTTTATCCTCTTGACTGCCATCTTGTCGGCGATCAATGGAAACGCACAAACAGCACCACGATCGCAGCCATCACCACAACCAACTTGGGTTGCCATCAAACCATCCGAACAAGCGACAACACCATCAGAACAGCCGACAAATCAAAGTTCAGAGAACGTGCAACAAAGTGCTAAATGTGCTTTGAATCCCAAACCTCAGCCTGTTCGAGCAGAACCGCGCTTGTTGGAACGCGATCGCCTCATCATGGAGCGCTCTTTACAGAAAATCATTCCACCCCAGGAATAACCAGGCATGCAGAGTAGGGACGTTACCTGTAACGTCCCTACAAACTGATTCAGGAACGTCAGCCGTGTGTCTCACGCCAGTGTTTCCTGCTAAGGAACATCATTTTCGATCAAGGGAAGGGAGTTATGAGCAAGAGCCAAACAATGCTAGGGAGATTTAGCTGGTTACTCTCAACTGTTTTAATCCTGACAGTTGCAGGAGCCTGTCATTCAGTTGATTCAAGGGCAAAAGCAGAAAAAGCACAAGCTACCGTCGTTCGCGTCAAACTTGCCTCAGTCCAGACTGGTGCAGTTCGCAACAGTTCGGAATTCATTGGGCAGCTAGAGTCGCGGCGATCGATCACACTTCAACCTCAAATTGATGGGCGAGTGGCTCAAATCTTTGTCCAGCCTGGAACTGAAGTTGCAGCAGGTACGCCTCTAGTTCAAATCAATCCCGATCGCCAACAGGCCGAAATTACCAGTTCTCGTGCTGTCGCCGCGTCAGCCCAAGCCGATGTTGAAAGTGCTCAAGCATCCCTCCTGCCCTTGGAAGCCGATCGCCGCGCTAAAGCGTCTGATGTGGCACTGCAACAGCAACAGTACGATCGCTACTCAACCCTATACCAGGAAGGCGTGGTGAGCCAAGAAGTGCTAGATGGCAGGCGCAATAACCTGGATAATGCCAAAGCAGAACTGGATGCCGCGAAAGCTCGCATTGCAGCCCAGCGGTCGATCATTGCCAGTAAGAAGAAAGTCTTCCAACAGACGACCGCCAACGTAAGCGGGCAGCAGGTTGAACTCCAGTACTACCAGATTACGGCTCCCTTTGCCGGGACGATCGGTAATATTCCAACTAAGGTAGGCGACTATGTCAGTCCTTCCACTCAACTAGCAACCATTACCCAAAATCAACCGCTAGAAGTTAATTTGTCGGTGCCCTCAGAACGTGCGGCTGATTTACGACCTGGAATGACCGTGCAGCTTATCGATCGACAGGGCAAGTCGATCGGCAATAGTCAAGTTTTCTTTATTTCACCTAGCGTTAATAATCAAAGTGAATCGATTTTGATTAAAGCCCTCTACACCAATCCAGGTAAGCGTTTACGAGCCGATCAACAAGTGCTGACCCGAGTGATTTGGAATGAGCGTCCGGGTGTGCTTGTACCAACGACTGCCATTTCTCGCCTGGGTGGAAAAGACTTTGTTTTTGTCGCTCAAGCTCAAGCCGATTCTCAACTAGTGGCTCGTCAAAGACCTGTAACCCTGGGTGAAGTGGAAGGTGGAAACTACCAGGTCATTGAAGGGCTAAAACCTGGCGAACACATTGTCGTTTCTGGACTTCAGCAACTCTCGGATGGAACAGCTATTCTCTCAGAAGCGATGAAACCGATCGCGCCCAGTTCATAGCGAAGTACCTGATGAATGATGAGATTTCTGCTCATATTGGCAGTCTCTACAGCCGCAACTGCTCTTTTATGTCTGACAGTTCTCTATGCTGGACGACTCAATCCGCTTGCAGCATTCTTGCTGTTTCCAGTCGGCATATTGGGTGTGCTATTTGCCATAGACGCAGTTTAGGTTCACAACCTTTCGATTTCAGGAAATTTGATGCACTACAGGTTATGCCATGTTCGTCGATTTTTTTATCAAGCGTCCTGTCTTTGCCATTGTTTCGGCTCTAATCATTATTCTGGTTGGGGCGGTCAGCGCATTCACGCTACCGATCGCTCAATATCCAGAGGTTGCACCGCCGCAGGTGGTCGTGAAAGCGACCTACACGGGAGCCAGTGCAGAAGTAGTCGAGTCAGCCGTTACGGTGCCGCTAGAGCAAGAAATCAACGGTGTAGAAGGGCTGAAATACATCACTTCCACGAGTGGCAATGATGGCAGCAGCACCATTACCGTCACGTTTGATTTGTCACGCGACATTGATCTGGCGGCTGTGGATGTGCAGAACCGGATTAAAGCTGCGGAAGGCAGGCTACCGGAAGAGGTGCAGAAGACCGGCGTAACGGTGACAAAAACCTCCACACAGCTAATCCTGGCGATCGCCCTCTACTCCGAAAACAATGAATACGACAACCTATACATCAGCAACTATGCAGATTTATTCCTCAAAGATGCGTTAAAGCGTGTAAATGGTGTGGGCGAGGTGCGGTTCTACGGTGAGCGTAAATATGCTATGCGTCTCTGGCTTGATCCTAATCGACTTGCTGTGCGAGATCTAACCGCCGCAGATGTCGCTAACGCGATACGGGAACAGAATGCACAAGTTGCAGCAGGACAGCTCGGTCAGCCGCCTACGTCAGGCAATCAGCCCTACCAGTTCAGTGTCCGAGCTTTAGGTCGGCTAACTGATACCAAAGAGTTCGGCGAGCTGATTGTCAAATCAGACAAGGATGGCACACTGGTTAAGCTCAAGGATGTCGGGCGCACAGAACTGGGCGCGGAAGATTACAGCGTCCTGGTTCGCTTCAATAGCAAGAGTGCAGTCGGCATTGGCGTTTCGCTGCGACCGGGGGCAAATGCTCTGGATGCAGCCAGAGAAGCCAGAACAGCACTAGAGCGACTGGCTGAACAGTTTCCCCCTGGACTCAAATATGCGATCGCGCTTGACACGACAACCTTTGTGGAAGAGTCGATGCATGAAGTGATTAAGTCACTGTTTGAAGCGATCGTTCTGGTGATCATCATTATCTTTATCTTTTTGCAGGATTGGAAAAGTACGCTAATTCCATCGATTACGATTCCCGTTTCCTTAATTGGTACATTCCTATTCACAAAGCTATTTGGGTTTTCAGTTAATACATTGACATTGTTTGGTCTAGTCCTAGCAACTGGATTAGTTGTGGATGATGCCATCATTGTGGTGGAAAACATTGCTCGGTTCATTCAGGAAAAAGGGATGTCGCCTCGTCAGGCTGCTTCTGCTGCCATGCAGGAAATCTCTGGTGCGGTCTTGGCAACGTCTCTAGTGCTAGCCGCCGTCTTTATTCCAGTTGCCTTCTTTCCAGGCACAACGGGACAACTCTACAAGCAGTTTGCCTTGACCATTACCTTTTCGATCGCGGTTTCAACCTTCAATGCCTTAACCCTGACCCCGGTGCTTTCAGCGATGCTGCTTCGCGCAGGCAGCGAACGACGGGGATGGTTTTTCAGTCCGATCAACCATGTGCTGACAGGGCTACAAGCAGGATATCACCGGGCTTTAAGACACTTGATGCGGTTCAAGAGTGCGATCGTTTTTGGCTTCGTTCTCTCTCTAGCATTGACCTACTGGATTTTTCAACAAGTGCCAACAGGCTTTGTCCCGACTGAGGATCAAGCTTATTTTGTCGTAGCCATTCAAGCCCCAGAAGGTTCTTCGCTAGATTACACGGATCAGATCATGCATCAGGTTGAGCAGGAGCTTTTGAAGATTCCTGAAATCACAGGTGTCTTCGCGGATGCTGGATTCACCTATACGGGCAGTGCTGCCAACCAGGCAACAATTTACGTCACGCTGAGGCCAGTATCGGAACGCAAAAAAGCCGAGCAGTCAGTTGATGCCGTGATCGCTCAACTGAGCAAACCCTTTGGCAACATCATCGGTGCGACAGTCAATAGCTATCCGGCTCCAGCGGTGCAAGGAGTGGGCAATTTTGGCGGTTTCCAGTTTGAGCTACAAGAGCAGGTTAACCGGGGTTTTGATACGCTGGCTCAAGCCACCAGCTCAGTAGTAAAGCAAGGAAATACGTTGCCTCAGTTGCGAAGCTTATACTCTAGCTTCAGTGCCAATAACCCACAGTTGCTGGTCAAAGTAGAGCGAGAGAAAGCAAAAGCGCTTCAGGTCTCTTTACAGGATATTTTTAGCACACTGCAAGTTTTTCTGGGATCGGAGTATGTCAACGATTTTGACTTTCTGGGGCGGATCTACCGAGTCTATGTGCAGGCAGACCAGCCGTTCCGTTCTAGCCCTAAAGATATCAACCGCTTCTATGTTCGTTCTCAAATTGGCGAAATGATCCCGCTCAATAACTTAGTTGAGATCACGGAAACAACTGCGCCTCAGCAGATCAGCCACTATAACTTGTCTCGTTCGACTGAGATCAACGGCTCACCCGCTCCGGGATATAGTTCTGGAGAGGCGATCGCCGCCATGCAGCAGGTAGCAACCGAACGATTGCCTAAAGGCATGACCTATGAGTGGTCGGGCTTATCGCTGGAGCAAGTGCAAGCTGGTTCACAGGTCATGATCATCTTTGGCTTAGGCATTGTCTTTGTCTTTCTCGTTCTAGCCGCTCAGTATGAAAACTTTATCGATCCTTTGATCATCCTTTTGGCAGTGCCCCTGGCTATTTTAGGTGCTCTACTCTTTCAACTGCTTCGAGGACTGGAAAACGACATTTTCTGCCAAATTGGCTTGGTGATGCTAATTGGCATGGCTAGCAAAAATTCAATCTTAATTGTTGAGTTTGCCAACCAGCTCAGAGAAACTGGGCTTTCCATTCCCAAAGCAGCCGTTGAAGCGGCTCAGACTCGTCTCAGACCGATTCTGATGACCTCACTAGCAACACTTTTAGGCATTTTGCCGCTGGTCACAGCATCGGGGGGCGGAGCAGCCAGCCGACAGTCTTTGGGAACAGCCGTCTTCGGCGGCATGATTGTCTCGACGTTTTTGAGTTTATTTGTGGTGCCTGTGCTGTATGTGGTGATCGTTTCTCTCCGTGATCGCTTCCAACGCTATCAATCTGCTGATCGCACCACTTCAACTCATTAATTGCTTGCAAAAGCAAAATCTAAAGAGGGTTTTGGCGCAGAATACGATGATTCTGCCGAACAGTTGTTGCGGCAGGGAGAAAAGTCCGTCGTTGACATTGCTCATTGGGAGGTGTCCCATTAAAACCATCTCAATCACTATTACAAGCAATTACTTGGCATCATGCCTAAAGTATTTCTGCAAAGTCAGTAAGAATGTGCCCAAAATCTCAAGAATGTGCAAGACAAGATTGATGCAGTTTTATAGAGTTTGTTTATAAAGTTTTTTATTTATAAATTCAGAAGTCATTACAACAAGTCAATCATGAGATTTGTCAGTAGCTAATCAAATGAAGTTTTGCTGTGAATATCTGATGCAACGGAATTTTTAATTGGAGGTTAGACCATGAAATCTATGATCGTTAGCGCCTTAGTGCTGCTCATTCCGATTCTATCGATTGCCAAGGGGAATGCACAAACAGAAGTTAAATCACCTCCGGCTTTGCCGGAGGCTTATCTTTGTTAGCCCCCCAAGGGGGCAGGGTTAGGTGTCTCCCAAGGAGACGAGCAGCCTCACCGCAACGGCAAATTCAGTTGCTCTAACCGGACATCCTCCTCTTCTTGCTTGCGCATATAGGCTCGCACTACCTGTTCATCCAAGCCAACCGTCGAGACATAGTAACCGCGTGCCCAAAAACTCTCGCCCGTATAGTTGCGCCTTTTACCAGCAAACTGACGGGCAATTGCAATCGCACTTTTGCCCTTGATAGACCCCACAATGGCAGAAACGGCATACTTGGGTGGAATACTGATACAGATATGCACATGGTCTTTAAGCAGATGCCCTTCGACAATCTCACACTCCTTCTGCCGAGCCAGTTCGTGGAAAATTTCCCCCATATACTTTCGCAACTCGCCAAAGATTACCTGCTTGCGTCGTTTGGGAAGGAACACAATGTGATACTTGCAATTCCATGTCGTGTGATTTAGCTTCTGATAATCCATTTCAATTCTCCTGATAGCTCGAAAGCACATTCGCTTTCAGACAGGAGAATTTTTCTGCTATTGCTGCACCCAGTCAAACGTTTGAGAGTCTCCCCGGCAAAGCCGGGGGCTTACCCGATTTAGTTACCATCACGAATTGTCAAGTATTTTGGGCTCTTCCCAGCTTTTGGTGATGGTTTGGCAGAACATCAACGAGTTAGGATGC
>NZ_JCACKR010000133.1:0-26992 GCF_059505485.1 Stenomitos rutilans
ACTATCCTAGAGTCACCACATTTCACTCTTTTTGTCAATGCGTAAGTTCTAAATTACAAACTCAACGCTATTCAAACCTTCGCTTCCAGCGACTTCAAATATTCTGTATTCACACCCGACTCGCGCATGAGGGCGATTTTACCTGTGCGAGCGATTTCACGAATGCCGAATTTGTTTAGCACCTGCACGATCGCCACCATCTTGCCCGGATCGCCGACCACTTCAAGCGTGAGGGAATCTTCCGCCACATCCACGACTCGCGCCCGAAAGATCTGCGCCAGTTCTACAATTTCAGAGCGAGTGGTACTGGTCGCATTAACCTTCATCAGCATCAGTTCGCGCTCAACGCAGGGCACTTCGGTAATGTCCTGTACTTTGAGGACGCTGATCAGTTTGTAGAGTTGCTTGGTCAACTGCTCAATGCTGCCATCATCTCCGGGCACCACCATCGTAATGCGCGAAACGCCCATCTGCTCGGCAGGGCCAACGGCCAGACTCTCGATATTGAACCCGCGACGGGCAAACAAACCAGCAATGCGGGAAAGAACCCCCGCTTCGTCTTCAACCAGAACAGAAAGGGTATGCTTCATGGACTTGAGAAGGGAATGTAGTAAAAGGCTGAGAGCGCTACAGCAGTACGATCGTGCCTGAGTCTCCCATTTTATCGTGAGAGCTTGCATTCCTTAACCGTCTTCAACATTTGCACAGAGGAGCCAATGCCGCATTGATTTAGGCATTACGCATTTTGACTAAAACCTCCGAGGTTTAAGCCGCTACGTGAGTCAATGCCTCCTCCCAGGTCGAAACCTCCGAGGTTTGCGTAAGCCCTAATAACACGACACTTCAAGTTCCGCCACTCGGCGCACATTTGGGATTGCTCCACTGGTCAACGTTTCATAGATGTCAATCAGGTTTGCCCGTAGCTCGGTTTCAGCAAGGTAAGGGCAACTCATGAGCGGGACTCGTCCCTGCAAACGCAATGTCACACGATGCAGAAGCAATGTAACCTGATCGATTCGCAATGTGACCCGATCCATTCGTAATGCATTGTGATCCAACAGTGATGTATAGCGATGCACAAGGATTGTGACCGATCGCAATGGCAATGTCAGGTGATATAGAAGGATTGTTGAGTGCAGCAACGCTTTCCGGTACAGGCAACCATTGATACGCAGCGCGATCGCTTCAATCAATCGTCCGGCAAATCTTCCGTGTATTGATTAATGGCTTCTACCATACTCTGCGAATATGGTTCCAGAATCGTAGCAGCAACATGCCGTTCTGCTAACGCATCTGAAAAGGCTTCGGCAGTTGGGTCAGCCGTCTGCAAAACGTGGAGTGCCGCGATCGCTCGTTCTCGCTGCGGTTGATACTCAATTAAGCGTCTACTAGATCCCCGACTTCTAAATCAGATTTAGCAAATCACAGCAAGACAGAACAAAGAAGTCGGGGATCTATATCCCTGATTCACTTTGTGTATTCTATCGTCCACGACTTAACGCAGCCTTTACCCAAGATCGGTACTGTAGTTTGGATAACTGTGAGGACGGTGAGACGTGAAACGTAGCGTAGTGCTGGTATTGGGTTTATTGGTGCTGACGGCGTGTAGCAAAACGCTGGATGGTTATAGCGTTGCTCAATCCATCCAGCAAGATGTCATCAAACAGGGCGGCATTTCGTTGAAGACCGTGACCTGCCCCAGAAACATCAAGCCAGAAGCGGGGCAATCCTTTGAGTGCATTGGTGAGACGGATACAAGCTACACCTTCATCATTCCTGTCAAGCAGCAGGACGATCGAGGCAACCTGCTGTGGGATGTGCCCAATGCCAAGGGCTTACTGAACGTGGCAAAGCTGGAAACGATCGTGCAGCAATCGGTAGAGAGCGAAATTGGCTCTCGTCCCCTAATTCATTGCGGTGGCACCTACAAGGCCGTTAAGCCAGGAGAAACCTTTGCCTGCGCCGTTGAGGTCAAGCAGTCAGCATCTAAACCACCGCAAACAACCAATAAAAAGACAGCCGCACTTAAAACCGTGCCCATGAAAGCCAGTAGGCCGGATGTCATTCTCGTGAGAATCGATCCACAGAATAATGTGAACTGGCAGCGCATCGTTCCCGGAGCCGTGAATCCAACGCTAACCGCTCAAGCACCCGACCAAACAATTCCTGCGCTAACTGCTAAAACCAGCGCGGAAGATTTTCTCAACCAGCCAGGCGCTGCCGATGAATTTTAGGCAGGACTCTTTTTTAGGCAGAGCTATTTCATTCTGGCAAAGGCATTCTTTGCAGCGGATGTTAACGGATGAAACAGATGGCTTTTAACCACAGGTAGACAACGCATCCGCTTCATCTGTTACCTAATCCGTTGCTAATATAACTCGACTCTTAGAACGAAATGACCCTGCTTTTTTAGGCATGATTCCTGGCAGCATGGCTCTCGTGCCAAGCCTGCAATGCTAGCTGATGTACCGATCGCCAGGGTAAATGGTGCTGTTTAGCAATCCGCGCGCAGTCATCATATTCAGGCTGCACATTCGTCGGCTGAGTCTGGTGACGATCGAGCCATGCCACCTTCACTTGAACCGTTCCATATGGGGTTTGCACCGACTGCATTTCGCGCTGTAACACGCTGCGTTCCTGCATCGATCGCCGAATGCCCAATGTCGTCGTTTCCCGAAACAGCACCGACTCACAGGCAGAGATATCCTCTGGCTGGCACATCACCGTCAGCAACGTTCCCGGACGGGACTTCTTCATCCCAATCGCCTGCGTAAACACATCCAGCGCACCAACCTCGAAAAGCGCCTCAAACACATAGCCGATCGCCTGGGGGTTGAGGTCGTCGATTTGAGTTTCCAGAAGGGCGATCGATTGGAGGGAGTTTTGAGTTTTGAGTTTTGAGTTTTGAGTTGTAGGTTGTGATGGTTGAGCGTTGACTGCTGAAGGGAGTGGAGAGTAGGGAGCAGGGAGTAGGGAGTGGGAAGTGGTTTTGACTGTTTCTCTTGCAAATGGCTCCCCCTGCCCCCGCTGCTCCCGCTGCTCCCCCTGCCTCCCCAACTCCATGCTTCTAAATTCTGTCCGCTCTTCGCTTCCCATCTCCCCAATCCAAATTCGTAAAATATTCGGCAAGGGCAGGTTCATTGATCCAGCACCTAAGCCGACTCGACGTAGCGTCATCGGTGGCGGAGCGCCAAACTGAGTAGCGAGTGTCGTGGCGATCGCGGCTCCCGTTGGTGTCACCATTTCCCGATCAATGCCGTTGCTGTAGATGGGTATCTGGCGTAGCTCAAACAGCTTCAGCACCGCAGGCGCAGGGATGGGCAGACGACCATGAGCCGCCCGCACCGTGCCACCCCCCACTGGTAAAGGAGAACAATAGAGGCGATCGATGCCCAACCAATCCAGCCCCAAGCAGGTACCTACAATGTCTACGATCGCATCCGTTGCCCCTACTTCGTGAAAATGCACCTGCTCAGGTGGCACCCCATGAATGGCACCTTCTGCCTCTGCCAGTTTGCGAAAAACCGCCAGACTCCAGGCTTCAGCTCGTGTGGGTAGGTTAGCCGCAAGAATCAAGCGCTCTACTTCAGGTAAGTGGCGCACCAACACGTGATGGGTGCGATCGTCCGTTGTAGCAGCCGAATCGTGGCTGTGACTGCGACCATGACCGTGGCTATGACTATGACTGTGGCTCGATGAATGCGTCGATGTCTTGTCCGTTTCGGTCACTGCAACCGCTTCTGTAGCAGAATGGAAATGATGCTGATGGACATGATGCGCTGTTTTAGCACTGGCGATCGCGTCTGTTTCATCGCGCACAGCTTTGGCTACAGCCTGCTTCAAAAGCAAATCCACATGCACTTTCGTCGCTTGCTGATCATTGCGAAGCACTCGCTCTACCCGTAATTGATACTCACCTTCAATCCCAAGTTGGCTGAGCTTGTCAATCAAGTACTCCAGCGGCACACCTGCGTCCACAAGTGCCCCCAGGCACATATCGCCAGCAATGCCAGTCGGACAGTCTAAGTAGGCAATTTTAGTCATTGATCTAGAAAGTCAGTGTGCGCGTCAGTTACTAGTTGTTAGTTGTTAAATCAGCTACCAGCTATCAGCTATCAGCCTTTTGCCTTTATACCTTTTGCCTTCACCCTTCCATGTCTACCCTGTTTACGCTACATCCTGATAATCCACAAACGCGGAGTGTTGACCAAATTGTTGCGGCTCTGCGAGATGGGGCTGTCATGCTGTATCCCACTGATACGGTTTACGCGATCGGCTGCGATCTTAATTCTAAGAGTGCCATTCAGCGAGTACGGCAGATCAAGCAGCTTTCTAATGACAAACCGCTGACCTTTCTTTGCCCATCGCTGTCTGATATTGCTCAATATGCAGTAGTGAGCGACTCGGCTTACCGCATTATGCGTCGGCTCATTCCAGGCCCTTACACGTTTTTGCTGCCCACCACCAAACTGGTGCCCAAACTGGTGATGAATCCCAAACGCAAAGCAACCGGGATTCGAGTGCCGGAGCACACGCTCTGCTTGGCGTTAACCAATGCCTTGGGCAACCCCATTATTTCCACCTCTGCCCATTTGCTGGAGGAAGATGCGCCAAGCAGTAGCGCCAAAACAGCCCCAGAGATTTCGCGCTTTGAACTGTTTGACAATCTAGAAAAATTAGTGGATGTCATTATCGATAGCGGCACTGAGCCAGGCTACCAGGTTTCAACCATTTTGGATCTGACAACAGAGGAACCGATGATCGTCCGTCGCGGTCTAGGATGGGAAGCAGCGGCAACGTGGGCGGTAGAAGTAGGTTGAACCAACTCGTTTAACTGTCCACTCAGGGGGGCGAGAATGATGAGGTTTCTGAATGGACGATCGCACGTATCGAACCATTACCCTCTGATGGGTGTAGGCTAAATCAGGAACAGTCGATGGTACGTTACTTGCGGTACAAAATCCAAGCGTTTGGCTAACCACCTGAGAAAGTGCCATACCCTGACCCGCCCCGACCCGTAGCGGCTTATTTTCTGTGTGTAGATGGAAGTGCTAGTTGAGAGAGTTTTGAGTTTTGAGTTTTGAGTTTTGAGTTGGAACGCTAACTTAAAACTCAAAATTCAAAACTGTTAACTTCCGCCCCCTCTGCCTGATCTACTGTTCTCGTCCCTGTGCACTACCAGAGCCATGAACTTCGACTCAAATTCTCCCCGCCCCCCAGCGGCAGCTTCGGCAAACGTAGCCTCCACAGATGCCATTGCTACAACCGCTCAGCAGCTTGATCTTCAGGATGAGTTCGACCACGACCCTATGTTGGCAGCCGCCAAGAATACCGCCGATTTTTTAGAGATTCCGGCACTGACCCAAATCCTGACACGAGAACTTCGTGCTGAGGTCAGTACACCCAGCGGCAACATTGATCGGTTGGCAAACCGTATTGCCACTGAAGTTGACCGAATTTGTCATAAAAGCGGGCGGATTCAAACCTCTGGACGGGTGCGATCGTGGCAACTCTCCCTTGCCCGTCATCGCTTGCAAAAGTGCCTGACCTATTACCAGCTTGGTTCTCGTCAAGGACGCGTGGAACTGCACAGCACCCTTGGCTCGATGATTTATCGCCACATCGCCCCCAGCCGGATGCAGCTTGGGTTTCAGGCTCGCTATAGCCTGGTCGAAGATTTTTTACAGGGGTTTTACACCGAGTCATTGAAAGCCTTTCGCCGCGAAAACGAACTGCCAGAAGACTACCAACCCCGCACGCGGCTAGAGTTAGCTGAATACATGGCGTTTACTGAACAGTACGCCAAGCGCCGTATTTCTCTACCCAATGGCAATAGTCAGCAATTGGTGGTGCTACGCGCTCAGCGGTTTGGGCAACGTCAACCCCTGGAAGTGTCGATCGACATCGAGCAAGCCTTAGAGTCACCCAAAGGTGAAGATGCCGAGACAAACAATCGCTCTCCTCTGGCTCACCAACTGCGCGAACGAATGGTCGCCGATGCGATCGATGCGCCCTCTGAGGCCGTGTTGCGCGATCGTGTCATTGCCGAGCTCATGCAGTATCTTGAATCGCAGGGACAAACCGACTGTGTGAATTACCTCACACTTAAACTGCAAGATCTTTCTGCCCCCGAAATCGATGACGTGCTGGGGCTGTCTGCCCGTGAGCGCGACTATCTACAACAGCGCTTTAAATATCATGTCGAAAAATTTACCCTCTCCCAAAATTGGAAGCTAGTGCACCAATGGTTGGGTGCCGATGTGGATCAAAACCTGGGGCTATCGACCCACCATTGGCAGCGCTTCTTGAGTCAGCTATCTCCCGAACAGCAACAACTGCTAACCCTTAAGCAAGCACAGACCACTGACCAAGACATTGTGAAGCAACTGAAATGGACCCCCAAGCAACTGCAAAAACGCTGGGGACAGTTATTAGAACTTGCACGACAGACGCGGAATCAGAATTAGAAGAAGGGAAAAGGCAGAAGAAAGGAGTGGGGAGTCGAGAGTCGGGAGTGGGGAGTTGGCTGATTGCTAACCGCTAATCGCTCTCTAACTCAGAACTTTCACGCTGACCGCTGATCGCTGATCGCTCTTTAACTCAAAACTCAAAACTCAGACGTTGACCACTATAGTGCTCAATTAACTTCAAACTCAAAACCTACCCCTCACCCCTCTCTCATCTCCTCCCGCCAGAATGACGCAAAAATTTATCCTCTATCTACCTGCAAATGGGCAAGATTAAGTAGGCTAGTCCCCATAAACGGATATTGGCGATCGCGTTTGGCACAGGTCTATGCAAAATGACAGCACCGCTTCCAAACGGCTCCATGCTTCTGACGTACAGCGTCGATCGGTCAAATTGCTGCCCCAGAAGCTTGCTGGAGCTTATTTTATCGTGGCGGTTTTGTGGATCGCCCTGTCTCATGGTTGGTTAGACACCGCGATCTCAGTTCCGGTAGTGCTAAACCATCTAGAAAGTCTCGAAGATCTGCTTTTTGCCGCTCTCACGGCGTTGATGCTTTACTGGTTTTCACAGCGATCGCTCCGTACCCTTCATGCAGCAGAAGTTGGACTACAGAGGAGTGAAGAGCGCTTACGCCTAATCTTGCAAAACATGCCCGTAATGCTTGATGCGTTTGACGATCAGGGAAACATTGTCACCTGGAACCAGGAGTGTGAGCGGGTAACGGGCTATAGTGCCGCCGAAATTATTGGTAACCCAAAGGCCATGACGTTGCTTTACCCAGAGGCTGACTATCGGCAAACGATGGTCGCTGCCTGGACAGAGCGCGGCAACGACTACCGCAATTGGGAGTGGAATCTGGTGTGTAAGGATGGCAGCCACCGAACCATTGCCTGGTCGAATGTTGCCGATCGCTCTCCCATCCCCGATTGGAGGGCATGGAGTATTGGGGTCGATATCACCGAGCTGAAGCAGGCGGAAGCGGATTTGCGTGTTCGCAACCAAAAGCTGGCCATGCTCCACACGCTTTCCGAGATTACGCTCCAACAGCAATCGCTCAAGGCAGTGTTTCAGGCGATTGTCAAAGAAATCAGCGCTGCCACTGAGTTTCCCATCATTGCGATCGAGCTGTACGATGCGGTTCGCCAAATGATGGTGTTTGAAGGCACCGAAGGAATTCCCTTGCCGCCAGATGGTCAGCCGATTGAAGTGCCTGTTAGCCAGACCGCTTCTGGAACCGTTGTCCAATCAGGGCAAATGTTAGTTAAAACTTATGATGCCTCTGAACCAAAGACATGCGACTCTAACGAATCGCTCAGCCAACTGGGGCTGAGAACGTTTATCTGTGTTCCTGTGACGATCAATGGTACAACGATCGGGACTTTGAGTCTGGCACATCCTGACGTAGTGGAACCGCAAGCAGACTTTTTGCAGTGGTTAACCAGCCTTGCTAACTATCTGGCAGTCATCACGGATCAAAAACGCTCTGAAGCGGCGCTGCGAGAGAGTGAAGCACGCTTTCGTCTGATGACGGAAACCATTCAGGATGTCTTCTGGCTTTGTTCGGCAGATCAGGCCCAGCTCCTCTATGTCAGCCCTGCCTACGAGCAAATTTGGGGTCGAAGCTACGCCAGCATTAAGAATCTACGATCGCTACTAGAGACCATTCATCCAGACGATCAGGTACCTGTGAGAGACTGGTTAGCTCGTACCGATGAGTCCAAGGCTCCGTTTGAATACCGTATTATCAAGCCCGATGGCTCTATTCGCTGGATCGCCCATCGCTTTTTTCCAGTGAACAATGCCGTCGGACATGACCAAACCGTTGGCATTTCCCGCGACATTACCGAACAGAAAGAAGTCGAAATCGCGCTCCGCGAAAATGAGGAGTTTTTTAAGTTGGCTCTAGACTTTACCCACATCGGTAGCTGGGATTGGCGCATCACGACGAATCAGGTGATCTGGAACGACAATCATGCGCGCCTTTTAGGGTTGATACCGGGCGACGTGCCAGCCAGCTATCAGGCATGGCGCGATCGCGTCCATCCAGAGGATATCGCTCGTGTAGAGCAGGCCGTTAATGAAGCCTTGGCAACAAAAACAAATTTTGAAGCAGAATACCGTCTCTTGCATCTTGATGGCAGCCAACACTGGGTCATTGGTCGAGGACGCGGCATTTATGATGCAGCAGGCCAAGTCATCCGCATGATTGGGGTCATTCTCGATATTACCGATCGAAAAGGCTCTGAAATCGCCCTCCGTCAGAGCGAAGAGCAGTTTCGATCTTTAAGTGCATGTTCTCCCGTTGGCATTTATTTGGCAAATTCTGAAGGCTACGGGACATACACCAATCCACGCTGCCGCGAGATTTTTGGGTTTACCTTAGAAGAATCAGCAGGAAACGGGTGGGCAAAGCAGGTACATCCAGACGATCGTGAGCGGGTGCTCCAAGGGTGGCTTGAAGTCGCGACCGCAGGCAAACCTTACGTGGCAAATTACCGCATCCAACCCCATAACGATCTTGTGCGGTGGGTGCAGACTCGTACTGCGCCGATGTATGCCGATGACGGGACGCTGATGGGCCATGTTGGGACAATCGAAGATATTACCGATCGCCAACAGTCAGAGCAAGAGATTCAGCAGTTAAACCAGGCTTTGGAGCAGCAAAACGTCGAACTGGAGGCACTTGTTGAGCAGCGTACTGCTGAACTCATGACCTTCATCAACACGCTACCGGATTATATTTTTGTCGTGGAACGCGACACCATGCGTATGGCCTTTTGCAATGACTTGATTGCTAAGCTCATTGGGTGGGAAAGCCGCAGCCAGGTAGCAGGCAAAACCATTTTTGAGTGCTATGCCCCCGACCTTGCAGCAACCTTTGCCGAGCAAAACCAACGTGTGTTTGAAACAGGCGAAACGCTGCATTTCCAGGAAGCTTACACCACTTCGCTGGGCACATTGAATTTTGATACCTACAAAATTCCACTCAAAAAGCCAAACGGTGAGGTGTACGCGCTCATTGGTACCTCTCGTGATATTTCAGAATTAGTCAAGGCACGTCAAACACTCGCCGATCGCACCGTGCAGCTTGAAGCAGCTAATCGAGAATTGGAGTCCTTTTCCTACTCGGTGTCCCATGATCTGCGTGCGCCACTCCGACACCTCACTGGCTTTGTAGCAGCACTCAACGATCGCCTTGATCAAAATGGGCATTTGACCGATCCAACAGTCAGTCACTACCTGCAAATTCTTCAGAGCAGCAGCCAAACGATGGGGCAACTGATTGATGGACTGCTCACCCTCTCGCGCGTTGGACGACGGCAGAAAGCACATGTCCCTGTTAACCTCAACCAGGTCGTGGCAACGGTACTTGCTCAGCGTCCAGAAAACACCGCGTCTGATCGTCATCTGTTGCCATCAGACGAGGGGCCGCAAGCTCAGGTTTGTGTGAGTGAGTTACCGACTGTTATGGGTGATGCCACTCTGCTTCAGCAAGTGTTTGCCAATCTAATCGATAACGCCGTAAAGTTCAGCCGCGTGCATGACACGTCGGCAAAGCAGAATTTCGATCCAGCTCAGATCGAAATTGGCTCTCTCTCTGGCGGTATAATATTTGTACGCGATCATGGGGTGGGGTTTCAGATGGAGTACGCTGACCAACTCTTTGGAGCTTTTCAGCGGCTGCATTCAAAGTCAGAGTTTGAGGGTAATGGCATTGGGTTAGCGATCGTCCAGCGTATTATCCATCGACACGGGGGCAAAATTTGGGCAGAAAGTCAGCCCAATGAGGGGGCAACCTTTTATTTTCAATTAGGTGATGCCCCTGAGCTTGGAGCGCTTGGGTACAGCAGCGGTACGACATCATAACTAGATTAAACCGTGCCCAGATTGAACAATGCATTAAGGCAAGGCTGAAGCGATCGCGCTCCACGCACTCAATGCGCTCATCATCATGACACAAGCGAATGAAAGTATTTCACAAATCGAACCAACTCGTATTCTGCTAGTCGAAGACGACCCGAACGATGTCGAACTGATTCAACTGGCCTTTCGTAATTACAGCCTGGTAAATCAAGTTGATCTGGTAACCGATGGCGAGCAGGCAATCCAGTATCTTTTAGGGCAGGAAGGTGTGCCACCGCGCCCATTGCCACGCTTGGTCTTGCTTGACCTCAAGTTACCCAAAATCAGCGGCATTCGCGTCTTGCAAACTTTACGCAGCTATCCCCGCACGCAGCGCCTTGTCATCGTCGTAATGACCTCATCCCAAGAGGACAGCGATCTAAATACTTGCTACGATTTGGGGGTCAACAGTTACATTGTAAAGCCCCTAGACTTTCAGCAGTTTTTAGCCGTTGCACGAGACGTCGGACTTTACTGGATGTTGTTGAACAGGCCGCCTTTGTTTCCTTTGTGAAGATTGCGCTATTTCCGAGTGTCAGCCATTCATGCTTCAATCAGGGTTTGCCACACCATCAAAACTCCGTGTACTCATCGTAGAAGATGAGCCAGCCGACGCTGAGTTAATTACGTTAGCGTTGGCAGCGGCACACATTGAGTTAGCCTGCGAAGTGACAGATACGCTGGCTAGCTGCCAGCACTTATTGCAGACCCAATCGTGGGATGCTGTGCTGTCGGATTATCGACTAAAAGGGTTTACAGGCAATCAAGTCTTGAGCCTGCTACAGCAGTCAAACCAGCAAATTCCGTTTATTTTGATTACGGGTAGTCTAGGTGAAGAAGCGGCTGTAGACTGCATTAAAGCAGGCATGACAGACTATGTGCTAAAAGATCGCCTGTTTCGCCTGCCAACCGTACTGGAACGATCGCTCCATGAATTTGAGCTGCGTCGTCAGCAACAAGCCGCCATGCTGCAGATCCACCAGCAGGCTCAGCGCGAAGCCATTATCAACCGGATCGTGCAGGCAATGCGCGAAACCCTGGTCTTGGATGAGGTGTTGCAAACCACTGTCGATCTGGTCTACGAAGCGCTTAGCCCTACCTGCTGCCTGATCGTGCGTCCTGCCAAAAGTGGCGAACTGATCGTTTGCAATATCAGCGAGGCTCCCAGCCAGTGGAGAGCGCTACTGAATCATCCGTGTGGGCTGTTTCCATTCTATAAAAATGCCTTGAACCAGGGTGAATTAGTGGTTGTTGATGGGGTAGAGTGCGTTCTGCAAGAAGAGGTACAGACCTTAGCGGCGCAGTATCACCTCCATGCGTTTATGATCACGCCCCTGATCTATCAGCAAGAATTTTTGGGCGACTTGTCGCTGTATCAGTGCGATCGCGATCGCCCCTGGACATCCGATGAAATTGCGATGGTCAAAGCAATTGCGGATCAATGCGCGATCGCCATTCAACAATCACAGCTTTTTAACCAGGTGCAGCAGCAAGCGCAACGAGAACAGTTGTTAAACCAAATCGCGCGCATTATCAACTCTAGCCTCGACCCCGTCTACATTTTGCAAGAAATAACTCGGTTGACAGGCACCAGCTTTACCGTCGATCGCGCCTTTATTTTTGAAATTCGGGATGACCAGATTTACATTGTCGAAGAGTGGCGTGCAGCAGAATCTTTGCCCTCTATGCTCAATACCCGTTTTCCGCTAGCCGATTGGTCAGACTTACTTGACCCGCAAGCTGACTTTTACACCAGGCGAGTTTTTCATGCACCCGATTATGGGGCGATCGCGATGAGCGAACCATCGCCTACCAGGCTGACGCATTACTACACGTATCAAATCAAGTCAGCCGTGAATGTGCCCATTTTTATTCGAGAGCAACTTTTCGGAGGTATTTGCCTGAACACCACGATCGCTCAACGACGCTTCACAGACGGCGAAATTCACTTACTGCAACAAATTGGCGACCAAGCCGCGATCGCGCTTTACAATGCCCAAAGTTATGAACGGCTAGAGCACCTTGTTCAGATACGGACCCAAGAGCTAGAGCACGAAAAGCGCCTTTCGGAGGCAGCCAATAGTGCCAAGAGCGAATTTCTGACCAATATGAGTCATGAACTGCGAACGCCACTAACAGGCATTTTGGGGTTTTCTAGCCTTCTCCTCAAGCAAATCTTTGGGCCGCTCAACGCTAAACAGCTTCAATACGTTGAGAATATTTCGTCCTGTGGCAATCATCTTCTCTCACTCATCAACGACCTGCTGGACTTATCCAAAATCGAAGCTGGACGAGACGATTTCGTCCTGGAGACAGTCGATGTGGCAGAACTCTGCACAGCCTGCCTTTCTTTCATCCGTGAGCAGGCTGATTTGCAAGGATTACGCCTGGTGCTGTCGATCGCCCCTAATGTCGCCACCTGCACTGCTGACAGCCGCCGTCTGAAGCAGATTCTGGTTAACCTGCTTTCCAATGCCGTTAAGTTTACCGAAGCAGGCACCGTGACATTACGCGTTACCCAGACGGCTAATGCATCTCATAAAGGCCCTAAAAACATTCATCATGGCCGCATAGCCACCTCGTTCATCCACTTCCAGGTCTCCGACACAGGCATCGGCATCGCTCAGAAGGATCTGCCGCTCCTGTTTCAACCCTTTCAGCAGCTAGACAGCGGGCTAGATAAAAAATACCAGGGTACTGGGCTAGGGTTGGCGCTGGCACGCAAACTGGCCCAGCTACACGGTGGCGACCTCACGGTCACATCTGAGCTTGATCACGGTAGCTGCTTTAGTCTGAGTTTGCCAGTAGAAGCGGGAGTTTTGGTGAGGTAGAGGGAAGAAGGTAAAGGATAAAAGACAGCGGGGCAGGCTTCGACGTAAACGCTCAGCAGAACGTAAGCAGAAGACAGTCTTTAGCCTTTTATCCCTCATCCCTCATCCCTCATCCCTTCCTTCGCCTTTTGCCGCAATTGGTTAATCACAACTTGTAAGCGCGATCGCAGCGCGTCGGCCCTGCGGTAGGTGCGGGTTTGCGTTTGTTTTTCTCCTCGCACTGTCTGTTCCCAAGGTTGTTCGAGGGGTTGCACATAGTATTGCAAGCGCGATCGCATCGACCAAACCCCCATCGAGGGAAACAGCACAAAGACCAACACCAGCGGCGATAGGGGAAAGAGGGGCATACCCAACCAGCGCGCTAGCCAGGGTATATTTACCGTCAATGGGTGCAAGGACTCGCTGCCCATACAGATAACAGGTAGGAGGGGCACGCGATCGCGCAAACTCAGTCGCAAAAAGCTGGGATCAAAGGTTGCCAATTGATAACGATGCCACCAACCTTTGCTTAAGCCTCTCCATCCTTCAGGCGCGTACAGCAAAACGTATTTCTCAGTCTCACCCTCGTGGATAGCAGCCTCAAAGCTTTTTCGCTCTGCCCGCACGCCCCCCAGCATCTCGGCCCACCCGGCCGGAAACCACCACCGTAACCAGGGATGATCAAAAAAGATGGGGTGTGCTAGGGGCTGTACGAACCAATTGCGCCGTTGGGCTAGCAGTACACCCAAACACACAAAGTCCCACGGGAAGCACATCCCCGCATGGTTCATCACAATCATGAGTGGGCCCTCCTCAGGCAGTTGCTCCGCCTGATGGAGCGTGGCGCGGAAATAGTGATGCGCGATCGGCTCCAAAATTTCTTGCTGAAAGGCTTTCTGATAGACCGGATCAGGCTCATGGGTGGTGGCCGTGGCGGGCGATCGTGCCTGAAAGAGCAGCCGTAGTTTGAGCCGTAGCCAACGCAACGCCAGAGCCAAGTAGAAGCCAAACGGCAGCAAAAAAAGCCCGTACTCTAACCAATTCCAGCCATTTGCGTCAGGCTTATAGTGTTGCCAATGGCGGTTGAACAAAATCAGCCAGCCCGGTGGATACCAAAGACAAAACCGATCAAACCAGCCAAAGCGGTAGGGCTGAGTCAACACGCTAACCCGCTAACGATTCGTCACTCTCCGAGTTTTTCCCGGTTGCTGGCAGTTCCAGACAGTACCCAGCACCGTACACCGTTTTAATATAGCGAGGATGACGGGGATCAGGCTCCAGCTTCGTTCTGAGATGGCGGACGTGTACCCGAATTGTCTCGATATCATCGTTCGGGTCGTAGCCCCAGACCTCTTTCAAAATCTCACTGGGTGAAACGGTTTGACCGTGCCGTTGTAGCAGGCAATGCAGCAATTCAAACTCCAGGTGAGTCAGCTTCACGGTCTGGTCAAACCAAATGGCTTCAAAGCGTTCTGGTACCAGGGTCAGCGGCCCATAGTTCAAAATTTCGCTGTGCTTAGCGGCTTGGGGAATCCGGTCTGTACGGCGCAACAGTGCTCGCACTCGCGCCAGCATTTCTTCGATCTCAAAGGGTTTAGTGAGGTAGTCATCGGCTCCCGCATTAAAGCCCTCAACTTTGTTTTGGGTTTGGCTAAGAGCCGTTAGCATCAAAACAGGAATATCTGACGTGCGCTCATCGCGACGTAGCCGCTGACAGACGGTAAAGCCATCGACTTTAGGCAGCATTAAATCTAGCATGACCAGATCAGGCTGTAGCTGTAGGGCCATCGCTTGACCCTTCACGCCATCAGCCGCTTGACTCACGTCATAGCCAGCCATTTCAAGGTTTACGGCAACAAGTTCTGAAATTGCAGGGTCATCGTCGATGACGAGTATCCGGGGCATCGCTCAAGGAAATAAAGGTGTTGACTACTTAGAGCAGTTAAAACTTACAACAGTTAAAGCATTACGAAGATGTCTGTACAAATTATAAGCAGGGATTCTAAATCTTTTCTAAAGAAACAAAATCTTCTTAAGAAGAATATCTTCAGGCGCTCTGGGGAGAATGGTTTTGAGAGGATGTCTTAATAGGACTTACGCATTTGCCCCCAAACCCCCAATTTGGGGGCTTTGATTGAGACGGTTCCCCAAAAAGTTGGGGGCTAGGGGGCGAAAGATGACCGCTTTTGCGTAAGTCCTATCTTAATAAGGTATGGCGCAGACCCCAAAAATTGTCATGGCGTAGCATGCGAACCACGATGTTTACAGGGATGATTTGCCGAGTGCCAAGCCCTTATGCGAGACGATCGCAACGGCTCAGACATTCTCTGGTTAAACGGACAGGCAACAAGGTTGTAGATTGATCGTTGCCTTGGTAAAGCCTCCACAAACACGATCGCTTTGGAGCGCGGTACAACAGGCCAAAAGAACTATTACACGGCTAGACAGGATCTTTTAGAATGCGAGTGTCTGGCAGTTGACGCGGCTTTGGCACACGTTGCGCTGCTATAAGCTGGACATGACTTTCAGGTGACGCCTGCTTTGCTCTCTGCCTCTACCGTCTGCCAACATTGAACGTGATCAACACCCTGATCGTACTTGCTGTGGTTGTGTTAGCCCTCGTTGGGCTGATGCTCTACGCCGCCAAACTGCGCCGGATGCTGGCAACGGTGCCCAGATTGATGATCGCAACCAACCCGATCGCGCTCCATGACAACCCCTTACCTCATCCCAGGTCACTAAGCGATCCGCTTGCCATGCCCTGGGTTTCAGTGATCATCCCTGCTTACAACGAGGCAGAGAACCTTGAGGCGTGTGTGCGATCGGTCTTGCAAAACACAGCGCTTTCAGTCGAGCAGTTGGAGGTTTGGGTGGTCGATGATCAGTCCACCGATGCAACGCTGGCGATCGCTCAAACGCTGCAAACCACGCTGATTGACCCCCGCTTGCGGGTACTGGTTGGTAAACCCAGGCCAGAACGGGAGCGCTGGATGGGCAAAAATTGGGCCTGTACGCAAGCAGCAGAGCAAGCAAACGGCACGTTTGTGCTGTTTTTGGACGCAGATGTCTGCCTGAAAGTTGGTGCAATCGTGGCAGCGCTTCAGGAAGCAGAAACGAAGCAGTTAGACTTGTTGACCTGTGGCCCTGCGATCGTGTGTGGCTGCCTTGCAGAGTGGCTGGTGCAACCCATTTTGATGAATCAACTGCTGGCAGAGCTAGACTTTGCTGCCGTTGCCGATCCCACGACCGATACCGTTTTTGCAGCAGGCCCTTTCATGCTGTTTCGGCGGTCTGCCTATGACAGAATTGGCGGACATCGGGCGCTGGCAAGTCAGGTGGTCGAAGATGTCGAGCTTGCACGACAGATTAAAGCAAATGGCTTGAAACTCGAACTGCTGCTTGCGAGCGATTTTGTGACGGTGCGCATGTACCGCTCTTTTGCTGCACTGTGGGAAGGTTGGACTAAAAATCTTTATCTGGGCACGCAGCGCAATCTCATCGCTGTCAGCCTCTTTGCGGTCACAATGCTAATGTTCTATGTAGTTCCCTGGCTGGGGCTTGCTGTTGTCCTGTACCACGTTATCGTCGGCGCACTGACGCTGGTTGATCTCCTACTTACGGGGAGTGCGATCTCGGCCATTTTGCTGCACTATAGCATTCGGCGGTCTGGCCGTTGCGTTTCAGCCATTCCCACAACGTATTGGTGGCTGTCGGGTGTGGGGGGTGCACTGGTGGCAGCGATCGCAATTGCCTCTATTATTAAAACGGAAACGGGTTGGGGCTGGACATGGCGCGGACGATCGCTGCAACTGCCAGATGGGTGAGTAGCGAGTAGCCAGTAGCTAGCATTCGATTGCTTCCCCTGCCCCTCTGTTTTCCCATAACCCCTACCCTCTAATCTTTTTCCCCTGCCTTCCACCCTCTCCCCTCCCTTCTTCATGAAACTCGACCTCATTATTCAAGTTCTGATTGAGATTGTCATCGTCATCGGGCTGTCCCGATTGGTTGGTTTGGGGTTTCGGCGGCTGAAGCAACCGCTGGTTATTGGTGAAATTGTGGCTGGGGTGATGCTTGGCCCCTCATTGTTGGGTTTACTTGCGCCCAGTATAGCGACAGGGCTTTTTCCACCAGAGACCATCCCGTATCTGAACGTGCTGTCTCAGATTGGGCTGATTTTTTTCATGTTTCTGATTGGGCTGGAGTTGGACCCAAAGTATCTTAAAAACCAGCTTGATGTGGCGGTTTTAGTTTCGCATGTCAGTATCCTGGTGCCGTTTTCATTGGGCACGGTGCTGGCGCTGCTGCTCTACCCCTTAGTGTCGAGTGGCAGCGTCTCGTTCACGGCCTTTGCGCTCTTTTTAGGAGCGGCGATGTCGATTACAGCGTTTCCGGTGCTGGCACGGATTATTACGGAAAATAACCTTCAGGGTACAAAGCTAGGCACGCTGGCGCTCACCTGTGCAGCGGTGGATGATGTCACGGCATGGTGCTTGCTGGCACTGGCGATCGCCGTCACCCGCACCAACAGCATGACGGGAGCCATTCCGACTATTCTGCTATCACTGCTTTACATCATCCTGATGGTGACAGTGGGGCGGAAGTTTCTGAAGAATTTTGCTCATTACTACGATCGCAGTGGACGGTTAAACCAGTTTGTGCTGGCGGTCATTTACATCGGTGTAGTCGTCTCGGCGCTGATTACCGAGTTAATTGGCATTCACTTAATTTTCGGTGCCTTTTTGATTGGTGCAGTCATGCCCAAACACCCAGGGCTGACGCGAGAGTTGGCGCAAAAAACGGAAGATTTTGTACTGACCTTTCTGCTACCCATCTTTTTTGCCTACAGCGGACTGCGCACACAGGTTGGCTTGCTCAACACCCCCTTTCTGTGGCTACTGTGTGGACTGGTCGTTACGGTGGCGATCACAGGCAAATATTTTGGCACCTACTTTGCCGCCAGGGTATCTAAAATCGATAAGCGAGAATCGGCAGCGTTGGGGTGGCTGATGAATACTCGTGGCCTGACCGAACTCATCGTGCTGAATATTGGTCTCAGCCTGAATGTGATTTCACCACTGCTGTTTACCATGCTCGTCATCATGGCGCTGGTAACGACCTTTATGACATCACCGCTGCTGGAATGGGTATACCCCAAGCGGTTGATTCGCAAGGATGTAGTGGAGCCTATTGTGGATGACGTCGAGCCAGACTACCGCATCCTTGTTCCTATTTCAAACCCTGCCAGCCAGAAGGGGCTGATTCAACTGGCAGCGACGATCGCGCTAGGCAACAATATAGAAGAATCCCCAAAAACCCTTACCAGTGCTATTTACCCCCTCAGCCTGATCCAACTGGATGAGGACTATGCCTTCGGTAGCACACCTGCTGAGGCCGAGCGGCTCATTGCCGAACGAGAGCAGCGGATGGCCGAACTAGTTTCCAGTCTGGAGCCTCCAAAAGTGCGGTCTGTGGTGCACCCCATTATTCGGATCGCGACGGATGTTGCTCAAGAAGCTGTGAGAGTGGCAGAGAACGATCGTGCTGATCTCATTCTCCTGGGATGGCACCGCCCCGCCTTCAGCCGTAATCGTTTGGGAGGTCGAGTGGGCAAAATTCTCAGCACGGCACGGACAGATGTGGCAGTCTTTGTCGATCGGCAACAGGGCAGAATTCAAAATCTGCTGGTACCGTATGTTTCCAACACTCACAATGATTTAGGACTGGAAATCGCACTCAGGATTTTGGTGAACTCTGAAGACTCTACACTCACCATTTTGAGTGTGGCCCAGAGTCATCAAGCCAACGATCGCATCTACGAGTTTCGCACCCTGATGGAGCAATTGCCCGCTTCCGTGCGCGATCGCATTCACACCCCCCAAATCGAATCGAGCCACCCCATTGATGCCGTGGTCGAAGCATCGGCAAACGCAGATCTCACGATCGCTGGAGCTAGTCGAGAGTGGGGTTTAGAACGTCAAACGCTGGGGTTCTATGCAGACCAACTCGCAGTGCAGTGTCACTCCTCACTACTGATTACCCGTCGCTATAGCCAAGTCACCGCGCACTTAACATCTGTACTGGGGGCCGCAGAGGACACAAGCCGTGAAGCCGATCAGTCGGAAGCGGTTACTTAGGCAGAAGGTAAAAGGCAGAAGGCAAAAGGGCTGACCGCTGATATCTGACTGCTGATAGCCAACCACTGACCGCTGACCGCTTAACGAATTCAAACACTCTACAGTGCCTCCCCTGCCACCTCCCAACAACTAACAATTAACCAACCAACCACTAACCAATGGGCAAGCACTTTAGTCTCAGATCTCTCAGTTTCTACGGTGGCGCGATCGTCTTTGTCGTTGCGTTATTTAGCGTTGTGACAGCGTATGGCGAAGCAAACTTGAAAGCGGCCCAAAAAATTGATGGTCGCTACCAGATTTCGGCCCAAGACCTACCAGGCTGCTTGAAGTCTGAGCAGTTACTTCTCCTGGTACAGCAATCTGGGATTTATTTAACCGGAGCGCTACTCGCATCGGATACGGTCGATACATTAGAAAAAAGAGCGACAGAACGCCCCTCTCTGAGCGGAAAATGGGAGAATCAACAGCTGACCTTACACGGTGATGCCAGTTACTTACCTAAATGCAAGGGCGATATCAACGTTCAGGGAACGATCGCGGAGCAGTCACTTAATGGCAAACTCAGTTTAAGTTCGGCTCCTGGCGATATTCCCTTTAGTGCAAAGCGCGAAGCGACCCAACCGAAAAACCCTCAAGGGCACTGAGCACCCTCAATTAGGTTAATAAGCGGCTGGTCGTAATGAGACTGTTGCACAGAAAGGCAAAAGTAAGAAGGCAGAAGATAGAGGGCAGAAGGAAAAAGGTAAAAGGCAGAAGAAAGGAGTCGGGCGTCAGTAGTCGATTAACGGCTGATGGCTAACCACTGACCGCTGATAGTTCTTCCACTCAAAACTTAAAACTTCTATGCTGACCGCTGATCGCTTTAAGAACGCGTCCGTTTCATTCAGCGTTTAGCGTTACGGCTAGGTGCCTGGTTTGAAGTAATCAAGGAGTCGATCGCCCGAGTCGGCTCTCACCAGACCCACTGCAATATCGGGAAGAGTCGTCAAACTGGGATACACCAAGTAGCGCGGCTCCCAGTGTGGCTGAAATTTCTCTTTGAACTGGTGTAACCCTTTGAAGTTGTAGAACTGATTCAAGTGCTCAAAAAAGTAATGTAGGCCCTTCTCTACCCGTTTTGCTTCGGGCGTTTCGCCAACCCCGGCCAGCGGCGAAAGGCTGAAGTTGAAGCCGTCGTAATCCAAGTGCTGAAAGTGTTGAATCACCGTAGCAAAGAGAAACTCCATCGTGCCTTTCTCAACGTCTTTGCGATGCCGCATGAGGTCAACCGTCACTTCTTTGCGGTTATAGCCCGTCAATAGGTTAGAGAAGGCAACGATACCACCGTGTGCATCGTAAACCACGGCAATGTAGCATTCTGCGAGATAAGTAGAGTCAAACCAGCCGATCGAGAACCGTTTTTCGGCTCCATTTTTGCATTGCAGCCACTCATCGCTGACAGGCTTGAGGCGATGGATGAGGTCTTCACTGATCGGCGGCTCAAACACCTTAAGACTGTGACCCGTTTTGGTCAGACGGTTAACCGCTGTCCGAAGGTTCTGATTCGCTTTGCCCTTCAGGTTAAACGTTTTGAGATCAATCACGGCTTCTTCACCAATTTGCACTGAGCGAAGGCCCAAAGAACTATAAAGCGGAAGCTGATCAGGTGCAGCTTCATAAAAAACTGGAAACCAATCATTGCGATCGCAAAAGTACCGAAATGCCATCACGGTTTCATGTCGATCGTCCAATGGCCCGATGGGATCACCCAGTGCGATCGCCGAGCGTCCCTTCGCCACATACGCCACTACACTACGACCAGACGGGCTGAAATAGTAGGCTTTATCTTTAAGCAGTGCCAAGCGTGCCAGAGACGATCGCCCGTGCTCGTTGATAATCCGACGCGCTCGATAACGTTCTGCTGGATTGGCTGGCTCACCCCGCAGTAACACAGGGCGCATCAGCATAAAGAATGCGGAGGCCAGCGTGATAAATCCCACTGCGTAAATAGAATTTGCAAAAAAATCTGCGTAACGGTTAGTCGGCTGCAATCCTGCGTTATCGCTTGTAAAAAACATCGCCAGCGTCTGCAAGATCGACTGACTCAGGCCAAACCTGACCGATTGCCCATGAATTTGAAAGTAGTTATCCAGGATATAAAAGCCCGCTGTACCGTATGCAAGGGTAAACCCCAACGCACTGACTAGCGTCCAAAGCCCCTGCGCGATCGACGGGCGATCGGACTGCGCTGTAAAAACAGGTCGCATCAGCAGCAGTTGCACTAGCAAGACGAAGGCTAACAAGCTCTCCTCATAGTCCAGTCCCTTGATCAGGTTACTGGCGATCGACTGCACCAAAATGCCCACCGCCAGTACCCACGCAATCCGCTTGCGGCGTAGCAAGTGTGTCGCTAGCAGCAATAGTAAAAATCCTGCCGAAGCCGCTGCAATCCGTCCACCTGCCCGCACCGTAAATGGAAAAACCAGTTCCAGTAAGGCTCTACGTTCTGGCACACTAGGCGTCACGGCAGACAGCAAATTGACCAGCCCCACCAACCCCGTTAGCATTGCCACAGCCCACAGCGCAAATTGCGTTCTGCGCCTGAGCTTGCTGTTACCGTAGCTGAGCGGAAAAGGGTGGGACTTTGGACGATTCATAGCAGAGGAGGTAGGGAGCAGGGGAAGAGGGGGAGCAGGGGAAGCAGAGCAGCGGGGGCGGCGGGAGCGGGGGGAGCAGGGGAAGAGAAGATGGAAGGGAGGAGAGCTTTGAGTTTTGAGCTGGACTTTAGCCACTCACATCTGACTTCTGATTCCTGACTTCTAGCTTCTGATTCCTTTCTGGCATCTGATACCGATTTAAAGAATGACGGCTACAGATCAATCGTTGGGTAGGGGCAAGGCAATGCCTTGTCCCTACAGGATGTGTCGCATTTTCAATTCAAATTGGTATGACCACTATCGGCTCCAGGCTTAGGCGTTTTATGTGGATGCAGTGCTTTGAGCGCGATCGCAAACTGCTTGCCAGTAAAGCTGAGAGAATCTGCCAGGTGCTGGTGCCAGTAGTTCCAGCCAGCGTTTTTTCCAGCGATACCATGCCCACCGGGATAGACGTGAAACTCACTTGAAATGCCAAGGCGATCAAGGGTTTGATGAAATTGCTCAGTGGCTTCGAGGAACTTTTCATCACTTGCACCCGCGTCAAGGTAGATCCGCAGTTGCTTACGGGTATAGGCTGGAATCTCGTCAACAAACAGTTCAGGGCTATTTTCGGCACCACTTTTGCTGGTGAAGTAGCCTGTATGGCTAAACAAAATATGAAATTGGTTTAGGTAGCGCAGGCCAATATTAAACGCACCCCATCCGCCTGACGACAACCCACCGATCGCCCAGAACTGGGGCTGATTGAGGGTACGATAGCGGGACTTAATTTCCTGTACGAGATCAGAGCCAATGAGCGTTGCTACTTTGCCATTAGGCCCGTCAAAATAGTCTGGATCCCATAAAGGGCTGGTGCCTCGCTGGTCGTTGCCATTGGGGGTAATGACAATGGCGGGTGGTAATTTCTTTTGCTGATAAAGATCGTGCAACACAGACGTTAAAGTAGCTTTAACCTCATAGTCTTTGGCGGTGCCATGCCCACCATGCAGCAGCACGATCACTGGATACCGCGTCTGCGGGTGACGATCGTACCCTGGCGGCAGCACCACACCATACTCGCGCTCGCCTCCCATTGCCTGACTGGTGAATGTCTCGACTTGAAAGCTAAGCCCTGTATTTTTTTCCGGTTGCGGCGCGTCAAGCTGTGGGGCACCTGCAATGAATACATACCAGTAGCCAGTGCCTACCACCACAGTCGCCATTGAAAAAACACTCACCAGCAAGAGGGTTTTGGGCTTGACCTTCATCGTTCCGAGCGTTGGTTGATAGGATAGGAGCTTACAGCAAGTTTAGAAACGAGAAGCATGGCTCTGGTGCATAAGAGGTTTAGACGGTTGTTTGAGCCATTGAATCATCGTCAGGGCAATGGAGCGCCGTCGAAGTCGTGTACAACCAGATGGTCGTGAGCGACCCGTTGTGCCACTACCAAGTCGATGGCGATCGCTAGCTGCTTTGTGCTGATAGCACCAGTGTTCCCAAACTAGGCTCTTCTAAACTACGCGTGATTGTGTGAATTTCTTGTGACAGACGATTGAACTTTTCATCTTGGCCCAGTTCAGACTTGATCAACGCTTTTTTCATTACGAGGTTACGGTGTCTTTAACTCCATTGCCATCTGACGAAAATTTCACTGCACCTCTAGAGGCTGAGCCTGCCAAAACGGAACCTGCCGAGACCACATCGACAGAAGCATTGCCTGTAGAGAAGCAATGGCAGCAGGGGCAAGTTGTGGAAGTGACGATTACTGATTTAAGCGACAGCGGCGATGGGGTTGGTCGATCGCACAATCGCGTTGTCTTTGTACCCGATACGGTGACGGGCGATCGGGTGCAAGTCCGCCTCCTGCGCGTCAAGCCTCAGTATGCGCATGGCAAACTGCTAGCAATACTGGAACCGTCTCCCCATCGCATGCGTGCCCGTTGCATTGTGGCAGATAAATGTGGGGGGTGCCAGTGGCAGCACGTAGACTATGCCTACCAACTTGCCGCCAAGCACAATCAGGTCATTCAGGCGTTAGAGCGCATTGGGGGCTTTCACCAACCGCCCGTTGACCCGATTCTGGCGGCTGAGGCAGATTTGGGCTATCGCAATAAGGCAACCTATCCTCTGGCACGATCGCAAACGGGGCAAATTCAAGCAGGCTACTACCAGAAGGGCAGTCACCACATCGTCAACCTGAATCAGTGTCCCATTCAGGATGAGCGGCTCAATCCCTTGCTGGCAGAGGTGAAGCAAGATTTATACGATCGTGGCTGGGGCATCTACGATGAAAAGCTGCATCGCGGCAAAGTGCGCCATCTCGCGCTGCGGATTGGTCGTCGCACAGGTGAAATGCTGCTGACGCTGGTGGTGAAGGACAAAAACCTATCCGGGCTTGAGGAACAGGCAGAGGCATGGCTTATCCGCTATCCGAATTTGGTGGGGGTGTCGTTGAATGTGAACCCTGATCGCACCAATGCCATTTTTGGGCGCGAAACCGTCTGCATTGCGGGGCAACCTTACCTGCACGAAACCTTTGCGGGGGTGACGTTTCAACTGCGGCCTGATACCTTCTTTCAGGTGCATACCGAGCAGGCGGAAGCGTTGCTGAAGGCCGTGACGGACGAGTTGCAGCTACACGGGCATGAGGTCTTGGTGGACGCGTACTGTGGCATTGGGACATTTACACTGCCGTTAGCATCACGGGTGAAACAGGCGATCGGGCTAGAAATGCAGCCCGAAGCGGTAGAGCAAGCTACACTCAGCGCCGACCTGAACCACCTCAAAAACGTGACCTTTCTCACCGGAGCCGTTGAAACGCTGCTGCCCACGTTGGACGTTAAACCCGATGTCGTGCTGCTCGATCCACCCCGTCGTGGCTGCGATGCGGCTGTCATAGCAGCATTGACCCAGTTGACCCCCGATCGCATCGTGTACATCAGTTGCAATCCTGCCACACTGGCCCGTGACTTGAAGTTGCTCTGTCAGGATGGCAGCTATCGTCTGGCGCGAGTGCAACCTGCTGATTTCTTTCCTCAAACACCCCATGTCGAGTGTGCCGCCTTTTTGATACGGTAGGGAGCGGTGGTGAGTGATGATCGGGGGAACGATGAAATTTAGCGAGTTGGTCGAAAAGCTGAGTGCAATGAACGGTCAGTCGTTGCCTTCAAGTATGGATAATGATACTGAGATTACTGGCGTTGCGGCTGTTGATGAGGCGATCGCAGGGCAGATTAGCTATATCGAAGGCGCAAAATTTGCGGCCCAGGTGCAAACAACCGCTGCGAGTGCGCTGATTCTGCCAAGAGATGCGGCACTTCAGACAACGACTAGCGATCGCGGTGTTGCCTGGGTTGAGGCACCCGAACCTCGCCTGATGTTTGCCCAGGCGATCGGGCTGTTCTACCAGCCGTTTCGTCCTGCACCATCCATTCATCCCAGTGCCGTGATTGATCCCTCTGCCCAGGTGGGTCAGGAGGTGGCGATCGGGGCGCATGTCGTGATTCAAGCGGGAGCGGTGATTGGCGATCGCGTGTGCATTCATCCCAATGTGGTGGTGTATCCAGGCGCAACGATTGGCGATCGCACCGTGCTCCATGCGAACTGCGTAATCCACGAACGCACTCAGGTTGGTGCAGACTGCGTGATTCATGCTGGAGCGGTCATTGGTTCCGAAGGCTTTGGCTTCGTCCCCATCCGCGAAGGTTGGTACAAGATGGAGCAGTCCGGTTACGTGGTGCTTGAAGACGGGGTGGAAGTGGGCTGCAACTCAACGATCGATCGTCCAGCTGTCGGCGACACTCGCATCAAGCGCAACACCAAGCTTGACAATCTGGTACACATCGGTCACGGGTGTCAGATTGGTCAAGGATGCGCAATCGCGGCACAGGTTGGCTTAGCAGGCGGCGTGGAAGTGGGCGATCGGGCGATTCTTGCAGGACAGGTCGGCGCGGCAAATAATGCCAAGATCGGTGCAGGCGCGATCGCTACCTCCAAAACAGGCGTGCATGGTACCGTCGAGCCAGGGCAAATCGTCTCTGGCTATCCTGCTGTTGACCACAAAATTTATCTTAAGTCGTCTGCCATCTACAGCCGTTTGCCAGACATGTATCAGACGCTCAAACGCTTACAGAAACGGTTGGAAGAGAGTGAGCGATCGACCTGATCGCCCATCTCTTACGGCAAAGAGGTCAGGAACCAAAACGATTCCTGGCCTCTTTTTGGTTCAGTGTCAATGCATGACGCTGTCTAGAGTGGAAGTTACTAGCCAGCGTTGTCCAGCGCACGCTTGGTCGCGTTCACATTGCTTTTTGCAGCATTGGCAGCATTATCCAAAGCATTGTCAGTATTGCGCTTCACGTTTTTAACGCCACGATCGCCAAAGTTTTGCAGATTATCCTTTACATCATCAGCCTGCTGGCGCACATCAGCACCAAACCGCTGGGCTTGCTTACCGGGATCGGCAGAGCGCACGTTATCTGCCAAGTCATCGGGACTGTTAACCCCTTTTGTCTTCACGCGGCTCTGCACCTTATCTCTTAATGCTTTTGCTTTCGCAGCCGCTTCGGTGTTCAACCGATTGGACGCGTCATCGTTAAAGTTGTTCATGCCACCTTTGTAGGGCTGCGATTGACCAGGCGTGCTAGGACCACTATTCCCAGGCAGTCGGTCAGCGATCGTATCGGTACGGCTACAAGCAGTGCTAAACAGAACTAAAACACCGACTAAAAACACGGTTATTATCTGACTCAGACGTACCGCTCTCAGGTTAGAAACAAGCTTTTTCATCGTCGTACTCCAGTAGTTAGTTGTCGTTGTGATCGCACTGCCCTACCACGCAGTACCCATCCCTGGGTAAGAAAGTGCGATCGCATCAGCAGGTGATTAACACCTACCGTTGACAATACAAACGCTCTGTAAACAAATCCTCTAGCCCAGGTAATATGTCTCCCTAACCCTATGGGTGCAGGCAGCGCCACAGTAGATTCATTGGATGGCTAGAACAACTAATTTAGAACTTACGCATTGACAGAAGTGGCAATGTCTGAAGTCAGACAACAGC
>NZ_JCACKR010000134.1:0-25946 GCF_059505485.1 Stenomitos rutilans
TAGCATCCTAACTCGTTGATGTTCTGCCAAACCATCACCAAAAGCTGGGAAGAGCAGAGTCGCAGCAGACTGGATCGTGCTCGCTTGTCCACTTTTGAGCAGGTAAAGCAATTGGAGCCGTTCTTTGTCAGAAGCAGTCTTGGCGTGTCTGAGTCGTTGCTTCAGGTCCGCTTCGGTTTCAGTAATCTCGAGCTTGTAAACACCGGCCATAGCTACTGCTTGAACCCAACAGCTACTTCATATCATCTGTAGCTTAATCTTGAGGAATTGGTATAAAAATACTTATAATTCTTTACATAACGCAACAGTAACGGGAGAACGCCATCATGGTTGGATTCATTAAGGGTATTTTAGGAGCCAAGCAAACGGCGAAAACAGACGCGATTCCAGCACCTGAAGTATCGCCAAAGCCAAAAACTGAACCCAAGGCACAAGCGGCACCCAAGGCACAAGCGGCACCAAAAGCACAAGCGGCACCCAAGCCAGCTAACCAGAAGCCCCAGGCGTTTTATCTTGACTCTAGCGATGCTAGAACGCTGGGCGATATTGATTACATGCAAGCGGCGCGGGAGATCAAGCGATCGTTCCCTAAAACGCTTGGCGGAGAAGAACTGCGTACTGTATCTGTTGTTTCTTCATTGCAACGATCGGCAGCACAAAAAGCGCAAGCGATCGCCCAGCAAGCACAGATAAAAGTCACACCATCTGCAACCTTTACCTCTCAATCAACAACGCGCAGCGGTTGGACAACGCCCAAAGCTGACAATCCACCCAAAATCACAGATCCCAAAGAGCGCCGCCGCCGAGACTCTAACCTGGATGCGTTTCGAGCGATGGCGCGTGACCTTCAGAAAGGGAGAATGCGGAACTATTAAGGGGAGCGGTCAGCAATTAGCGATCAGCGGTCAGGCGAGAGGTAGCTTTCCTTATGCAAATAATCCATCATCCCTTCAACGGATGGTTGAAAATCGTGATGGAGATGAGGTGTATGAGGCTGACCGCTGATAGCTGACGGATAACTCACTCATCGCCTAAGATTGCCATGTTGCACCTTGTACGCGGTTGTGAAACGTTCTGACTCCTGGTGGCGAGGCTTTTTGACAAAGGCTTCGCCACGATCGATTAAGCCTCCCCGCACCTGGAAACTCGCCTTTGGAGCTGTTTCTGCGATCACGGAAAATGTCCTTTGGCGAGATGATCACTTGGCCGTTGTCTCTGACGATCACGATTCTTCATGGCTAACGCTTAGCCCCGGTCAGCGTTTTGTAGTGGTTGGAGATGTGTGGCTTCCCAACCTGAGCTTTATGCAGCGATCAGGTATAGGGATCCCAGAGAGGCAAGACCCACTGTTGTTAGGCGACGAGCATCTACTAGTGGCGCATCTGTGGGAGCAACACGGTACAGCCACCTGGGAAAAGCTATCAGGAGCCTTTGCCCTCGCTGTGTGGGATCGAGAGCAACAGCAACTCTGGCTGGGGCGCGATCGCTCTGGCATTTACACGCTGTATTACACAACAGATGGCGAAACCCGTTGGATTGCACCCCAACTGGGGGCGATCGCGCCTCATTGTTCGTCTGACTTAGATTTGGTGGCACTGCGAGACTATCTGTGTTGTGCGTTTGTCCCTGGGACGCGCACGCTCTGGCGATCGGTACGAGAAGTGCGTCCTGGTAGCATGGTGCAACTGCCGGATGAGATTGTAAAACCCTACTGGCATTTACAGGAAGACATCACGCATTCTGAAAAGTCGTTGGAGTGGCACGGCGATCGACTCCGTGAGTTGCTGGATGAGGTTGTGCAGGCGTATCTGCCAACAGGAGAACCCGTCGGCACGTTTCTGTCGGGCGGGCTGGATTCTAGCTGTATTACCGCATTGGCGGCAAAATTTCACGATGCGCCGCTGCACACCTATGCCATCCACTTTGGTGCAGATTGTCCTAACGAGCTGGAGTTTTCTAGCCTGGTCGCGCAGCACTGCCACACGCAGCACCACATGCTCGAAATTACCTTTAAGGACATGTGGGAGCATTTACCAGAGACGATGGCTGCTCTCGATGACCCGATCGGCGATCCGCTGACTGTTCCAAACCTGCTGCTGGGACGATTGGCAGCCAAGACCGTAAAAACGGTGCTGAATGGGGAAGGGGGTGATCCTTGCTTTGGGGGACCGAAAAACCAACCGATGCTCATTAATGCGCTCTACGGCAACGTCACCCAGCAGGAGTCTTTGCAAGCGTATCTAACCTCCTTTCAAAAGTGCGCGACCGATTTGCCCCAACTGCTTAAGCCTGATATCTGGTCAGCCGTGCAGTCTGAGCCGTCTGTATTTGTAACTACGCTCCAGTCGAGCGATCGCTACTTAAATCGGCTGATGGCACTCAACATTCAATTTAAGGGCGCGGATCAGATTTTGACAAAGGTGCATAATTTGACCCATGCAGCGGGGATCGAGGGGCGATCGCCCCTGTTTGATCCCCGCATCGTGGCGCTAAGTATGACCATTCCCCCCGAATATAAGCTCTCAGGCGTGCAGGAAAAGGTCGTGCTGAAGCAAGCCGTTGCTGATTTATTGCCACCCGCCATCTTGCAACGCCCCAAGAGCGGCATGATGGTGCCCGTTCAGCGCGGCTTTCGCGAACACTGGAATCGGCAGGCCCGATCGCTATTGCTGAGTCGTCAAGCGGCGATCGCGCCTTACCTTAACCAAGCGCTCATCCGCAACTGGCTCGACTATACAGGTGATACCTGGGGACGCTACGGCGTGAAACTCTGGTTATTGGTCAGCCTGGAATACTGGCTGCAAGCGCGACGGTAAGTGGTGGTCAGCGGTCAGCGGTCAGCTATCAGGCGAGAGTGCAGCTTTCTACCTACGGACAAGCCATCCTCGCTGATACGAGTGAATAGACTGTTGTGCAATTATTCTGGCTGCTGACTGCTGATCGCTAATAGCAATTTCTTAAACCCGTTTGACCAGCAACACAGATTTCACTGGACGCATCACGGGCTTTCCTGCTGAGTCAAGCTTGCCGTATACGGTTTTGCCATCGTAGTAGAGCGAGGAAGAACTGCCACCATCTAGATTCATGGCCTCCTCTACGTCCAAGGTTTTGAGGAATGCTGCCAGTGCAGGCAAGGTCATGCCGCTGCCAGCAACTCCTGGTTTTTGAGCCACCATGACCCACAGCAGGCTACGATCGCGGGTCACACCGATCGCCGTTCTCGCATTCGGTTGGCGACTGCCCAACGCATCACGGATCATGTTCCCATTCGCTTCAGCCACAAACCCTTCTGGTTGAGCGGTCATTGTTGGCAGCAGGCGAGGGCCACCCCCCAGTGCATTTACCAACTGACAGCCTGCGGGAACTGCATCACTGTGCAGAGCGATCGCATATTCACGACGATTGCCACACTGATACTGCCGAAACTCTGTGCGATTCAAAATTTTGCTCAAGTAGGGAGTCAGATCTGGGTTGCTCATCAGGCTCTCATTCTGCTGAGGATCAGCAACAAGTTTGCCGTTGAGTGTCACGTAAGCCGTTGATTTCTGATTTTCGGGATCAAAAAAGCCACCGTTCAATGCTGCGATCGCGTTTTGTCGTTGGGCGATCGCCTCGACCGTTTCCACCGTTTTCGAGAGCGCAGGCACGACGACAAACTGACCATCAAGCGGAATCTTTAAGGTGTGAACGATACTATGCGCTTGTGGATAGGTCTTATATTGCATGACACGTTTTGGCGGAGAGGCGCTTGGGGCCGCATTGGAAACCGCGATCGGGGGTGGCGGAATCAGCACCCGTTGCACGGCCCAAGCCATCACAACGATGCCGATCGCGCCTAGACTCGTAAACCAAATTGCTTTCACGCCAGCTCTCTACAAACCAATTCTTCATAACCCAGCTAATCGAATGCAGGATACACCCGATTCGGATACCATCTTAAGACGTTACGCCAGCGTCTGGTAAACGGGTATGAAAACGAATGCGGTCCGCCTTTTAGATACCTTAGGCATCACTTACGATCTGCGCGAGTATGCGGTCGATCCTGATAATCTGGCAGCCGAAAGTGTCGCTCAGAAGCTCAATCTACCGCCCGATCAGGTATTCAAAACGCTGGTGGTGCGGGGCGATAAAACGGGTATTTGCCTTGCAGTGATCCCCGGCAACACGCAGCTTGACCTCAAAGCATTGTCAAAGCTGGCAGGCGATCGCAGTTGCCAACCCGTACCGCTCAAAGAAGTCCAACCGCTCACGGGCTATATTCGCGGCGGAGTCACAGCCCTTGCCTGCAAGAAAGACTACCCCGTTTACGTGGATGAACTCATCGAAATCTTTGACGTGATCTCCATTTCGGCAGGCACACGCGGGTTGCAAATCCTCCTCGCTCCAACTGCTTACCTGCAAGCCGTCAAAGGAATCATCGGTGCCATTTCACAGCCAAAAGTGTCATGATTTAGTACGAGCTTACTATGATAAGAATCAAGATTGAGAGAGTGGCATCGCGCTTGCCCAACCGAAAACCGTAGAAGACAGCAAGCGAATCCTCTGTGCTCTCTACGCCTCGGCGGTAACATGTCGCTCTTTAATTCTCCCTAAGCACCGCGATCGACGGCAAAAAGAACCGCAATGAGTGTCATCACACGGCGACCATCAGTACCAGAATTGAGCCAGCAGATTTTAACAATGGCGAAAGCGGGAGTCTACCGAGAATCGGTGTTTGAAGCACTGCGTCCGATGGCAACCAAAAAACAAATCAGTGCCGCGATCGCCCACGCTAAGCGCTTTGGGCTACACTCGGTCGCCAGCCTACGCGATGACGAGCTGGGCACCTACTATCAAGTTGACCTGGTGAAATATCAGTCACTCGAACACGCGATCGCCACGCCAGCGCATTTAGGTGACGATGCCGAACTGCTAGAGCGGGTAATGAGCACTAATACAGCCATGCAGCGAATGTTAGTCGTCGCTCAAGGCTTAGCAGCTCTCTTGGGCATCATCGGCACACTTTGCCTGTTAAACGATCGCTATCAGCTTGGCATCGGGTTGCTCAGTGGTGCCTTCAGTGCTGCAAGCGTTTGGGCCATGCAGCGATCGCTCAGCAAAAAGAGTCTCTAACGCCTCACCCAGCACGGGGCAAAACGTGAAGGGAATGGGGAGTAGGGAGTAGAGAGTAGGAAAGTTTTGAGTTTTGAGTTGCATCTGCTTTCCCTCCTTCTGCCTTCTCTGCTTCCCTTGCTTCCCCTTCATCCTTTAGCCTTTGCCCCCTCACCCCTCATCCCCACGAGTGTGATTTTCAGTTTTCACTCCAGAGAGCGACTTGACCACCGCTTCAACGGTAGACGCTCCGGGTTGTGCCTGTGGATTGCGCGTGTACCACCAGGCCCAGGCAATGAGAACGGCCTGTAGCGGCAACCTTGCCCAATAAAGTGCTGGGTTGTCGGGAATCCCTTCTAGCTTAATGTTGTTAATCGCCATGTTGATATTGGCAGGAAAGACTGCAATGAACAGGGCAATTAAGCCCCACGCAGCTGCTACGCTGACCAGCGGAATCAGCAACCCGATGCCGCCTAAAATCTCGAAGAACCCGCTGATATAAACCAGTTCTAAAGGATGCGGTAACTGTGGCGGCACGATTTTCACAAACGGCGTGGGTTTAGCAAAATGAATGATGCCAACAGTGATGATAGAGATTGCTAGCACAACCCGAAGAATCTCTTTGCGGCGGTGCGATCGATGCTGCGTGAGGGTCATAAGCCAAAAAAACAAATGCTGAGCTGACCTTAGCAGCCACTCGACGGGTACGACATCTGCCTGAAGTCCCCTTTGGCACAGGCAACCATCAAAACCTCAAACGTTCAAAGTCTTTGCACCTAGAGCCGCCGCAACGAGAACGCCAAAGCCCGAAACCAATGCCAGGAAAACTTTTGCTGGGGACGAGCCTCAGTCGAGCCTTCAAAAAACATTGCCAGCGATCGTGCTGCTTTCTCTAAACTCGCGGGATCGTTGGGATAGTGTGCCTCTGCGGTTTCGACCAACGCTTGCATGGTGGGAGCGGTCGGTTCAATGCCACAGTTACTCAAGGCATTAAAGGCAGATCTGACCTGGTTCGCATCAAATTTAGACAATTCCATACCTCTCACCGGATAGTACGCGCCCTTCGTGTGTTCATTAGTCTATAAGCAATACTTCAACCCACCTAAAGCTCTTTCCGTAAGTCTCGATCACTCTAGTTCTACCGCATCAGTACAGGAAGCGCGATGGAGCCAATGTGTCTTGCATATGATGACTTTCAATACGATGACTTGCAGGAGGTGAGTGAGAAGACTCATTTCGCGCGAAGGTATGCCACAGACCATATCCACTGCTCCGCCATGCTTTCTTGAAAGACCACAAGAGAATCGTTACTGTGCACGATCGTCTCCTTTTCAAGACTCAGCACACCGATCGGTCTAACAGTTCCCTAGAATAGTTTTTTATCGGCTTCATTTTTCCAGTTGCGTCCTCATGACCTCAGACACTTCTCGCCAGATCTGGATCTACGACACCACGCTACGGGACGGTTCCCAACGAGAAGGCTTGGCGCTTTCTTTAGAAGACAAACTCCGCATTGCGCGGCAGCTCGATCGCTTAGGCGTACCGTTTATTGAGGGGGGATGGCCTGGAGCCAATCCGAAAGATGTGCAGTTTTTTTGGCAGCTACAGGAAGAACCCCTGACGCAAGCAGAACTGGTTGCCTTTTGCTCTACGCGTCGTCCTGGCATAGCTGCGGCAGACGATCCCATGCTGCAACCCATTCTGGCAGCGGGCACTCGTTGGGTCACAATCTTTGGCAAATCCTGGGATCTCCATGTCACTGAAGGGCTAAAGACAACCCTGGATGAAAACCTGGCGATGATTCAGGATACGATTCAGTACCTTCGTGCTAACGGTCGTCGTGTGATTTATGATGCCGAGCATTGGTTTGATGGCTACAAGCACAACCGAGAGTATGCGCTAGAAACCTTGAGAACGGCGATCGCAGCAGGCGCTGAATGGCTCGTCTTCTGCGACACCAACGGCGGTACCCTGCCCCACGAAATTGCGCGAGTAGTGCAGGAAGTGATTCAGGCGTTTGATTTGCTCGCGTTAGAGAAAGCAGAGGGCAGAGGGCAGAAGGCAGAAGGGGAAGCAGAGGAAGCAGAGGGTGCAATAGCACACATCGAACTCAAAACTCAAAACTCAAAACTCAAAACTCTCCCCCTTCCCTCTCCTCCCCGCCTCGGCATCCACACCCATAACGACTCTGAGACGGCGGTTGCCAATGCGTTAGCAGCCGTGATGGAGGGCGCACGCATGGTACAGGGCACGATCAATGGCTACGGTGAACGGTGCGGTAATGCAAATCTATGTTCCCTGATTCCAAACCTGCAAACGAAACTTGGGTTCGCCTGCATTTCAGATGAGCAACTGGAGCAACTCACGGAAACCAGCCGTTTTGTGAGCGAAGTGGTGAATCTTGCGCCTGATGACCATGCACCGTTTGTAGGGCTATCGGCGTTTGCCCATAAAGGCGGCATTCACGTGAGCGCGGTAGAGCGAAACCCGCTGACCTATGAGCATATCCAGCCAGAGCAGGTGGGCAATCGTCGCCGTATTGTGATTTCTGACCAGTCGGGGTTGAGCAACATTCTGGCAAAGGCCCGTAGCTTTGGCATTGAGTTAAATAAGAAAGACCCCACCTGTCGCCAAATCCTCAACCATTTGAAGACACTGGAAAGCGAAGGCTATCAGTTTGAAGCCGCAGAAGCAAGCTTTGAGCTACTGATGCGCGAGGCGTTGGGGCAACGCCAAAAACCCTTTGAGGTCAAAGGGTTTCAGGTGCATTACAACATGCTGCCAGACTCAGAAGGCAACCGTGCGACCTCTCTAGCAACCGTGAAGCTGGCGATCGGCCCCCATGAAATTCTCGAAGCTGCTGAGGGCAATGGCCCTGTGTCTGCGCTGGATGCCGCTTTGCGCAAAGCCTTGGTCAACGCCTATCCCGAAATCGACACCTTTCACCTGACCGACTACAAAGTGCGAATTCTCGATGGCAAAGCGGGAACGTCTGCCAAAACGCGTGTACTGATTGAATCCAGCAACGGACATCAGCGCTGGATGACGGTTGGCGTCTCCGGCAATATCCTGGAAGCATCCTACCTGGCAGTCGTAGAAGGGCTGGAGTATGGATTGCTGTTGCAGAACCAGGCAAAAGAGGCATTGGCTTCCCCTGCACAAGCGAAATGAGCTGTGCTTTAACGCCCTTTTCTGATTGCTGGACAGTTTGGATCAATCGGGCGTAGCCGCCGCATCGTCAGTGATCGGTGTCGGAGCAGGGTAGCGAGGGCGTGGACTGGGTGCAGCACCACCTGCGGGGTCATCCCAATCGCCTAATTTTCCTTGACTAGAAGGAATCCAGGTATCATCCTCATCGCGCTCCCACGGTGGGCTACCGATGCCAAGGCGTTCTAACACGCCAACCGATCGTTGAAGCAGTCGTTCTTCTGAGCCTTCACAGACAATGAGGCGATGAGATCCGCTGCTCAATACCCCATCTGTAGAAAGTTCATAGGTACTGAGAACTAGATCGGAAAGGAAGGGTAACCCGATCGCAGCCAGAATTAAGGATGTCACGTTGCCGCTGTCAAGATTAAACACAAAATCCCTCACGCTGCCCAGCAATACGCCCGTTTCAGTTACGACTTCGCAATTGATTAAGTTGGTGTAAGCTGCGACCTCGATCGCTCCAATCGCATCCTCATCATTCACCCAAATAACATCGTCAAAATCCCGAATGCTGCTCCAGAAGATGAACTGAGAGCTTCCGTAAAGCAAGCCTGGACGGATGCTGAATCCAACAATTGCTTTTCGCTCAAAATCTGCCCAAAGTTGGCTAACCACACCCAGCTTTTTGCCACTGTTACGGACTGCAACCTGGGTGCCAAGAAAATTTGAGCGCTGGCGGATCTCTTCAAGAATCATCATCGCACCTTTCCCATTTGTAGGGACGTTACATGTAACGTCCCTACAGTCAGTTAATTAAACCTCGACTTTCACACCCTTCCAAAACGCGATGTAACCCGTGATATTTTTGGCAGCATCTTTGGGGGTGGGGTAGTACCAGGCGGCATCAGGATTAGTTTTGCCGTCTACTTCAATCGTGTAGTAGCTGGCAGTGCCTTTCCACGGGCAACCTGTATGCGTGCTGCTCTCTTTGAAATACTCGCTGTGGATGGAGTCTGGTGGAAAGTATTGGTTTCCTTCAACGACTTCGCAGCGATCGCTTTCGGCTAACACAGCACCATTCCAAATTGCTTTCGGCATCGTCTTAACCTAACAACATCAAGAAAAGCCTAACGAACTCTGCGATTGGCCGCAAGTGCAGACAGTTTTGAGTTTTGAGGGGTTGGTCAGGCTATTTCACACCTGGAACGGAGTACACTGAACCCCATGATTGCCAGTTTCCTTCCGCCCGAAAGCGCTCAACTTACCGAACCAACGTCGATCGCGCTAGCCCAAAGCATCGAGCGTACACAGATTCAAACCCTCCTCTGCGCGGCACCGATCGCGACTGCCTACGTGCATCAAGGCTCAGGTGGCACACCAATTTTGTTGCTGCACGGCTTTGATAGCTCCGTGTTTGAGCTTCGTCGTCTCTTGCCATTGTTAGCCGCAAAGCAAGAAACCTGGAGTGTCGATTTACTGGGGTTTGGTTTCACCGATCGCCCCCCCCATATTCCTTTCAGCCCAGCCGCCATCAAAAGCCATCTTTACGCTTTCTGGAAAACTCTGATTGCTCGACCGATGATTCTAGTCGGTGCGTCAATGGGCGGTGCTGCTGCGATCGACTTTGCCCTAGCCTATCCAGATGCCGTGCAAGCACTCGTTCTCATTGATAGTGCTGGCTTTGCGCGCGGGCCTGCGATCGCTCGCTTCCTCGTTCCACCGCTGGGCGAACTGGCCGCCAACTTTCTCCGTAGCCCCAAAGTCCGGCGCAGTGTCAGCCTGCAAGCTTATGCCGATGCCAACTTCGTCTCACCCGATGCGCTTCTGTGTGCCGCACTGCACCTGCAATGCCCCAACTGGCAGCAAGCAGTCATCTCATTTACCAAAAGCGGCGGCTATAATTTTCTGGCAAACAAAATCGCTGCTGTTGCTCAACCAACCCTGATTTTGTGGGGCGACTCCGACAAGATTTTGGGCACACAGGATGCGGAGAAGTTTCAGCAAGCGATCGCTCACAGCAAGCTGGTCTGGATCACTCAATGTGGTCATGTGCCTCACCTAGAAAAGCCGCAAGCAACAGCAGAGCAGATCTTAGCGTTTTGTAGTTAGAAGGCCAAAGGCAGAAGGCAGAGAGCAAAAGGTAGAAAGCTCCAAACTCTCTAATAACTCAAAACTTAAAACTCAAAACTTTTCATCCTCATCCTTTCCTCCTTCCCCCATGCCCCAAATCAACGATCCCGCACTTATCGCTGAACTTACTGCCCTGTATATGACTTACGAAAAAGCGCTGGTCGAAAACGACATCGTCACGCTGGATGCCCTGTTTTGGGATTCTCCTGAGGCGCTGCGGTTTGGTGCAACTGAGAATCTGTATGGGATGGATGCGATTCGAGCGTTTCGGCAAGGTCGCCCAACCAAGAATTTAGCGCGAGATATTTCTCACTTAAAGGTAGTCACATTTGATGCCGATACCGCGATCGTCACCTTAGAGTTTCAACGTGTGACTGATGGCACGCCGCGTCTGGGTAGACAAAGCCAGGTTTGGCAAAAATTACCTGAAGGATGGAAGATTGTCTCAGCCCATGTTTCGTTGTTGCCGGAATAGGGAACAGGGGATAGGGTGTGGGGCGTGGGTATAGTTTTGAGTTTTGAGTTTTGTTGCTTCCCCTGCTTCCTCCGCCTCCCCTGCTTCTTTCGCTTCCCTTACTTCCCCTGCTTCCCTTACTTCTCACTTTTGATTCCCGAACGCAAAACGTCCCCCCTTTCCCTTGAACGCCCCTTCTACCCGTCTCGCTGCATTGACTCAAGCTCAGTTAGAAAACTGGGTGGAGCAGGCGACGGTTTATGCACAAACGGGTCGTTTGCCGGACTACATTCCGTTGCTGGCGCAGGCAAATGCTCAACTCGTTGCGGCAAGTGTTCGATCGATTGACGGGACTAGCCATAACGCTGGGGCGATCGAACAACCGTTTGCTCTCATGAGTGTCGTCAAACCACTGCTGCTGCTATCTTTGCTAGAGCGGTTGGGGCGGGAGGCTGTGTTTAGCCATGTTGGCATTGATCCATCAGAGCAGCCCTTTCATTCGCTGGCACAGTTAACCGCCGATCAAGGCTTTCCACGCAACCCGATGTTGAACAGTGGTGCCATTACCCTTGCATCCATGCTGCCGGGGTCAACTGGGGACGATCGGTGCGAAGCATTGCGGATGTGGCTGAATCAAATGTCAGGTAGCCAACTTGTATTAGACGAACGAATGTTGGCATCGGTACGATCGCTACGGAATGAAGCCAACCGGGCGATCGCGGATGTGCTGCTGCGTGCAGGCCATATTGATGCTGTTGAGACTGCTCTGGATACGTACAATCACATCTGCTGCCTCTCTGGAACGGTGGAAGATTTAGTGCAAGTGGGGCTGCTTTTGGCACAGCCAAATGGGCAACTCCATCCCTTTCATCAGCGTGCAGTGAACGCTCTCATGTTGACCTGCGGCTTATATGAAGCATCCGGGCACTTTGCGGTACGCATCGGATTACCCACAAAATCGGGCGTGAGCGGAGCCTTACTTGCCGTTGTGCCAGGACAAGGCGCGATCGCCTGCTACAGTCCCACGTTGGATGCCACAGGTAACTCGATCGCCGGACTCTTTCTGCTAGAACAACTCACCCAAACGCTACATCTCAACCTCTTTGGCTAAGAAGCTGTCTCAAAAATATGGCTCATTCAGAAGCTGCCAGGGCGTAGCAGCCCCTACACTTTACTCCCTTCACCATTTCTTCCATCTCTATCTTCACCTTCGACAAATCAACTCCATTTTTGCTATTTTGATGACATGTCATTGAATGAAATGTCATCTAATAGGACTTCACTATGAATATCTCACCAACCATCGTGACTGTGCCTTGTTTTTCCGGTGCGCCCTGGCAACTGGAGCAGCTTACACCCCTTGCAGGTTGTTCATTACGCACCATGCGTCTGCCAGAAACTCTCGACACTATTGAAGGCTATGCCGATTTTGTGGCGAAGCAAGTCGCTGATCTAGAGCACTACATTCTCGTGGGTGATTCCTTTGGGGCAAACATTGCGATCGCCCTCGCTACGCGCCAACCGCAAGGACTAGAAGCATTGGTGTTATCCGGTGGCTTTGCTGCCGATCCCATCACCAACCCATTCACAAAACTCAAGCTAACGGCGGCTTCTTTCCTACCAGGAGAGTTATATCAACAGATAACTTTGCGCTTTCACGCCCAGAGCCTTGCTTCTCCCTATGATTTTGATGGGCAAGTGCCGCTATCTCAGGCTGCTATTCGGTCGCTGTTCATCCAGAACACGCCGCGCCACAGCTACCTAAGCCGCATGAAAGCTGCCTTCTCAGCTAACTATTTGGATAAGCTCGATCGCATTCAGGTGCCCACGCTGGTGCTGACCCCTGACTACGAACGGCTGATTGGCAAAGACGCTGCCCGCCAATTGGTAGAAGGCATTCCAGAGGCAACCGAACTAATCCTGCCTCATACGGGACACATGTTCCGCTTCACCCATCCAGTGACGTATGCTACTGCCATTCAGGACTTTTTACAGCGACGTTTTGAGAGCGATGTGACGGCTACATGCATGCCATTGAAGAGTTACGCTATCTGATCTTGGCGGCGCAGCGGGAGGGCGATCGTGCCCTCTCAGCAGCACTCAACCCGATCGAGCTAACCACGTCTCAAGCCGAGGTGCTACGCGTGCTCTATGACTGTGCCCCTCTGTCCTTGCTTGAACTGGGTGAACGGCTCGTTTGCGAAACAGGTAGCCCCAGCCGCTTGGTAAATACGCTGGTAGAAAAGCAGCTAGTGGAGCGATCGCCTTCTGCCACCGATCGTCGTATGGTTACGCTCTTGCTCACGCCATCCGGTCGGCAACTGGCAGAACAGGTGAAGGCGATCGAACAAGGCTTTTATGCTCAAATTGGTGCTGTGTTGGAATCCATGCCCGTTGAAGCTATCAACGCAGCCCTCTGGCGCTTTGTAGATGGAAGACCCACTGGCAAGGCTTTGACGTACCGCAAAAACCATTTCTGAGAGTTACAACAGTCGCCAGATGAAGGGATAGCGGTAGGGTGTTTGAGGTTCTGTAGCAACCCGGACGATCGCCACAATAGGCAGCAAAATACTGGCAATGCCCAGCAGAATCAACAACGGAATGCCGATCGCCACCAGCACTAGCAGACCGAAGACGATCGCATAGAGAAAAAGATTGATATGAAAGTTAATCGATTCTTTAGCGTTTTCCTTCACCACCGAATCATCCGTAATCAAAAGGATGGCGATCGGGATGCCGATCGAGATAACCGTAGAGCTCAAAAAAATTGCGCCATGACAGAGCGCTGACAAAAGCTTACGCCGATCTTGATTATCCATAGCAGCTTAAAATGGGTGAACTGCGTACATCCTGGCGGTTAACTCCGTTTCCCCCAGCTCCGTACTTGCTTATTCTACTCACTGACTGCTGGCGATTGTCGCTATCTTTAAAAGGGTCAGAAGGCAGAAGGCAAAAGAAAAAAGGAAGCTTGCTACTTAACAACTGACAACCAGTATCTGTCTTAACTAGAATTCAAAACTTAAAACTCAAAACTCTCCCCCTTACCCCTCTCCCCTCACCTCATTCCCTAACCGCATGTCTACAGAACTCCAGGCTGAACTTCAAACAGCAGTCGAACGTCGGCGCAATTTTGCCATTATTTCCCACCCAGATGCGGGTAAAACCACTCTGACCGAAAAGCTTTTGCTGTACGGAGGTGCCATTCACCAGGCAGGCAGTGTCAAGGCACGACGGGCGCAGCGACACGCCACCTCAGATTGGATGGAAATGGAGCAACAGCGCGGGATCTCCATCACCTCTACCGTGTTGCAGTTTGCCTACCAGAACTGCCAGATTAATTTACTGGACACACCGGGACACCAAGATTTCAGTGAAGATACGTATCGAACGCTCGCAGCAGCCGATAACGCGGTGATGCTGATCGATGCCGCAAAAGGGTTGGAGCCTCAAACCCGCAAGCTGTTTGAAGTGTGTCGGATGCGTGGCTTACCCATCTTCACGTTTATTAACAAGCTCGATCGCCCCGGACGGGAACCCCTGGATCTATTGGACGAAATTGAACAGGAGTTGGGCTTACAGACCTATGCAGTGAATTGGCCGATTGGCATGGGCGATCGCTTCAAAGGGGTATACGACCGTCGCAGTGAACAGGTGCATCTGTTTGAGCGCAGTGCCCACGGTCAACGGGAAGCGATCGATACGGCAGTGAATCTTGGTGATCCGCGCATTGAAGAGCTACTTGAGCAATCGCTCTATTACCAGTTCAAAGACGACCTGGAATTGCTCGAAGGTTTGGGGCCAGAGCTAGACCTGGATCTGGTGCATCGGGGCAAAATGACTCCTGTTTTCTTTGGCAGTGCGATGACCAACTTTGGCGTGGAGCTGTTTCTTAATGCCTTTCTGGACTATGCCTTGAAACCGGGGCCTCACATCAGCAACAAGGGTGAGATTCCACCAACCTACCCGGAGTTCTCTGGGTTTGTCTTCAAGCTGCAAGCCAACATGGATCCCAAGCACCGCGATCGCATCGCCTTTGTGCGCGTGTGTTCCGGTCGCTTTGAGAAAGATATGACCGTGAGCCATGCCCGATCGGGCAAAACGGTGCGTCTATCTCGTCCTCAAAAGCTATTTGCTCAAGATCGAGAAGTGATTGAAGAAGCCTATCCCGGTGATGTCATTGGCTTGAACAATCCGGGCGTGTTTGCGATCGGCGACACCATCTATGTCGGTTCCAAACTGGAATATGAAGGCATTCCCTGCTTCTCGCCGGAATTATTTGCTTACTTAAAGAACCCGAACCCGTCGAAGTTCAAGCAGTTTCGTAAAGGCGTTTCGGAGCTTCAAGAAGAAGGTGCCGTGCAGATTATGTATTCTGCTGATGAAGCAAAGCGTGATCCGATCTTGGCGGCTGTCGGGCAACTCCAATTTGAGGTCGTACAATTTCGGATGCAAAATGAGTACGGCGTTGAAACCCAGCTTGAACTCTTGCCCTATAGCGTCGCGCGATGGGTCGAAGGAGGTTGGAATGCCCTGGCAAAAGTAGGTCGTCTGTTCAACACCGTAACAGCAAAAGATAGCTGGAACCGTCCTGTGCTGCTGTTTCGTAACGAATGGAACATGAACCAGGTACAAATCGACCATCCGGAGTTACAACTAAACGCGATCGCCCCCGTAGTTTCTGGGAGCGAACCGGGCGCTTTATGAAGCTATCTTAGAAAGGCTACGCGCCAGTCGTCTACCATCCTTTCCGAGTAGGAGAAGCACTATGCCTCCGGTTCCTGATTCGTCATCGACCGCTCAACACGTTCCAGACCTGGAAACCGGACTAACGGCTCTCAAGCGGGGTGATTATAAAACCGCGATCGCAGCCTTAGAATCTGTCCCCTTAGCCGCCGATCATCCCCTGGCAGCAAAAGCACAGATGGGGCTTGCCGTAGCCTATGCGCGCGTGGGTGAGCCGTTACGCTCAGCCGCTCTCTGTCAGGCACTCCGTCAAAGCGGCAATCGGCAAGTTAGCACTTGGGCCACCCAGACGCTAGCTAGCCTCATGGAAAGCAACCCACAGCTTGCCGATCAGATCCAAGCAGCGACTCCGGTTGAGCCACCTCACGTTGGACGACTCCACGTTAAGCCACTCCATGTTGAATCCGTCAAAGCGGCGAAAACCCCTGTTGATTCACCTTCTCCTTCACCTGAGCCTGCTGTCGATGACCTGACGGGCTTCACGCCGTTTGATCCAGCGGCTCCACCAGAGTTTGTTTCGACGGACGATCGCGCGATTCTGCCAGACCCTACCGCACTGCCTCAACATGCGGTTTCGAGAAGCACTCAACCCATCACAGCAATTCAACCCGATGTGGCTACAGACGAAGCGGCGATACTAGATGCGAGCCATTCAGCCTCCAGCCCAGACGAAACAGCGGTTTTGCCAGAAAATATTGCCCGGAAGATGCAGAAGCCTCGATCGTCTGAGAGCGTAGGATCAACCGCTGCAAACCATATCTTTCAAGGCAGAGCCTCTCAGTCTGTACTGCCGTCTTCTGTAGAGGAACCTCCGTTGTATCAGGCAGGGTGGCGGCAGGCTGGTCGGCTACCGCAGGGTAAGTCTCTCGGCAAGGTGAAGCTGCTCCGCTTGCTACTGTTACAGGCTGGCACCGCGATCGCTCTGTTTTGGATGGTGCAAGCGATCGTCTACAGCACTGCGCTTTACTACAGCATTGCCCTCACCAAAATCCCTTTTCTCAATCTGCCACGGCAGTTATTTCATCCACCCGTGGTTCCCATTCTCATTCTTCTGGGGATACTGTTTGTGGCATCTCGCTGGCTGCTGGATGGGCTGCTGACCGCTGCCTATGGGCTGCAACCCCTGTCGCTGGGTAAACTGGCGACCTACAGCCCCGAAACAGCCCAATCGCTTCAGCGCTTTTGTCGCCAACAGCAGATTCCCATGCCAGTGCTAGGAGTCTTGCCTGCGGCTGAGCCGATCGCGTTTAGCTATGGCTGCATTCCTCATGTAACGCGTACCGTGGTTAGTCAAGGGTTGCTAGAACAACTGGCAGACGATGAAATTGCCACAATCTACGCGGGTGAAGTGGGACATATTGCTTGCTTTGATGTACCGCTGCTGTCGCTCGTAACTGTGCTGGTGCAGATTCCGTACATAATTTTCCGACTGGTATCTGACTGGGGCAATCGGAAACAGGCCGCTATTTCACGCGTCTCGGCTAGCATTCTTGCCGCGATCGCCTATGGTCTGTATGCCCTGTTGCGGTGGGTGGCACTGTGGCTATCTCGGCAGCGGGTCTACTACAGCGATCGCGTGGCAGTGGAACTGACGGGCAATCCCAACGGTTTCACTCGCGCTCTGCTCAAAATTGCGATCGGTACCACGAAAGAAGTCCAAACTCAAAAACAGACAAGCTATTTGCTGGAAGGGTTTGACCTGTTGACTCCCTTAGGGCAGCGGATGGCGACGACACTTGGCAGCGTTTATTTTCACACGCCGATCGAATCCGTGCTGGAGTGGGAGCGAACGAACCCCTATCGCCACTGGTTAGCCGTTAATAATTCGCATCCACCCACAGGCGATCGGCTAAACCTGTTGTCGATTTATGCCCGTCATTGGAAGCTGGACACCGAACTGGAGTGGGCAAAAGAACAGCGCGTCAGTCAGTCAAACGGCAGACTTACAGGTCGTCAATGGCGATCGCTGCTGCTACAAGGGGCACCTTTCTTTGGGCTGGCGTTTGGGTTTGCGACGGCCTATCTCTTCGCAGCACTGGGTTGGGTCGGTTGGAAGGCAGGCAACAACCAACTAGCGTGGATGTATGGGGATGGCTCACTGCTAAGAGGGCTACCGCTCATTGGCTTTAGCATTGGCACCTTTATTCGTATCAATCCGCTGTTTCCCGATCTACCCTTTGCCAGCAACAAGCCGACCAGTACGTCTGATTCGCTGATAGGCTTGCTGAAGCCTGTCGATCGCATTCCCGTTAACAGCCAGCCTGTTTTGCTAGAAGGCACACTTTTAGGACGCATTGGCAGTAGCAACTTACTCAGTCAAGATTTGTTGCTACAAACCCCAACAGGCATCGTGCGGCTTCACTGGCTATCATCCTGGGGGCCGATCGGCAACTTGTTCCCTCAGATTGTGCGTCCCACCGATTTACTCCATCAGACCGTAACCGTGACAGGCTGGTTTCGACGCGGTGCCACCCCCTGGATTGATGTCGATACTATTCGCACAGCAGGCGGACGAGTGAGTCGTAGCGGACATCCCATCTGGTCTACGATTTTGGGAGCGATCGCCGCTGCCTATGGCATCTACACCATCTTCCGAGGCGGCATTTTCTAAAGAAAATTCCTCTCTTCTTTTACATAGCGGCATTCAGCGGCTCTAATTGGATATAAAGTCACTATTTTCCGAGATTTCAACCTAGTAAGGGTAGATTCCCCGTTGCAAAGTGGCGAAGAGAACAAACTGCAATCTGAATCTTCAAGCTTGAGAGCAGATTCGCTTCCACACTCTTTCGCTTGCAGGGTCAATTGATTTTTTTAGTCTTCTCACAACTCGTTGACTCGATCACTATCAAAGGCATCCCTAACTTTCTCAAGGTTGGACTCGATATCTGATTCCTTCATGTACATACATGTAAACGCTTCAATGCGACGACGTGGATCACGTAATCGTTCATCAAAGATCGCGATGAACTTCTGAGCTATTTGAGTTCCAGGCAAATACAATGTTGAGCCGATAATATTAGAATCAGGTTCAAAGAAGTGTATAAATACTTCATTTTCGTCAAGAATAACTAACTCATAATCTTGTTCGATCGGCGTGAGATACAAGTTGAAGTTCCGGCCATGAAACAATTTAAAGTACTCCTCAATATCTTTAATCTTCTCAACCTCGTTAGTTGCAATAATTCGATGATACTCCTCTAGAGGTTTGTAACCTTTTTCTCCTAGAACTCGATCACGAATAGCTTCTCCATACCTCGGCTGATTAGTTGCAATACCACGCGGTGAAAATCGTGTTGAGCGAATAATGCGTCTGGCTCTGTATGTTGCTGCGATTAGAGCTTCAAACGCTGCTCGCTCGCCATCAATGTATATATAGTTGCCTTGAGAAGTTGCTTTTATTTGCTCAAAGACCTTAGCGATTTCATCAGCTTTTGGTATATCTAGCTCTCTCACTCGTTCCAATAACTCTTCTAAAAGTTCACGCTCAGAGCGAATAACAATTTCTCGTTCGCTCTGAGAAGAGGTTAACGCCTCTTGAATCTTTGTTTTTAACTGAGGCCATGTAAAAGCGAATATCTGCTCTATTTCTGCCGTTTCGCGACGTGAATCTTCAGATTGTAGATTGTTTAAATCGGTCAATAGTCGCCGAAAGTCCTCCTCATTAAAATCTTTGGACTGAAACTGACTTATCGAGGAATGTAAAGCTGACTTGTTCACATCAAATAGTAATGGAACAATGCGGCTTTTTGTATGATTTTTGGATAATGCCCCTGCTTCAAAAGCCATCCACAAGCTGTTTAAGTTATTGTTCGTGTATATAAGTATTCCACAGTCAATAGACTCTAAATTATCTTCCAGCTCCGAGCTCCACTTTTTCCCCGCCGCTATATGAGTTGAAAGAAATATTCTTGTAGAAGAGAAACAAATGCGAAGCCAAACTGCAATTGCCTCAGCAATCTTCCGGCTTGGTTCTTGCGACCAACTGATAAATAGGGTGAAGCTCATGATAGATGATCCTATTAATTGCCTAGCATTAATTACAAAGTGCAGTCAAAAGTGTGTTAGCTTTCACACAAAAGCTAATAGGAACAGATCGTTGTAATTGGTGCAGGCTTCCATCATACTTTTACTGTATTGACTAGGATTGAGCCGCTCTATACCTTGGTGCGCTTTAAAGCTTTGCAAAGATAATACTCCGTTGGTGAAAATAATACCCTAAGCGCTCTAAAGTTTTTGCTAGTCAACCAGCTATTTCCTCTTGAGCCTCCGTCCTCATACCCAGTTCTTCTCCTAGCGCTTGAAAATGCTGGGGTGGTCTTCTACAGTGTCATCAAGGTTACAACTGGTGAGGAAGGCTGATGACTGCCGCGTTAAAGGATTTTGAGCAACCCGTTCCTGAAAGTATTCCTGGAAAGCCGCGCTATAGCCCCCGGAATCGACGGCGTATTCTTTGCGTCTTTCCCAGGTACAGCCCGTCGTTCGGCACGTTCAACAATGCGTATCCGCTGCTGGGTGGCGTGAAAGCGTTTATGCCGCCGCAGGGTATTCTGGTCGTTGCTGCTTATCTGCCTGAGGAGTGGGAAGTCCGGTTCATTGACGAAAATATACAATCAGCAAAATCTGCCGATTACCGTTGGGCGGATGTAGTCATTGTGAGTGGGATGCACATCCAGCGATCGCAGATCAACCACATCAACGCAATGGCACATGGGCATGGGAAGCTTACAGTGATCGGTGGCCCTTCCGTTTCAGGCTGTCCAGAATATTATCCAGATTTTGACCTGCTGCATCTAGGGGAATTGGGCGACGCAACCGATCGCATGATTGAGTACATGGACTTGCATACCGATCGTCCCGCCCAACAAATTCGCTTTGAAACGACCGAACGCTTGCCGCTCAGTGAGTTTCCGGTGCCTGCTTATCACCTGATCGACCTGAACAAATACTTCATCAGCAACGTGCAATATTCCAGCGGATGCCCGTATCGCTGCGAGTTTTGCGACATTCCCGAACTGTATGGACGCAATCCGCGTCTGAAAACGCCAGAACAGATCGTGGCAGAACTGGATGCAATGCTGGCTTCGGGCAATCTGCGTGCCGTGTATTTTGTGGATGACAATTTTGTGGGCGATCGGCGTGCCGCTCTGCAACTGTTGCCCCACCTGATCGACTGGCAAAAGCGTAACGGCTACCCCATCCAGTTTGCATGCGAGGCCACGTTGAATCTGGCACAAAACAAAGAGTTATTGGCACTGATGCGTGAAGCGTACTTCTGCACCGTCTTCTGTGGCATCGAAACGCCCGAAACCGACGCGCTCAAATCCATTTCTAAACAGCAAAATCTGATGGGTGGCATGTCCATTCTGGATGCTATTAAAACCCTTAACAGCTATGGGATGGAAGTGGTCTCAGGCATCATCCTTGGGCTGGATACGGATACACCAGACACGGGCGATCGCATTTTGGAATTTATTCGCCTGTCCAACATCCCCATGCTGACCATTAATCTGCTCCACGCCCTACCCCGCACTCCCCTGTGGCGGAGGCTTGAGGAAGAAGGACGGCTCAACTTTAACGAAAACCGGGAGTCGAACGTTGAGTTTCTCATGCCATATGAAGAGGTTGTGGAAATGTGGCGGCGCTGTATTACCACGGCCTACGATCCGGATTTCCTTTACCAGCGGTTTGCGTATAATGTAGAGCACACGTTTGCGAATCGCATCACCCCCCCGTTGAGTCCAGCCCGCCTATCGAAAAAGAACATTCGTATAGGACTGTGGATTATGGCGAACTTGATTCTACGGATTGGCGTGTTGAGTAACTACCGCAAAACGTTTTGGCGCATGGCAGGCCCAAAGCTTAAGACGGGCAACATTGAAAACCTGATCCACATTGGGCTGGTGGCGCATCACCTGATTACCTTTGCTCAGGAGTGCAGTCGGGGCGAGCAGGCTGCGTCGTTCTATGCCCAAAAGGTGAAAACGGCACAACGATTGCGCGTTGGGAGCTTTGCCCGTTAATAAAGTGCTGTTTTCTACTCAGCGGCTTCGATCGCTTGACCAGGGGCGATCGTTAAACCGTAAAGAGCAGCAAACCGTTTGAAAAGCCACATAGTTTCGTGGTTTGGAATGCGGTCTAATTGCACCAGGCGATAAATCTTGCGCTTTGCCAGCGCTTGCAAATACGGAAGATCTTCAAATAGGGTTAAACAAGATGCTGCATGAAGCAACAGTTGCAGGAATGGCTTATACCATTTCAAATCGCTGTAGATGTCAATAAATAGCTTGTGCTGCGTGTTGTTTAATGGAATCGCGTTAAAGATCACCGTCATGCGCTTCCCGTTATAAACGGGAATACTTAATTCCACTGTAAATGGGGTGTGAAGAGTCAACTCTACTTCCACCACAGGCTGTCGCCAGATTCGCAACGCGTTAAAGGGCGAATCGAGCATAGTCTGGAATTTGACGACGCCACCAATGTCAGTAGTTTGCATGTGGTTGACTTGAATCACACGCAGATTGTTGAGACTAAAACTGTGGACGCTTTCTAAATGTTTCAGGTTTAACAAATGATAAATCTGACAAACGTAAGAGAAAGGCAACACATACTCCTGACGAATCATGTGTTGTTTTTGTAGCTCAGCCATTCGCGATTGGGCGGTTTCTAAATACGTCTCTTCTAAGCCAGTCAGTTGATGATGTTCTTGCAATAGCGTCACTTCAGAATCAACGTCTGGCTTTGGTTTCAAATACAACCAGCCCATGAGGCATAAGATAGCCGTGACAAATTGGATGAACTCGATCGCCGAGACATACCCATCCGCAAAGGCAGCCGTAATTCGATCGATCGCGCCAAAAAGCCCGGATGGAATCCCAAGCAACCAAACGCCATTTCTAAAGCGATTGAGAAGATTATAAACCTCTGTAAACGGATGACTTTCTAATAGATCAAAGGTGGTACTGTTGGACATAGGATCAAGCTTTTATCTGGCTGGTATGGTTGAATGTTTCTTATGAATAATTTCCATGAAAAGTGTGTTCTGAGAGCAAGACTCATTGAGTCGATCGCTCAAAAAGCAAACGGAAATTCATCTACAGCAAAACGCTAAGCTGCCAATCTTATCGACTACGTTTCATTCTTCGAAAGCAACTTCAAAGAATATCTGATTCGTAAGCTCATTGCGCCTGTCGTTTTATGCTAACGACTACACTTTTAAGTGCCCTCTGTCGTAAGTCAAGATTAATTTTCATTTACACAGTAGGGCTATAGCTTAGGGTTGACTAATCTCACGATCGGAGATCAGCCTTGAGTCAATTTAGTCTGGTTGTGTTTGCTACTACAACCGTTTCTTTGTGGTAAAAATATAAGCGATCGGGCCTTTTGCAGCACGACGGTAGGACTCTGATATCTAAGCCATTGCGTCGAGTGCGGATGCAGTTCGAGTGGTGAAATCGTGACTAGAACTTGAGATCCGTAGTCAAGTTTTTCGCCTACCCCGTTAACTTTACCTACGCAGGCACTTACGACTTAGGTGTGAACCGCTCACTCCATCGATCGCGCTACTCTTTTAGACATTGTTTCTACGTTTGGTGTAGCGGTAAGTGCCGTCACGCTGTTGCACTGTTGACCTCATGAATGAACTGATTCAAACCATCAACCGTAGCCTGCTTACCTGGGTGAGCCGTGCGATCGACCTCTTACCAGCGCTCATCTTGGCGTTGATTGTCTTGGTCATAACGCGATACAGCGTCCGACTGGTAAAACGCATACTCAAAACCAGTTCAGAGCGGCTGATCCGCAGCGCGTCTTTGCAAATGTTGCTGGTGCAAATCAGTGCCGTTGCGGTTTGGGTGGTGGGTATCCTGATAGCCTGTACGCTGGTGTTCCCCAGTTTGCGGTTGGGCGACATCATCGGTCTGCTGGGCTTGAGTTCTGTAGCGGTTGGCTTTGCCTTTCAGGATATCTTCAAGAACTTTCTTGCGGGCATTCTGTTGCTGCTCAACGAACCCTTCCGCGTGAATGATCAAATCATCATCAACGATTACGAGGGCACCGTCGAGTCTATCAACATCCGTTCTACCCAAATTCGCACGTACACCGATGAACGGGTTGTGATTCCCAACGCGATCGTCTTCACCAGTCCTGTGCATGTACTCACCCATTACGCCTCTCGGCGCACCGATGTTGAAATTGGGCTGCACTACGACACACCGCTTCCCGAAGCCCGACAGGTATTGGTCAACGCTCTAGCAGATGTAGAGGGCGTGTTAACCAAGCCTGCGATCGAAGTCGATGTGGCTGGGTTTGGTGACAGCGCGATCAAACTGGTCGTGCGCTACTGGACACTGCCGCAAAAAATAAAAGTGCGCCGCATTCAAAGTGAGGTCATCGTTGCGCTCAAGCGCGCCTGTGATCAGGCAGGTTTCCACATTCCTTACCCTATTCGCACAGTCTACCTGCCACCGCCACAGCCTGTAGACGATCACCAGTCCATCTCATCCCACCAAAATTGAGCGATCGCCCTTACTCCACCTCATTCAAACTAAAATCCACACAGTCGTAAATCTCTGCAAAGGTCATTTCTACATTGACCGACGCAAAGGTGAGTTTTTCAGCCGCAGACTCGTAGGCTCGAAACAGCCATGTGTCACTGTCTGCTTTGGTGTAATGATCGATCGCAACCTCGTACTGGTTAATCAATACGTACTCTTGAAGTTCAGCAATCGAACGGTAGTAGCGAAACTTATCCGTGCGATCGTAGTCCTTCGTTGATTTTGATAAGACTTCAATGATCAGACATGGGTTGAGAATTGTATCGGTACGCTGGGTTTGGTCTGGACGTTGTTGAAAGCACGGCTGACCCTCGATCACCAGCACATCTGGATAAGTATATTGCCGATAGGACGGAATCCACAACCGCAAATCGCCTATGTAGGGTTTGAACGGTTTCCCACGCAAAGCAAATTTCAAGAGCGCATAGACATTACCAGCAATCTGGTTATGGTTAATCGATCCGCCTGTCATTGGCACAAGGTTTCCGTCACGGTACTCGCTATGAAACTCAGCCACTTCTTCTTGTGCCAGATACTCTTCGGGAGTGTAATAGCGCTGCTCCGTTTGCATGGTTCCCAGCCCTTCTTGACGTTCACTGCTTCTACACTCAAGCTAGCATGGCAGTCTGAGTTAGACGATCGTGTCCTATGTCCGCATCTACGCCATGTTCCATCTATGGCGCTGTGCGGTAGTGAGGCTGAGATGACACATCGTCAGGTTGTTCTTGTAACGGTGGGCGGAGCACCAGATAGCTGATTGCACCCAACAGAGGCAGCAAAGCTACGGCCCGAAACAGGCGTTTATCGGTGAGTCCTCGTCGCGCCATATCATCCCGTACCAGTGCCGGAAAGAGCACCGAAAGCAGGCAAAAGTCCAAGCTCATCACGTGGATAAAGCGGCTCGATCGCCATTGCTGCGCAAAGTCTGCCCAATTGCCCTGACTGAGGCCATAAACCAGAAGACCGAGTGCTGCGATCGCCAACCCCAACGCCAACCAGCGTGAATCTAAAAGCTTGAGCAGCCAGTTCTTCTTACCCACAAACGATCCGTTCGGCTCTCTCAAGGCCAGATACGGCACGATCGCAAACGCACCCACTGCAAATGATGCCGTTGCAAAGAGCCAGGCGGGAACTTTTTGCATTCTGCCATCGATAAACATCAGGCAGCTATAAAGCATTGGCATCACGCCCATGATGTTAAACAGCGCCACAACCAATGGATTGATACCTGCGATCTGCCCTGTAGAAAGGTGCTTGATCAACTCAACCGTATCGGGACGATCGGGAGGAGCGAGCAAAAAGGCGTAGCTGACAAACACCAGCCACACTAGCCAAAAGCCAATTTTTCTACCCATAATCCATGCTGCAAGGAGATCTTTTACACCCTACACGTTCCAGCAGGCGTTTGGACTGAGAGAAGAAGGATGGGGGATAAGGGATGAAAGATGGAGGATAGAAGGCTCAGAGCTGATAGCTAAGCATTGTCTGACTTATCGTGGGTTTTACTGAGACGCTCAAGAGGTTCATTGTCCCTTCATTAAGCTTTTACGATTTCTTCTCCCAAAAAGAATGGCAACCTGCGATTCTAGAAGAAACTCACTTCAGACGGACGATGACAGCTTTTTTGATCGGTGTTTCATTTCTGTTGGGCTTTTGCACCGCGATCGCAAGCCTTGTTGCACTCTTTCAGGTTTACTTTGCGCCAACCGAGTAAGCGGCGACCAAAGCGATGATGTGTTAGGGCTACGTGTTAGCAACTCTGCGTTGGCTAATTAGACCACTTGCACATTAGCTTACTGGCTGCACGAGAGACCGTTCAAAGTTGT
>NZ_JCACKR010000135.1:0-25791 GCF_059505485.1 Stenomitos rutilans
GTACTGTACCTTGCTCAAGCTAGAGATTCGCCATCCTTACACCTTTAGGACTACCCTCATTTCAAACCGGAACGATTCCTTCGGAAAGCTTCGCTAACGTGTTTTGAATTGAAACGATCGCACTTCAAATAACGTCAGTTCGGGTTAAGCCGGAGGTAGTAGGTTATGGTCAAGGGCGATCGACGGCTTCTTCGGCTGATGGCAATAGGCAATCAATCCCCCCAGAATATTGACAAAGCAATTGACGGGAGAGCGATGGCGCGAATGCTCAATTTGAGAAATGTTCTTCAATTGGTCGATGATGGTTTCAATGATGGCGCGTTTGCGGAGCATCAGACGGTCATTGAGGGGGATCAATCGCTGTTTCATGTTGCGCTTGAGTTTGGTGATGAGTTGAATGCCTGCGGTTTTGAGCAGTTGTTTTGCCAGCTTCTGCGAGACATAGCCCTTGTCGGCAAACACCTTACCAAACAACTGCTGGAGTAACGTCGGCACAGGGGTGCGGTCGTCGCTATTGCTAGGAGTGAGCTGGATATTGAGCCACGCGCCTCGGTCATTGACCACCAGATGTAGTTTGAAGCCAAAGAACCAATCGACTGATGTCTTGCCGCGTGCGGCTAAGTTTTTAAACACTTTGTGCTGGGAGATGCGGCGGTTGTGACAGACTTTCAGCGAGGTGGAGTCCATAAAACTGATGCCGCTACAGGTGCCAAAACAGGAGCGCAAATAGGCACACATCGGCACTAACGTTCCGGGAACCCAGTCAATGAACCGCTGGTAGCTCACAAGTCCTGGAAAGTCATTTTTCCACTCGCATTGAACTTTCTCTTGATAGTAAGTTTTGAAGTTGCGGTAACACGACCGATGAAAGCCAATTAAAATAGTCATGATTTCGCTCAAGCTCAGGCTGCGCGAACGATTGCGAAGCGTGAGTCCACAGCCTAAAAGTTGCTGCTTCCATTGCGGTTCAAAGCTTTGACAAAAATCATCGACGGAGCAAAAGAGTTCTTCTAGACTAAGCATGAGGGCAAACTAGGCGAGACTTTAGCATTTTCAGCCTGTCGGGTTTGCCCCTTTTTTGCGCCAATCCTTATCCCGTACTCACGTTAGTGTAAAAGCCAGATTTTCAGAAAATGCTATTTGGGGGTGGGTTCAAGATCTGATTTTGGCTTAACCATAGGTCTTTCAGCGATTCCTTAACCCGAATTCAGGTTAATTCTGAGTATGAAAAACATGCTGTATGCTTGAAACTTCGATTCGATTCATACTGCTTTTCAGCAACACCAAAAAAAGGGACAGCCTTTTGGAGACTGTCCCAGCGTTCTGTGCTCTCAGGAGAAATAAGCTTCAGAAGAAATGGCAGTTGAATAACCTAATGGATGCCCCAAACGCATACATGAACCGTTAACCCCAAACGATCGATTGTCATGCTGAGCTTACGTGGAGATGAGCTTACGCCGCGACAGATTGAATACTGACATGGGCTGTTATCTTAAAGCGTCAGCACGCACGTTAGCACGCACCTTTCTTGTCGAGTACGACGCGGATGGTTTTTAGGACCAACCGCAGATCATACATGATCGACCACTTGCGCTGATAATCAACATCCATTTTAACGATGTCTTCAAAATCAATTACAGTTGAACGACCGTTAGCTTGCCACTCACCTGTGATACCGGGTTTGACATTCAGCCGCTCCCAGTGATGCTTCTGGTAACGGATAACCTCATCAACAGTCGGTGGACGAGTCCCCACAAGGCTCATGTGACCCATCAAAACGTTCCAAAACTGCGGTAGCTCATCAAGGCTGGTACGGCGCAGGAAGCGACCCACGCGAGTGATACGCGGATCGTTTTTATTCTTAAAGATGCCGCCTTTGGCTTCATTGTTGACGAGATGCTTCAGCTTGTCCGCATTCATCACCATCGACCGGAACTTCCAAATGCGGAAGGGCTTGCCTTTCAACCCGCAGCGGATTTGGCTGTAGAAAATTGGGCCGGGGTTATCAAATCGAACCGCGATCGCGACGGGAACTGCCACCACGGCTGTTATGGTCAGTCCCACCAAAGCGCCAACAATGTCAATGAGCCGCTTGGTTTTACTGGTAACGGAGGGGTGCACAGTACGAACACGTTGCTGAGGAGTAACGTTGGTAGCCTGACCCGCTTCTTTAGCACGCTCAGTCAAAGCGCCTTGGAGAGCAGTAGGGATGTCAGAAGTAGTAGTCACGTTCGTAGTTGGCTTTACTAGGGTTCACTTTGCCTTCCACAAACATACGTAACTCACCCAACAATGCACAGCGTCTACGAAGACGTTTGCTCAATCTTTATAACTACTGCCGATTACTATGAAGTTCTGATAGTTTTCTCTACACGCTTTTAATCTATTTGCTACCTGATCTTCAGCGCTTTTACGTAGAAGTGTGCCTTTACGGCTGACCTTGAAGCCAGGTAGGAGGTAAGACCAGCGATCGACCGAGTTCAGCCGCCACTGCGGCAGCGCCGTAGCGATTCAGGTGGCTGGGGTCTGTGAAATAGAGATGTTGCTTGGACCAGTATTGACTAAGGTCATAGACGCGAAGCTCGTGCGATCGAGTGAACCGTTGCAGGTAAGTACGAAAGTGCTGTTCACTCAGGGCACGGGCTTCGTCTAAGTAAATCTGCGTGAGTGGGAGATTCACAAAGATCACGGGAATTTGATGGCTTTGTGCAAGCTTCAGCACCTTTTTAAAAGCAGCGGACTGTACTCCGTCCAGGTTAAAGTCACGATAGTCCGCATCGTATGTACCCTGAACTCTGGGGTGACGCTGAAAGTAGTTTTCGGGTCTGAACTGATCTGATAAAGGCTGAAAGCCAGTTGCATCTTGAAGTTTGGCAAGCATCAGGTACTCTCGTTCAGCAGGTGAGCCTACCCGAGTGGAAAAGTTTAGGGGTGCTTTGTATAGAGCTAGCCGCTTGGAGACTAAGTTAGAGGGTGGCTGAAAAGAAGAGACATCAAAAGACGTTGGGTTAGGCACCGTGCCAGTGTTTAAAGCTGTTAGTGAGACTGTAGTACATGACATAATCTGAGGTTGATCAGACTGTAACACTGGGCGAAGTCCCGCCGTTAAGAGTTGATAGCTTTGGGAGGCGATCGCGCGCTGGTAAGTACGATCTACACGACCGCTATTAAATGCTCTCACCCCATCGCCCCAAAGCACCAAACGTGGCAACTGGTCGAGGTTTAGAATCTCGCGCAACAGCAGATCAACTAACTGGGCCGTCGCGCCATTCACCCCCAAATTAAAAATTTTCAAGTTGGGGTAGCCCCGGTTTGCAAGGGTCTGTTGCAGCACGATCGGATCAATGCCCTGCAACGCGCGCGAACTACCAACAATCAAAATATCTGGCTTGCCGGATTGAGCAACAAAGCGAAGATAGCGCTGGAGTTGTTGATCAAGCTGCTGGCTGTTAAAATTGGCAGCGGGTGGCACGTATGAACAGGCGGTTGAGGGCTTGAGGTGAGGTGATGGCTGCTGAGTGGCTGGAGCGATCGAAGGAATTATGGTTGTGAGAGCAGCCAGGGCGTAGTACGGAGATACCTGTTGAGAAGCAGTGGCTGTCATCGCATGCCCAACAGCACCTGTGAAGAAACCGCCGCTTAACAACGACAGGTATAGGCAAAGGGGCGATCGTGTCGGTAGCCATCCCATAGATTCATCGAGTCGAAGGAGCTGTCATCGCCCATCATACCGTTCTGAATCTCGTAACCATAGATCCTGAAGCGCTTATACGAGTTCTCAGTTTCGAGTTTTGAATTTTGAGTTACGGAAGCTCTGTTGCATCACTGTTTGAGGCTCTTGGTCTGTAGCCCAATGAAAGGGAAATGGTATTACAGCGTGCAAGCAGTGTCACCGTGAAATGATTGAGCGATCGCCATAAAAATTGACCACCACGTCAGGCGTGATGGTCAGAGACCCAACCAGGTTAAAACTTTGCCTTTCAGGGCGCAAAGACGATCGTGACGCTCAGGCAGCTAAAACAAGCTACGGATTAGCAGGAGCGGTCTGGCTGGCATCGCTCGAAGGGGCAACTGTGGGAGCAGTCGAAGGGGCAACTGTAGGAGCAACCGGAGGAGCCGATTCGGGAACAACAACATTAACGTTTGGTGCTGGTTGGTTGGGCACCGTAACATTGACGTTAGGCGCTGGCTGCTGAACAGGCGCAGTTGTGGTTTTCTCTCGCTCAATAATTGTGCGAGTGGGTGCTGGAGACGGGCGCTGGTTAACAAAATAGAGGCCAAAGCCTAAAGCTGCAAGCCCAAACAACAACATCCCAAGCATCAAGCCTGTAGCAGCGCTGTCATTTTCACGAATGGCACGGTTTTGCTCGCGCATAGCGATATTTTGCTCACGCAAGAGCTGGTTATCTTGCACAACATCACGGCTGGCACTCACTCGATTAGGATTGGCAGGGTTAGGATTAAAGTTGGTCATTTTCTTTTGTTGAACTCGTCTTAAAAGGGCACTTTGAACGTGAACAAAACTTATCTAAAACTTAAGAAAACTGATGCCTATCAGTTGTCTAACACCCTATTTTTGTTCACCAAACTTATTAGCTGCCATTACGTTAATTGTTTTCCATAGCAAAGTCGCTCTACCCCTGGAAGGGAGCTTCATGTACCAAAAGATTGATTTCAATCGCGACCTCAAACTGAAGTGATCACCTTGTCATAGCGTGTCCACAACTACAGCGATCGATCCGGCATCGCGCCACAATTTTGTCGTAGTTTGCTTGTAGAGTCTCTAGCGGTCTCTTTACATCACAAATTCATCCCCTATGCTGGTTACGCAACAACCGATTTTCAAACGCTTCTGGTATCCCGTCATACCCATATCAGCCTTGACAACGCCCCAGTCGTTTCAGCTTTTAGGCGAAAACCTGGCTTTGTGGTTGGATGAAAGCGGAAAACCTGCGGCAGTGCGCGATCGCTGCTGTCACCGATCGGCAAAATTATCCAGAGGAGAAGTCATTCAAGGAGCCATTCGCTGTCCTTATCACGGTTGGTCTTTTAACGCAGTAGGAGTTTGCGTGCAGGTGCCCCAAATTGGTGAAGAAACCGTTCCAAAATCGTATCGGGTGGATGCGTATCACTGTCAGGAGCGCTACGGCTATGTGTGGGTTTGCCTTGATGAACCTTTGCTGGCGATTCCCAACCTTCCTGAAGCCGCAGACTCGCAATTTCGCCAGATTCCCGAATTTTACGAACGGTGGCACTGTGCAGGACTTCGCTTGATGGAAAACTCCTTCGATAATGCCCATCCCCACTTTGTGCATGCCAAAACCTTTGGCGTTGAGCAAGAGCCTGTCCCACCCCAACCAGACTCGTTTGAAGAGACAGACTTTGGTCTTCGGATGCATTACGTGCTGCCCGTATTTAATAGCGATGTGCAGAAACAGAATTTGCAAATGGAGGCAGGTAGGACGGTACGCATTAGCGAAGGCACTTGGTTTATGCCGTTTATCCGCACACTTAAGATTACCTACCCCAATGGCTTGATTCATCTCATTTTTACGGCTGCCACACCGATCGACGATCGCTCCTCACAAATCATTCAGTTCTGCCTGCGAAACGATACGGAAGAGGCTGTCACGGCTGAAAGCATCGTTGCCTTCGATCGGGCCGTCACTTTAGAAGACCGCACCATCCTGGAAGGAACCGAATATGACGTGTCTCTGAGCGTTAGCGCCGAACAGCACATGGCAACGGACAAGCCGGGAATTGTGATGCGGCGGAAGTTGGCAGCATTGGTGAGAGGAAAAGGATGAAGAGAGTTTTGAGTCAAGGAGCTATCAGCGTCAGTGGTCAGTGTAGAAGTTTTGAGTTTTGAGTTGGAAGAGAGAGGTGTGAGGTGTAAGAGGTGTGAGTTTTCCCCACTCCCGACTCCTCATTCCCCACTCCCTTTTACCTTTAGCCTTCATCCCTTATCCCTCATCTTCTACCCTCTGCCTTCTGCCTTTCACCTAATTTTGGTACTAAAAGACAGAACGCATTTGCAAGTTTTGGTAAATAAAACTATAATCAAGGGGTTGAGCTTCTACTTGGATCGACATTATTGTGTTTACAAGTACCCTTCTCCCTCCCAAGACTGCACTGCCAAGCGATTTATTTGGGGCGATCGCGGATCTGAAGCATGAATTGAATGCGGTCATTCTGGCGCACTACTATCAGGACGATGACATTCAAGATCTTGCCGACTATCTGGGCGATTCGCTGGGTTTGTCACAGCAGGCTGCCAGGACGGATTCGGATGTCATCGTCTTTGCGGGCGTGCATTTCATGGCAGAAACCGCGAAGATTCTCAATCCTAACAAGCTCGTACTACTGCCCGATTTAGCAGCAGGCTGTTCTTTGGCAGATAGTTGTCCGCCTGATGCCTTTGCAGCCTTCAAAGCAAAATATCCTGATCATTTGGTAATTTCTTACATAAATTGCACGGCTGACATCAAGGCGATGAGTGACATCATCTGCACCAGTGCCAATGCGGTTAAGATTGTGAACCAGATTCCAGCGGATCAGCCCATCATTTTTGCACCCGATCGCAACCTGGGTCGATACGTCATGGCGCAAACGGGGCGAGACATGGTGCTGTGGCAAGGAAGCTGCATTGTGCATGAAACATTTTCGGAAAAAAAGCTGGTGCAGTTGCAGATTCAGCATCCCGAAGCCGAAGCGATCGCCCATCCTGAATGTGAACCTGCGGTGTTGCGCCATGCGAACTACGTCGGTTCCACTACAGCACTACTCAACTACATTCAAAGCAGTGCCAGCCAAAGCTTCATCGTGGCAACCGAACCCGGCATCATTCATCAGATGGAAAAAGTTGCCCCCCATAAACGCTTCATTCCAGCTCCTCCAGTCAATAATTGCGCCTGCAACGAGTGCCCCTACATGCGCTTGAACACCCTCGAAAAACTCTACCTCTGCATGAAGCACCGGACACCCGAAATCACACTACCCAAAGCAACTCAACAAGCAGCGCTGAAGCCCATTCAGCGGATGCTGGAGATGAGCAAGTGAGTAGGAATAAGGGTGAGGGATGAAGGACGAATTGATTCAACACTCAGTGCCTCTCTCCTCTCTTGCAACTCAAAACTCGCAACTCAAAACTCAAAATTTTCATCCTTTAGCTTTCATCCTTTCCCTCAAACCACCCTCCCCTGCCGTATACACTCCGCGTACCAATGAAAGCTGGTTTTGGGAATGCGTTGTTGCGTGCGGTAGTCAATGTAGGTGATGCCAAAGCGCCGATCGTATCCCCATGCCCATTCAAAGTTGTCCAGCAGGCTCCAAACAAAGTAACCGTGTAGGGGATAGCCTTCAGCCACGGCGCGATGAGCGGCTTTAAGATACTGTCTCAAATAGGCAATGCGCTCTAGATCCACAACTTCACCTTGGGCGTTCACGGTATCTTGAGCGGCGCAACCATTTTCAGTGATGAAGAGGGGCAAATCCGATCGTCCTAACGTCTCGCTGATGTGACGTGCGCCCCAATACAGGGACTCTGGCAGCATCCAGAGCCAGGGCATGTGAAGACGAGGATAGCTCTCGCGAAAGTCGAGACAGTCGTAACCATTGGCATTGTCGGTTGCTCTCACATAGGTGCCCGTATAGATATTTAGACCTAAAGCGTCTAATGGTTGATGAATGGTTTCCAGGTCGCCTGAGTGAATATCTGGGGCATCACGCCCCAATTGTTCCAACAAGACGGGGCTGTAAGCACCCGTAAGCACCGGATATAGAATGCCACCATTGGCCCAGCAGGTTGGCAGCGCCTTCTGTGCAGCGGCAATGTGCTCTGGCGACTCAGCGATCGGTACCGTGACGGCTGGATTATCGACCAGAACAATCTCACAGGGCACAGGCGACGCAGCTCGAATGGCCTGACACCCCAATCCATGTGCGAGGATCGCGTGGTGGCTGGTTTGCCAAACATCCTTGCGAGTTTTAACGCGAGTACCCGGAGCATGGGGCGGATCGGCATTCACCGCATAGCCCAGATGGGTAAAGCACGAAATTTCGTTGATGGTCATCCAGTGTATGATGCGATCGCCCAATCGGCTCACCACGGCTGTCGCATAATCAGCATAGTCCTGCGCCATTTCTCGACTGCGCCAAGAACCATAGCGATCTTCTAGCGCCTGGGGACTATCCCAATGAAACAGAGTGGCGTGGGGTGTAATGCCATGCTCACGCAAACAGTCTACCAATCGCCTGTAGAAATCCACCCCGGCTTCGTTGACCGCTCCTCGCCCATCGGGAATAATGCGTGTCCAGGCGATGCTGAAGCGATAGTGCTTAATGCCCAGCGCTGCCATCAGCTTTACGTCGCTTTCGTAACGGTGATAGTGGTCGCACGCAACGGCACCTGTATCGCCATTGAGCGTTCGTCCTCGTTTAGCACTAAAGGTATCCCACACGCTCGGTTTGCGTCCATCTGCTTTCACAGCACCTTCGATTTGATAGGAGGCAGTGGCGGCACCCCACAGAAAATTTTCAGGAAACTGGTAGCTGGTCATCGATTCATCTGAACGCTGCTTTCAATACTCTAGTCGTTCGCCTCTCTGGGATGTGAATGCGATAGTAGAGAGAGCGTTCAACATCTTTAGTGCAATATGTTGGAATGGTTGCTGACGATCGGCGCAACAGAGCTGGGCAAAGCCGTCTTTGAGCAAGGCTTGAAGTTGGGGCAAACGGCTGCGGAAGATTACGTGAAGGATTTCTTCAAGGGCTGTTTGAAGGAAGGCGTGGCGGCAGCGAAACCAGAAGTGGCAAAGAAAGCGGTCGCTGGGGCATTACAGGCGTTTTTGCTGCTGGTGGCGGACGAACTGGAGGATCAGGAGCTATCGAAGGCAGAGATCCGCGATCGCTACGATTCCGCTCTCATCCAGTTTGTCAAAGATGAATCGGTGAAGCCTATTCTCGGTCAGGCGTTTGAGAAGGATTGCAGCGCGATCGACAGTGCTACTCTAGCCAGCCTTTGGGCGCGATCGACCTTGCGGGGCAACCCTTTTCCAGCGATGCCACAGGGGTTTGACTGGCAGCGGATTGGCAGCGAATACCTCAAAAAAGTGCGCCGGATTGTGCGCGAAACACCGGAACTGCGATCGCTCCTCGAAACCGAACTGCTGGAAGATATCGTTCGCAATACCGCTCAAATCTCTCCAGGTTTCGATGTTGCCAGGTATCGAGAAAGTTTGCAAAGCAGCTATGGCTATCTGAAGCTATCCACGATCGACACGACCGATCAGCAGTATCGCGTCAAACTCTGGAAAATGTTCATCGAACAAACGGTGCGCGAAGACATCCGGCAGACCTCCGAGGTCTTTAAAACCTTGGAGGTCTTAGAAGAGGAGATCGATCGGCGTGAGTCTTTCCAGCAACCGTCGCGGAAGGTGTTGTCTATCGTCGATACGCTGCATGAAACATCCCTACGGGCAGTCATCTTAGGCGATCCGGGTGCGGGCAAGTCTACCTTGTTGCAGTATCTCGCCTTGGAATGGGTGGAGTCCCAGACCTCGGAGGTTTCAGATGCGGTCTCAGCGCGGTTGCCTTTGCTGATTGAGTTGCGAGAATATGCCATCGCCCAAACCAATAATTTTCTCGAATTTCTCCATCGTGGACGTGGGGTTGATTGGCAGTTTGACCAACAGCAGTTGCATCAATACTTGCAGGAGCATCCCACCCTCGTGATGTTTGATGGGCTGGATGAAGTGTTCGATCGCCCCACCCAAGCCGCTATCACCGACGACATTATCCGCTTTGCCCAGCAGTATCCTCACGCGCAAATTCTCATCACCTCGCGCATTATTGGCTATAGCCCCGAACGCCTGCAACATGCTGGTTTCCGTCACTTCACCATCCAACCGTTAGATACCGACGAAATTCACGAATTCATCGATCGCTGGTATACCCTCGCTCTCGGCAACGACCCCGACAAGCCTCGTTTAGTAACACGCCTGAAGGACGCGATCGCCAACTCCACCGCCATCCAAAACCTGGCAGACAATCCCCTGTTGCTGACCATGATGGCAATCCTCAACCGACGGCAGGAGCTACTACCCCGCGATCGCGCTGACCTCTACGACCAGGCATCGCGGGTGCTGCTGTACCACTGGGATGTGGATCACAAAAAGCTGAACCTGCCCCTGGACACCATCGGGCGACGCGAAAAACAGGAAATGCTCCGCCTGATCGCCTACGACATGCAGGCAGGCGAGGAAGGACTGAAAGGAAATTTAATCAGCGCCGATCGCCTCACCCGCATCCTCACCGACTATCTGCGCGACCAGGGCTTCAGCGAACCCCGCGAAAAAGCCAACAAACTCATCGATCAATTACGCCATCGCAACTTTATCTTGTGCGATCGGGGTGCAGACACCTACGGCTTCGTCCATCGCACCTTTTTAGAATATTTCTGCACCGTCGAAATCGTGAATCGCTTCGAGAAACAACGTACCCTCACCTTTGAACAATTGCGCGATGAGGTCTTCGGAAACCACTGGCAGGACGAAACCTGGCATGAGGTTTTGAGATTGATTTGTGGGGCAATTGATGAGAAATTTGCAGGCGAAGTTATAGATTATCTGATGAATCAAAATTCAGAAATTGACTATGCAAATGAAGAGGAAGAAGCACCTACACATTTAGAGATAGCAAGTGCTTGTCTTTTAGAAGTTAAAAACAGATTGCTTATTGAACGAGTAGCGAATGAGCTGCTAAATTGTCTTAAGCATTTGGCTGAAGAAACTCCGTTCGGTTTTATAGCATTTCCAATAATTGCCAAGAACTGGTTTGATGATCAAACAATATTTGACTGGTTCGTTGATTTTATAAAATCTGAAGAATATGGTCTGGAAAGGCGTGATGCCCTAGAGGTCTTAGTTGATCATTGGAAGGAATATCCAGATGTCCTAAAAATAGTTCAGACCACTGCTCAATCCGATAGCGATGAGAATATGCGCCAGAAAGCAGCGCAGTTGTTAGCTTATGAGTGGATGGATAATCCAGATACCCTTAATATTTTAATCAAGCGAGTCCAATTGGACACAGATTACCTTGTACGGCAATCTGTGATGGATCTAGCTGACTATTGGAATGATGATCCGCGTATTTTTTCTATTGTCAAAAATTGTGCTAAATCGGATGAGAGTTCCCACATAAGATGGTTAGCCTTGAGAGGATTGATACAGAACTGGAGTAGTGAAGTTATTACATTTGATTTTTTGAGAAACAGAGCTACTAGCGATCCTTTTGAACGGGAATTTAACCATGAGGGTAATCCTCGATTACTAGCACTTGAAGCAATTTCTGACTTCTATCCCAACCATTCCAAAACCCTTGAACTGTTGCGCGATCGGGCAGAAAATGACCCCGATGAGCAACTGCGGCAATGGGCACAGGAACAATTAGAAACGATAAAATGTGAGGAACAATAAAAATACACTCAGAGAAAAGAAAACCTAAATTTTATGGAGGAAACTGTGGAAATTCAGGAACTAAAGCTGTTAATTAAAGAAACCATGCGTGAAGTTTTGCGAGAAGAGCGGTTAATGCTCTGCAAAATCCTGATGCCCTACGTTGATGATGCCGAGCAAGCAGAGCTAGAAGCTGAATTCGGCTCGCCCACAGATTACTCCGAAGACGAAGCGATCGACATGACAGCGTGGGTGAAGCATGGCAATCAGGTTCCGTAAACAAGCAATCAAATTCATTGAAAAAGCTGACTCTGATACACTCAATCGTATTCAAGAAAGGCTCAATCAGCTTGTGATCGTCGTTGAAGCACAAAGCATCATTCCATTTACAGAACTTGACATCAAACAGATGAAAGGAGAATGGGAAGGTTTTTATAGACTCCGAATCGGTAAAGTTCGTCTCATTTTCACTGTAGATCTGGCTTCTGGTGATGTTGAAATATACACCATTGGTAATCGAGGCGATGTCTACAAAAAAGGCTGATTTTCCTAGTCCTATTCCAAAACCCTTGAACTGTTGCGCGATCGGGCAGAAAATGACCCCGACGAGCAACTGCGGCAATGGGCACAGGAGCAATTGAAGGAAAGAGGAGGGGAATAATTGGGAGCAAAGATTGAAAGAGTACATCCCAGTTTTGTATTCATAGTGCGAGCGTCTCGCTCGCGAGCGAGACGCTCGCACTGGTTGTGGGATGGGGTGATCCGCTATCGATCACGAGCGAGACGCTCGCACTGGGTGGGCTGATGTAATCATTAGCGATGCGATGGGAACTTTATGAGGATGAACATATGGTTCTAATCCGTTGAAGTCTTATGCAGTCGATCTATTTTGTTACCTTCTGTACCTGGGAGCGACTTGAGTTAAATTCTGCCGCACGGCAGGTTGTAATGGAAGCTTGCCAATATTTTCATGGGGAACGGTATATCATTTTTGCGGGTGTTGTCATGCCCGACCATGTGCATTTATTAATCCAACCATCCCTAAGGAATACAGGAAAATTTTGGACGATCGGCAGCATTTTGCATAGCATTAAAGGCTTCAGTGCAAGACAAGTCCCAATGGTGATGCCTCATATCGGCAAGTTGTGGCAAGACGGTCGTCATGAACGGTTAATTTTGAGCGATCGCCATTTTCACTCCACTGTGGAATATATCTATCAAAACCCAGTAGCAGCCAAGATTATCAAACCTTCAGAAGCCTATCCTTATGTTTGGGGTCATTCTTCCATCAAAAATAGTACGAGCGTCTCGCTCGCGTTCAAACAAAACTAACTCATGCAGAATACGATGAAGAGAGATGGAAAGAATGATGCAAGGTCTCAATCTAGATCCAACGATCGCAGCCTGGTCATCGATCGCTGAAACGGTCTTTGTTCCTCATACTGAAGAGGAATATGAGCATTTAGTCGAACTGCTGAATAGCCTTATTGATCAAGTGGGTGAAGATGAATCGCATCCTCTTGCTTCCATGATGGACGTGATTGGGGTGTTAATTGAAAGCTATGAGACTGAGCATGTTCCTGAGCTAGAAGAGGTTACTTGAACTTACGATTCCATTTATCCTAAAACCCTCGAATGCTGGATACTGATATTCTTTCTGCCATCAAGCGAAATAGAGTTATTGCAAGTTCTATCGTTTTGGCTCTCCCCCCGTTTTTACCCTGTAAACTAAAAGAAGATGGAGCCAGTAGATCCGTCGATCGCGCCACAGCTTTTTCACGGCTGGGTTCTACCGCTCCAGAATGCCGCACACAGATGCTAGAGCAGGAGCTTGTGATGTTAAACATTCCTTCACCCCCTTCCATTACGCCGCGTCAAATGAATTTGCTGCGGATTGTCGCTGCAATGGCTTGGTCTGATGGTCACCTTGCTGCTGAAGAGGTCACCATTATGCTGGAGCGCCTCAGTCGCGTTTTTGCGACCAGCGCCACGCAACAACAAGCCTTGCAACAGGAGCTACGCGAGTATTTGATGCAGCATCTTCCCCTCAGCGAACTGGTGTCTAAATTAGAAACTGCTGCTGAGCGAGAGCTTGTTTTGCGCTTGGGCTATGAAGTCATTCGCTGTAGTGCTCGCACACCTGAGGAAGCGACGATTAATGCAGAAGAGGCCGCTGCTTACCAAACATTAGTGCAGCTTTTAGGGCTACCCCCTGAAACGGTAAGGCAGATCGAAGCAGCCGTCATTGCTGAAATAGCGCCACCAGAAGGACTCGCAGACTGGCTTACCCATACGCTCGAAGACTTTGTACGTCGGTAGGGACTTCAAAGGTTGAAGTCCATTGGCAGAAGCCACACACACTGGTGAGGGCGTTTGAGGGGCGATCGCAGAACAAACGCAACGATAGATAAAGGCTTCTACAGTAGTCATCAATCCTTTGTGAAAAGCATGCTGTTTTTGAACTAAGCAACAGTTAAGGGTCAGCGGTCAGCCGTTAGCCTTCAGCCTGGAATCTAAAGCTGAAAGCTGTAGCTTGCTTCGCCAAAGGTGTAAGCTAACCCAGAATCATTTTCACAAACCAAATAGGATCGCTATAGACTTGGGCGTATAGTTCATTCTGCCAACTGCTGTCGGTGAAGCAGCAAGTTTGAGCATGTCTATAGCAAGTAGTGAGTGACAGATGGCGCATCATCGTTTGAAGGCAACACCAGAAACGGTTCATTTTGGAGGCTTTTCGCCTGACCTCAAGCCAGCGCTCACGGTTCAGTCTGGCGACACGATCGACGTTGAAACCTTCTCCGGGCTGAATATCTATGATCAGGCTCCACCAGAATTTGTGCCACCGGAGTTTTTAGACATCTGTCAGCATCTCTCCGCGGAACGTCGAGTCAGTGGTGGGCCTCATTTATTAACGGGGCCGATCGTCGTGGAAGGTGCTGAATCAGGCGATGTCCTCGAAGTCAAGCTCCACTCCATCACGCCTCGCTTACCGATCGGTTTCAATGCCATTCGCCCAGGTTGGGGTGCGTTAACCGATCGCTTTAGTGAGGGACACTTGCGGTTTATTCCCCTCGATCTAGAGCACAGTACCGCCGAATTTCCTGAAGGCAGCAGCATTAAAATTCCCATTCGTCCCTTTTTTGGTATTTTGGGGGTAGCCACGGCAGGGACGCGCAATTCGATTCCACCCGGTGCCTATGGTGGAAATATTGATAACCCCGAACTACAGGCGGGTTCGCGTCTTTTGCTGCCCGTCTTTTTGCCAGGAGCGTTGTTTTCTATTGGCGATGGTCACTCGGCTCAAGGCGATGGCGAGGTGTGTGGCACCGCGATCGAAACCTCTATGAATGGCACAATCGAATTAACCTTACGAAAGAACATGCACTTGACGAGTCCGATCGCTGAAACCCCTTCCGATCTTGTCACCACTGGCTTTGCAGAAACATTAGATGAGGCGCTTCAGATCGCGCTGCACAATATGGTAGACGTGCTGTCAAAACTGGCTGGCATTACCGAAACCGAAGCCTACTGTCTTTGTAGCCTTGCGGCTAGTTTCCGCATTACACAGGTGGTGAACAGTCCTCAAAAGGGTGTACATGGCTTATTTCCCAAAGCGCTCTTGCCAGAAGCCCCACGTTTTTAGGGATGCGAAACCATGATCGGTCGCTCGTTGTTGCTCTTTATTTTGGCTGGAGTGTGTGAAATCGGTGGGGGCTATTTATTTTGGTTGTGGCTGCGTGAAGGTAAAAGTGTCTGGTTAGTGGTGTTGGGAGTTGTGATCTTAGCCATCTATGGGGTCTTGCCAACCCTGCAACCTGTGAGCTTTGGACGAGCCTATGCCGCTTATGGGGGGATCTTTATCGTGCTGTCCATCCTATGGGGATGGGGAGTCGATCGCGTAACACCTGACAAGTATGACTGGCTGGGAGGATGGATCGCGTTGCTGGGTGTTTTAGTCATCCTGTACGCGCCCCGTTCCTCATAACTCGGTTTCGTCATACCACGATGCCCTAAAATTTACGCCTTGAAACTTATGCCCTTCAACAGTGGATACAGAGCGCAGCTAAATGAGAATAATTGACAATAAGCTTGAATCGCTTTTATACTAAAAAGCTGTCAGACTTTTTGTGCCATTGCTTTGTACGAAGGCTGCTTGGCAAGTCCGTTGTGTTAGATCTGAGTCAGGGAACACTGGTTACTGTATGTCCGATCGCTTTGCACTCAATAAAGCCGAACGTTGGAGTCGGCGGCACTTGTTGAAGGTTGGCTTAGCAGGCGTTGGGATCACAGGTAGCGCGATCGCGCTGCGGGCACTTTGGCAACCGCGATCGCATCCAGTCCACGTTCCACCCGCCGCAGATTCGACGGTCACCGAACCCAAAGGTTTTACCCCACTCACCACACTGCGCCAGTTTGACTACGGCACCGTCACCACCGAAAACGGGAGAACCGTGCGTGAGTTTCGTGTTGAAGCCCGCACAACAGCAGTGCAACTCAATGGTGCAACCTCGTTTATTACCTGGAACCTGAATGGGCACGTCCCAGGGCCAACCTTTCGTGCCACCGAGGGTGATCGCATTCGCGTGATCTTCTACAATCGGGCGGGGCACTCACACTCGCTCCACTTTCATGGGGTGCACCCGCCAGACATGGATGGGGTGAAACCAGTTCGCAACGGCAACGTGTTTATTTACGAATTTGATGCAGAACCTTTTGGTGTTCATGTGTATCACTGCCATATTGCCCCTGTCACTCGCCACATTGGTAAAGGGCTGTATGGCATGTTTATCATTGACCCGCTCACCCCACGACCGCCTGCTGATGAAATGGTGTTGATCATGGCAGGGTATGACGTCAATGGCGACCAAAAGAACGAACTTTATGCGTTCAACGGCAAGCCGCATTACTACATGCAGCACCCCATTTCCATTCAGAAAGACCAACTGATTCGGCTATATGTGCTGAATATGATTGAGTTTGACCCAGTAGCTACTTTTCATCTCCATGCCAACATGTTTCGGGTGTTTCGCACAGGACGGCATCTAGAACCTGATGAAGAGACAGATGTGATCACAATGGGCACGGCAGAACGCCATATTCTGGAGTTTTCTTACCGCTATCCCGGTAAGTTTATGTTTCACCCACACCAGGATGCGATCGCGGAAGCTGGCTGTATGGGCCTTTTCGAGGTGGTCGATCGACCTTCTAACGCTTCTTGATACTCATTCACCCCTCACGGATTCTCCTTCCCTTTAGCGTGCTTCTATCAATATCAATTAGGACTTGCGCATTTGCCTCCAAACCCCCAATGCTGAGGGCTTTAATTGGTTCTATTCCCCCAAAATTGGGGGCTAGGGGGCGAAAGATGATCGCTTTTGCGTAAGTCCTATCAATACGAGATCAATATGAGCGTTTCCTTCGATTGCGTCTCGGCGATTTATGATGCTACACGAGGTCTACCACCCAATGTCTCTGAGCAAGTGACAGACTGTATTTTGCGCCTTGCTTCTGCTACGCCAGCCACTCAATTTTTGGAACAGCCTCAATATGAGTTCAAACAACGGTGGGATGAGATTCTCGCGCATTACGGGGTTGAACTAACCGATTATGGTGCAACGGAAGCAGATGTTCTGGATGCGTTAACGCAACAGGGTGCCACAATAGAGACGATCGTCGCGGCAGAGTGGCGCATTGAACAAACGATCGACGAACTGCTGCATCGCTATCAAAACCGGATGTATAGTGCAAGCTGGCAAATTCCAGACGAGATTTTTGCTCTGGCTATCCAAAATCTAACCACCTGGTGTGAGCAACACTACGATTCTCTAGACTTAGACGTTTCTCACAACACCCGCTTTCAAATCACGATCGCGCCATTGGGTGCAGTGAATTCTATCCGTCTACGTTCGCCGTTCTGAATAGTTTGTGAACAGATACCAGGCCACAGGCACACGATAGAAAAGCAACAGATCTTGTACCAACAGCAGTGGGTTTGGCTTTTAGTTCGCTAATTCTTTGTCTCATCTCGATGACTTTAATGAGCACTTAAAGCCGCAGCATTGATGAAATTTAAGTACCTGGAAACGGGATCAATTTCTGCGTCTTGATCTCAACCTTAGACATGAACAAATGTGAACAAATGATCACTTGGTATCTCTGCTAGCTAATTCTTGCGTTTGCTTTGAGTACTATCAAGCGGTCAGTTCTAAGAAGACATCATGAGTGGAAATGCTGCCCGCGTTCAAGCCGTTCACCAGATCACTAATCGAGCGTTGATACCGCCTAAACCCCCAGAGCGTCTAGAAGATATCTGGGCCGAGAATGTGTTTAACCTCAGTAAAATGCAGGCCAGCTTGCCCAAAGCGGTTTTTAAGTCGATTAAAAATACGATCGTCACAGGTGAAAAACTCGATCCGTCGATCGCCGATACAGTCGCTCTCGCCATGAGAGACTGGGCAACTTCAAAGGGCGCACTCTACTACGCCCACGTCTTTTACCCTATGACCAATTTGTCCGCTGAAAAGCACGACGGCTTCATCTCGGTGCAAGGCGATGGCAATGTGATTTCAGAGTTTTCTGGCAAAGTGTTGGTGCAAGGAGAACCGGATGGCTCGTCGTTTCCCAATGGCGGCATTCGAGACACCTTTGAAGCACGAGGCTACACGGGTTGGGATGTGACCAGCCCCGCCTACATCATGGAAACCGACAACGGTTCTACGTTGTGCATTCCCACCGTTTTTGTCTCCTGGACGGGTGAAGCACTAGATAAAAAAGTGCCGCTTTTACGTTCGATCGCCGCGATGGACAAAGCCGCCAATAAGGTGCTGAAGCTTCTGGGGAATGCAAATGTCGCTCACGTCAACTCTAGCTGTGGCGCAGAGCAAGAATATTTTCTGATTGACGCGAACTTTGCCAGCCAGCGTCCCGATCTTCTCTTAGCCGGACGTACCCTCTTTGGCAAAGCGCCTGCGAAGGGTCAAGAGTTTGACGATCACTACTTCGGCGCGATCCCAGAACGCGTTCAGGTCTTTATGCAGGACGTAGAAGAAACGCTCTACAAACTGGGGATTCCTGCAAAAACTCGGCATAACGAAGTAGCTCCTGGGCAATTTGAAATTGCGCCCTTTTTTGAAGCCGCAAACGTCGCCAGCGACCATCAGCAGCTTTTAATGACGGTGCTGAAGCATACTGCCAAACAGCACGGGTTTGTCTGCTTACTGCACGAAAAGCCCTTTGCAGGCATCAACGGGTCTGGGAAACACGTCAACTGGTCAGTGGGGAATGCGACCCAGGGCAACTTGCTTGATCCAGGCGATTCGCCTCACGACAATGCTCAATTCCTGGTTTTCTGCGGTGCGGTGATTCGGGGAGTGCATAAATATGGGCCGTTGATGCGTGCCGTTATTGCGACTGCCAGCAACGATCACCGTCTGGGAGCCAACGAAGCACCGCCTGCCATTATGTCGGTGTACCTGGGTACCCAGTTAGAAGAGGTGTTTGAGCAAATTAAAACAGGTACAGTCACTGAATCAAAGCAGAAAGGTGTCATGGATCTGGGTGTTGATGTGTTGCCCCATCTCACCAAAGATGCAGGCGATCGCAACCGAACGTCGCCCTTTGCGTTTACGGGCAACCGCTTTGAGTTTCGCGCGGTCGGATCGAGCCAATCAGTATCGGGGCCGTTGATTGCGCTTAACACCATGCTGGCAGATTCGCTTGATTGGGTTGGCAACCGCTTGGAAAGCGAATTAGCTAACGGCTTGGAACTCAGTACAGCCATTCTGACTGTCCTCAAAGAAGTGATGGAAACGCATGGTGCGGTTGTCTTTGGAGGCAACGGCTACTCTGAAGAATGGCACAAAATGGCGGTTGACGATCGCGGTTTAGCCAACTTACGCACCACAGCGGATGCCCTACCAACGCTCAAAGAAGCTTATATTGAAGACCTGTTTGCCAAAACGGGTGTGCTCACACCCGTCGAGCTAGCAAGTCGGTTTGAAGTGTACGCTGAGCAATACATCCTGTCGATCGAGGTCGAAGCGAAACTGGTTGTCAACATGGCTAAGACAATTATTTATCCCGCAGCGCTAGAGTACTTAGCCAAGCTATCATCAACCATTGCGAGTTTGGCTGGGCTAGGCGTTGACTTTGACAAAGAGAGTGCCAAGAAAATTGCAGATCTCACGAATGCAATGGTCGCGACAACCAGCAAACTCAGTACAGCCCTGGCTAAGCACGATTTCGCCACTACAGAAAACAAAATGCAATACTGCGCTCAAACGCTTCGTCCCTTAATGGATGAAGTACGCCTATCTGCTGATGCCCTGGAAGGCGAAGTTGCCGATAGCTTCTGGCCTCTGCCAACCTACCAGGAAATGCTGTTCATCAAGTAGTGTTCTGCTTGGATGACCTGGTTTAACCGCTGTTTGAAGCATCAGCATTCAGCATTCAGCGGTTAAACCAAGGCACACATTGCGTGAATGATTGAGATGAGTAATTTAGGACTGCCATAAAGCCAAGGCAGAGCGAGCCGTCTCAGCAATGGTTCTATCTAGCACAATCATGACTGCGGTGCGATTACTGTGATCTGGTTTGTGGCACGATCGCGCACAATCCACCCAACCTTAACGTCCGCTTCAGCCGCATCTGGATCGATCGGAGCCTCAGTGACATTGAAATATACCTTACGCCCCTCCCGCGTTTCGATCGCAAAATCGGTATTTTGGGCATACACCACCTTAAAGCCGCGATCGCGCAAACAGTACATGGCCCACCCTTTAAGTGTTTGCTGCTCTGGCTTAAACGGAATTGGCGGTTGATGAAATAAGGCTTCGATCGCGACGATGAATGACATAGCTCCTCTAATGCGTCTCTGGTTTGTAATTTCGTAACATCAGCGCTTCTACGGCTGCTTGCGGCGTAATGTCTCCCTGCAACAGGCGATCGACTTGATGGGAAATGGGCACAGCAATGTTTTGTTGTTCAGCAAGTATCGTCAAAACTTGAGTCGTATTCACCCCTTCGGCAGTACCTTTGAGCTGAGCGAGAACCTCCACCAGCGATTGCCCCTGGGCCAGCCCATATCCCACCTGGTAGTTGCGGCTGAGGGCACTGTTGCAGGTTGCCAGTAAATCACCTAAGCCCGATAAGCCATAGAACGTTTCTGGTTTAGCACCCCAATATGTCCCCACTCGAATAATTTCGGCGAGTCCGCGAGTGACCAGTGCAGCTTTTGCATTCGTGCCCAGATGTAACCCATCGCAGGCTCCCACCGCGATCGCAATCACGTTCTTCAGCGTACCGCCCAGTTCCACGCCCAGTCCATCAGCATTGGTATAGATCCGAAAGGAGTTGGACGACAGTGCCGCTTGGACGGTTTCTGCCGCAGCAAGCTGTTGGCTGGCAACCACCGTTGCAGCAGGCAACCCCTGCTGAATTTCTTGAGAAAGGTTTGGGCCTGATAGGACAACCACTGGATGCGACGGTAATGCAACCTGCCAGATTTGAGAGGGCAGCAGCGGCGTCGTTTCATGGCTACCCGTTGCTGCCAAGCCTTTGGTCGCTGTGACAAACACCGTATGAGGTGCGATCGTCACCTGTTGTACCTGTTCAGCGACTGCTCTCACACCTTTCATCGAGACCGCAGAGACCACTATATCGGCATCATCGAGCATCGTGTGCAACGCTCCCTCTTGACGTGACCAAACACGGACTCTGTGGCCTTTGTCCTTTGCCAGCGTGGCTAAAGCGGTTCCCCAGGCTCCAGCACCCAGAATGACGATCGTAAGTTGTGACATAGGATAAAGCTATCAGCTTTCAGCAATCAACGGTCAGCTTCTTAAAGTTCAAGCCTTGAGTGTTGAAGCAAGACAACTGACCAACAAAACGAGGGCTTCAAGATGACGAATCACTACTTGTTGTAAGTTGATGGCTGACCGCCGACTGCTGACCGCTTCTTTCTCGTGGATACCGCTCCATCAACGTCCGCACTTGCTCCGCATGGTAAGAACTGCGCGTTAGAGGAGACGACACCACTTGCAGAAAGCCCAGCGATTCGCCATAGACCTGCCAGACATCGAACTGCTCCGGACGCACGAAATTGACTACGCCCAAGTGCTTTTGACTGGGTTGGAGGTACTGCCCGATCGTGAGAATGTCGCAAGCCACTGACCGCAGATCGCGCATAACCTGTTTCACTTCGTCATCGGTCTCGCCCAGACCCACCATAATGCCTGTTTTTGTGTAGACCCAAGGTGTCAGATCGCGCGCTCGCCGCAAGACGTCCAGCGAGCGCTCATAGCTTCCTTGAGGACGAACTCGACGATACAAGCGGGGGATCGTTTCAGTATTGTGGTTCAGCACCTCTGGCGCGGCTTGCAAAATCGTTGCCAGCGCTTCCCAGTTGCCACAAAGGTCAGGAATCAAGACTTCGATCGTAGTGCCAGGTGAAGCAACCCGAATCGCCTGGATGCAGCGATCGAACTGGGCTGCACCACCATCCGGCAAATCATCCCGATTCACTGAAGTCACCACAACATGGTTCAGCCGCATCCGGCGGACGGCTTCTGCCAACCGCTCTGGTTCAGTGGGATCAAGCGGCTTTGGCTTTTTCTCAAAGTCAATGTCGCAGTAGGGGCAAGCACGGGTGCAGGCAGGCCCCATAATCAAAAAGGTAGCCGTGCCATTGTTAAAGCACTCACCAATATTGGGGCAAGAGGCTTCTTCACAAACCGTGTTCAGCTCCAGATCCCGCAGAATTTCTTTAACCGAGCCGACCCGCTCCCACTGGGGGGCTTTTACCCGCAACCACTCTGGCTTAACAACCACACCTTATCCCAAGTTAAACAGCTTCTGTCCATCCTAACAGGCACAGGCTACAAGGTCGAAGTGCCGCCAGAGCGTACACAACTGCCCCGATCGAGGTGTCTTTTGAATCAAGGCAGTTGCGCATCAAAGAGGGTTGGTTTCGGGGGGGGCAACATTACCTGACATTGGCGAAACGGTTTCTTGCTTAATGCTCAGCGTCGCAGCCGCACCTTTGGGAGTCACCTTAGCAGCAGTTGTCTGGGTGGGAGAAGCTTTTGGTAACGGCGCTACTGTTGCTGAAGAAGAGGGTGAAGCTGGTGCGGTGCGCTGAGGAATCGATTGATGCGAAACCCAGGCAATTCCACCCGCCATCAAAGCCGCGTAACCAAGATAGATCTGCATCGAATTGATGCGTAGCTTCGAGCCTGTCTTGGGCTGCTGCCACGATGGTACTACAGCCGACTCGATCGCAGGTAGCGACGCAGCCATCTGGTTTCCATCGAGATCCAGTGCGTTACCAATCTGACGAATAAAGCCACGCAGATAGATATCCTCAGGTAGCCGCTCGATTCGTCCAGTTTCTAAGGCTTCTAATTGATGGAGGGAAACCTGGGTTCTTAAGTGTAAATGATATGGTGACCACGACTTTTCTTGCCGTACCCGAAGAATCATTTGCCCTAAGTCTTGCAGGTACGCTTCTCGTGCCTCAAACATGGCCTTTTGTGCAAGCTCTCGCTTACTCAGTTTTTTGCCAGGGTCTACCTTGAGCGGCTTGATGCTAGAAACGGCAGTGGGCGGATAGAGAACTTTACGCTCTCGAACTGCTGGCGGTGTCTTGCTTTCTGTAGGCGGAACGACTGCCAGAGTAGGAGGAGTGCGATCGGAGGCGTTTGGGGCTGAAGAATTTACTGGTGTCAGGGATTGCACCTTCGATGCAGCGGCTGGAGTGATGGAGTTGGTAAAGCTCTGTTCTGCTGTTTGCACCATCCTTGAAGACTTTTTGTGCACCATTTTGCGTAGTGCCAGTCGAATGGCTTCTCGACCCATCGCTCTCATCATGCTCTGCATCTGTCGATTCAAATCGTCTGGCAATGCTTTCAGGCTTGAGAGCATCTGTCCATAAATTTCGCTGTGATGTAGCTCCGTCTCGACTTGCCCTAAGATTGCCCGCAGCCCATTCAATGAAACTTCAGCGTTGCCCCCAGGAACACCCACACAGTACGTAGACTCGTGTGCCAGCATGAATCGCCTCTCCTATCTAAAACGTCCAGCACTCAACAGCCTTTATTAACCTCAAACGTGGCTTCGCTCAGTGGTAGCCAAGCTTTTACAACCTACGCCTAGAGTAAAATAGTGAAGCCGTCTTCATTGCTTCATCATTCAAGGGCTTCCTGCTCCCTCCGGATGGATAAATTTCAATTCAAACAGGACTGACGCAAATTCTCTAAAGCCAGCCCCCCAGCCCCCAATTTATAGTCCTAGCGGACATACAAGAAAGGGAAAACAAGCCCTCAAAGTCCCCCAGAATTGGGAGCTTAAAGCCCTTTGGGCATACAAGAAAGAGACGGCTGCGTAAGTCCTATCAAAACAAAACGGTGGGGCGATCGCCCCACCGTCAGCAGCAGATTCGAGCCTTAATGCCATTCAATCGCGACGGCTATCTCTAGATGTGCATTCTTTAGACAAGCAGCGCTCTAGCAGCGATACTTGATGGAACCACCAATAGCGACGTGGATTGAGAACCACTTGAAACTTGGAGTCAAAGACTGGCTGGTTGAGGAACTGCCAGAAGGGAAAAGAAAGCTTGGTGTGTTGTGAAGAAAACATAGGAAAATTCCAGATGATAGGGGCGGGCAGCACTCGTCGCAAGCGCTCGATGCACGGACTGGTATGCCACTACAACCATGCCAAAATCCTTTACGAATCCCCTTGTGAGGATTGCGGAATCTTCCTACATCTTTTTTTCAAATATCTGTATTTCTATGGAGAAAATGACGCACTTTTTGGGGTGCCTTCAGTTTCTTCGTTACGTTCAGTTCGTCAACACGGCGAACCAAAGTGTAAGGTATACATGGGTAGACTGCAAAAACGGAGCGGCAAGCTCTGTACACTTACGATTCGCTGAGCTTCGCGATCGCACGTGTCAACAGTTGATAAAACCCTTCGACATCAATTGTTTCAGCAATGTTGGCATGGGGAGGCGCGTTGGTCACATGATTGCGATCGACCACTGTGCGCCCCATCGTTAATTCACTGGTCGTTTCGATTGCAACATAAGCGCGGCTGGTCGTGAATAGAGCAGGCTGCAAGAGATAGGCAATGACGCAGGGATCATGAAGCGGCGGGCCAGGAAAGCCATGACGCTGCATCTCGTAGGCACCGTAGTGATTCAGCAGGCCGAGCGTAGCAGCGCTGATGGGGGAGTTGATTGCACGTATCCCATGCAAGCGCTCTGGAGTCGCGATCGCCTGATGCGTTACATCCAGACTCATGATTGTCAATGGAACTCCAGCTGTGGCAACCACATGGGCTGCATGAGGGTCAACATAGAGGTTAAATTCGGCTGACGGCGTGATGTTGCCTTGAGTCAGCGCTCCGCCCATCATCACAATTTCTTGAATGTGCTGACAAATCGCGGGTACCTTGATGAGCGCGATCGCAATATTCGTGAGGGGGCCCAAAGTTGCAAGCGTGATCTTGTGCGTTGATCGCAGCAGCGTCTCGATCAAAAAATCAACGGCGTGTTGCTCTTGCAGTGGCATCTGCGGTTCTGGCAAATGAATGCCATCTAACCCTGTTTTGCCATGTACGTCTTCAGCCGTTAGAAGGGGACGCAGCAACGGACGAGGGCAACCTGCATACACGGGTACATCAACACTCATCAGTTCGCACAGGGCGCGTGCATTCTTCTGCGTAAGGCTGAGCGGCACATTACCAGCCACTGTCGTAATGCCCAGAACGTTAAGATGCTCTGGAAAGGCTAGGGCAAGAAATAGGGCGATCGCATCATCAGCTCCTGGATCACAGTCGATGACGATTGGTTTAGCCACCATAAATAGCAATTACTAGAGGGTGATGATGGATTTGGGGTAAGCAGAAAACCGTTAACAATCTACTAAACCCCTAGAGGAATAAATATTACCTGATGGACGGTTCGGTGATCTCCTACAGGATGCAGCGGTTTTACCGCACAAGGCAATTAGCAAAACTGATGAATTAGTCGTTTCATTAGCCATGCTGATCAGTAGGTAAGCACAATGATTTGTAAAAAGAGGTTTGAGGACTTCGCCTCCAAGCAGGGGTTTAATCCCTCCACCCCAAAACCATCTTTAACTTAATAGGACTTACGCAAATGCGGTCATCTTTCGTCCCCTAGCCCCCAATTTTGGGGGAACAGAGCCAATTAAAGCCCCCAGCATTGGGGGTTTGGGGGCAAGTGCGTAAGTCCTACTTAATTAAGCCCAGCCACTTAGCAAAGTTAAATCACCTCCGGCTTTGCCGGAGGCTTATCTTTGTTAGCCCCCCAAGG
>NZ_JCACKR010000136.1:0-25576 GCF_059505485.1 Stenomitos rutilans
CCAGGGTAAAACTGTATCGGCTCTACCCGTCAATTAATCATTGACTGACCACTAGTCTCAGTAGCTTATTGGTCAGTACCAGTAGAACACTGCACTCTGATACTAACGATGAAATTGACACTAAAGGCATTAAGACGACTGCTCACAGCGACTGGTTGGTTAAGCTTCCAACTCCTTAAGCAAGCGGTGCGAGTGGCGCATGAGCAACTCGCACCGCTTGAGCCAGGTACACCCACCCCGATCGCCCTGCCGCCTGCTGGTAAAACGGTGACAGTTGAAACGACGACAGTACCCCTTTCGCCTGTTGAACGAGAGCTGGTCGCAGTGGCAGAGCAAGCCGCCGCAATGGTTGAGTCTCAGAATCGCAATCAGAGATCGCTCGTTGTGACTGCCTTACTAGATGAAGCCTGGAGCCAGGGACTCACGACCTATCCCCAACTGCTGGAGTATGTGAAAGCACACACTGGTGAAGCGTGTAGCCGTCGCGCGATCGCCAACTGGAAACGTCAGCGTGGACTGTTGGTAGAACCATGTCAAGCAGCTTAAAGATCTACCGGACAACCGAGCAACGGCGAATTACAGCGGTACTACGTTCCAGTTCCAGTTTGCTGGTAGTGGGTGAGTCTGGTATCGGTAAGAGCATTCTGGGTGAGGCGATCGCTCAAGAGTTGCAGGAGGGAGGCTACTTGGTCGCCGTGGCTCAACCAGCCAGTACCAAACAGCTATTAACTCGCCTTGCGGAGCAGTTGGGAGTAGAGACACAGGACTTAGCCGGAAAGAACCTGACGACGATAGGGCTGCGAACGGCGATCGCTGATTTTCTCCGTGAGCAAACAGCGTTCCTCATCTGTGACGATGCCCACCACTACACGCCAGAGTTTCGGCGGTTTCTGGAAATTCTCCATGAGCAAAAACAATCATTGCTGCTGCTGGCAACGGCACCACCCGCAAAGGATATCTTTTTGAAACTCCCGCGTATGGAACTCAAGCCCTTCAGCGATGTGCAGATTCGAGATTTGATGGCGGCTCACTCGCTGGAACTCGGACTCAGTATCGGCACGGCACAACTGGCAGGACTCCAGCAGCGCTGCGGCGGTAATCCCATGCTGGCAAAGCGGGTCATTCAGGAAGAATACCTGGGACTGGAAGACACGGCACCGGATCATCAGCAGTGGGTGGATGGTACACCCTACCTCATTGCCGCCCTGATGGTCTTTGGTATCGTGCGTGTCATTGGCATCGGCTTAAACAGTACCTCGATGTACCTCATTGGCGGCATCCTCACCGTGGTCGTGGGCATCCTGCGGCTCCTCTTCTACTCACTGCCCAAAAAATCAACGAGGTTAGGCGGTTAATGCTCACGGTCACTCATGCGGCCCTGGCGATCGCCAGTACGTCTCTGTTTATGGGCACGGCTGACCCCTGGCTCTTAGGTACGGCTGCGGTTGCCTCACAGTTTCCCGATGTTGATACAACTGGCAGTGTCCCAGGCAGAATCTTTTATCCCGTGAGCCGCTGGTTAGAGGCAAGATTTCCCCATCGTTCCGTGACTCATAGTTTCATGGTGACGGCACTACTAGCGATCGTTCTCTTACCACTGTGGTACTTCGGTCAGCCTAATTTCTACTGGGCGCTGCTGATTGGCTATTGGATGGGTTGGTTTGGCGATGTGTTCAGTAAGTCCGGTGTCGCAGCCTTCTTCCCCAACCAGGCACGGCTCGTCATCCCAGCAAACCCCCGGCTCAGATTGTCTACTGGCAGCAAGGCAGAATCACTCGTCCTCGCGCTACTGGTGTTCGTGGCAGTCGTCAGCATCAACATCAATAGTGCAGGTGGCATACTACGGGCATTCGACCAGGCGCTGGGTTCCCAGTCTGGAGCCGTAGAAATCTACCAGCGAGAAGGCAGCAAGCATCAAATCTTTGCCCAAATTCAGGGACGGCATACCATCACTCAGCAGCCGATCGCGGGGAACTATGAGGTCATCGGTACAGTAGGTCAAGACTTGCTCGTGAAGGACAATCAAGCGCGACTCTACCGGGTTGGCAGCGGTACAGAGGCTCAGATTGCACCGGAGACGATACACGTCACAGTTGGAACATCCATCGCCTTGGTGACTCGTGAAGCGTTCCTTGATAACCAGTCTGCTAGAGCGGCGATCGTCCCACTAAAACTGCCCAACACCTACATCTCAGGACGGCTCACCATTGACGCGCTCGATCGGGATGATGTGAAACTGCATAGCTCTAAGCAGTACTTCCAACCCATACAGGCGTTCGGTGAGGTGCTGGAGCTGGAATCTGCCTCCCCTGGTGAACTGCTGGCAGTGTTGGGCGATGCCTTTGCGACCGGAAACCTAATCGTGAGGACCATCCATGTTCAGCCGTAAAGTCGAGAAGCCTTTACCGCCCGTTGCGACGTTGCCAGTGAAACGTACTGCCCAGGCAGAAGAGAGCCAGACCGCAGGCATTCTGTTAGGGAAAGGGGTGTACTGGAATCCTGAAACCCTGCCGAATGCCCACATTGTCTGTATTGGTGCTTCGGGTAGTGGCAAAACGCAAACCCTCAAAGGAATTTGTTTTGCGCTGCGAACTATATATATAGGCGCACAAAAAATTTTAATTGACTTTCATGGAGATCAGGATATCGAGGGCGAGACAGTTTTTCCGCTCCACATGGCTTCTCCGTGGGGCATCAACCCGCTCACGGTAAACCTTGACCCGGAAGGGGACGGACCGAATTTGCAGGCGATCGCGGTGGCAGCGGTACTGAAACGGTCGCTTCAAATGGGTCCCAATCAAGAGGGAATGCTGCTGGATGTGATTGGAACGTGCTATCAGCAGCAGGGCATTGTTCAAGACGACCAGGCGACGTGGACGAAGGAAGCGCCCAACTTTGCTCACATTGAAACGGAACTAGCAGCTCGTATTGAGGAAGGCTGTAAGGAGTCGCAACGGCTGAAGCTGAAGCTGGCGGCAACGTTTCAATATGGCGTGTTCAGTCGCTCACAGTTTCCGATGGAGGGCAAGCATATCCGGGTTGACCTGCACAAGCTACCTCCAGCAATTCAGTCGATCGCGGCTGAGTCGCTGGCAAAGCAACTGATGGACAATCATCGGCTGCTGGGTGAGATGGCAGGGAAGCTACCGCGCACGTTCCTGTTTATCGACGAGGCGAAGGAAATGCCCAAAGGCACGGGTTCAGCCTGCGATCGCATCATTGCTGATGGTCGGAAGTACGGCTTGGCATTAGTGCTGGCATCACAATCCGAACGGCATTTGTCAGCGGATGTGATTGGGAACTCTAGTACCAAGCTGGTGCTGCCAGTCGATCAAACGGAGGTGTCAAAGGTGGGGAAGAAGTTCCGGTTTGCTGAAGTGAAGGTTGCCGGGCTGCGACCACTCCAGGCGCTCTGTCGGTTGGGGACGGATGCCAAGCAGGTTGATATTGTTCCTTATTACGAGAGACTTCAGTGAGACAGTACGTGGCTCGTTATTGCTGGTGGGGTATTGCGCTGATCCTTTCAGGCTGCTCGGCTCAAGCTGTCTCGCAATCATTGCCCACTCCCAGCGCGACAGTTCCCGTATCACCTGAGAGTGTCGATACCGCGCCACAACGACGGTTTCAAATTAAGCTGACGCTAGCGGCTCTTGATGACCTGAAGGTGAAGGAAGGCGCTACGGTCATTCCCGGTCAGATTCTGGCGGACAGGGTACGCGATCAGACACGGTTGGCGTTCCAGCAGCGAGAGTTGCAGCAACGCATCAAACGGCTGAAGGCACAGATGGCGTTACCAGTGCCAGAGGTCAGCGGCTTACCGACTGCCTCAGTGTTGGGTGAGGTCGCTGATGTGGAACGGCTGAAACTGAAGGCGAAGGCTGTACAGCAGGCGAAGGAACAACAGCAGCGTAAGTTAGACCTGATTCAATCGCTGCCTAAGAACGAAGTACCAGAAGCGACCGTGCCCCATGAGCAAGCTGTACTTGAACAAAAGCAACGTGAGGTAGACCAGGCTCTTGCTGAGGTGGAACTGTCCAGGGGCAAGCTGGCGAAGGCTCAGAGCGATCGCCAGTTCCAGGAGTACCAGCACTCGTTAGAGATGTCGAAACGAGCGATCGCGCTCCGGCAGCAGGAAATACAACAACAGGGAGAGCTTGCCCAGGTTGAGGGGCAGTTGTCCCAGGTCGAAACCCAACTATCCACACTTTCAGCGGTCAGGAGTCCGTATGCAGGCAAAATCTCGCGTCTCAAGTTCCAGGGTCAGACTGATCAGAGCCTTGCTGTTGAGCTGGTGCTGGTTGTCACTGATGACAGTTCACGCCCTAGCGCAATCCAAGTCACCCCCAGTCCAACCGTCTCTCCCAGTTCCAACCCAGCAGACGGAGGCAGAACCCCTTGATGAGCCAGCCGAGCTACAGGGCGATACGAACCCCTTGAATCCAGCGGGGGACTCACTTGATAAGCTGATTCAGATGCGGGTGAATGATGACCTGTGGAAGTCGATGCTGGGTGATTTGCCCTGCCTGGAGGCTTCTGATACGTGCATTGGGCAGTTGCAGACAGCGGCGATCGACCGTTCCAAAACACTAAAAGCCATTGACCAGCGCATCGAGGTGATCAATACCAAGATTGAGGAAGCCCGCAAGAATAACCAGAAGACGATCGCGTTGGGGGTGTTTGAACCGTTGGTGCAGAGCTATCTGAAGCTGGAGGATGTGCCTGTACAGCAGGGGCAGCAACCCCGTAAGCGAGGCTTACTCGATCGGGTGTTTGATTTCTTTGTCAAGCCCACAGGTGCCATTAACGAAGTCCTCTCGTTGATTGGTGTACCGCTGTTTCGCAATGCCATCGGTGGCGATCCGGCAGCGCAGTCTCGGCAGATTGCGATCGCGGATTTGCAGGTGAAGGTGGCAGAGGTGGAGAAGCAACGGGCTGACCTGGCAGACAAAATCCGGGAACAGGTGATGTTGCAGGTTCTAGACTTTGACGTACTCCGGCGAGACTTTCAGGTAGCGCAAGAGATCTCAAAGCGTGAGGTGCTGCGGCAGCGGTTGATTGAGGTGGATTATCGGTTTGGGCAGGGCGAGACGACGCAGTTTTTGGGCAACCTGAATGCGCTGGACAGGCAGAAGGCAGAGACGTTTAAAGCGTGGGCGCGGTTGCGATCGCAGATGGCACGGATCAAGCTGCTGGTATTGGGGGCGGGAGAAGAGTAGGGGCGTGGAGCGATCGACTCCAACGCAGTCTGCCTCTCTATTTGAATTAGCAAATTCTAGAAAGCAGACAGAATTTTCCCGGATGACTACACAAAGTGTAGTATTTTCCTACGGATGGGTGATTTGGTCGCAAGACTTTTCCTGGGTAACGAGGGTATTGGTAGGCATCAAAGACCAGCGTGGAGTTTCTGTCGAACTTGAAACGAGGTGTTATGTAGAAAGTTTCTGCCGATCTCCCAGAGCAGCGTGTTATGCAGAATGATTCAGTCTATTCAACCAAATCAGCTAGCATAGGCAGAAAGTTTCCGTCTATTAATAGTTAGCCCCCTTAGATCTTCGGTGGTGGCGTGTTCGCAAGGTTGCTTATAGAAAGCCAGCATCTCTTCAAATACAGACATGCCCTAAAGCATCTTGCTCAAATCCTCTGGCTATAGGCTATACCTATGGATACAGTGCTGTTTGAGGTAGCTTGTGACGTTAGACCTGTTGACTGAAATTTACAGTTCCTTTGAACCTTTTCAGCCTCCATCGAAGGAAGCCTATGTCGAATGCCAAGAGGTTCGAGGTGGATGGGAGATTATTCGGGAACTGGGGCGCAAGATTACCCGCTCCAAGCAACCAACTTGTCAGCTTTACTCAGGGCATCGTGGCGTAGGCAAATCCACAGAACTTCTGCGTTTGAAGGAATATTTGGAACAGCAGAAATACTTCGTAGTTTACTTTGCAGCAGATGATGAGGACATCGAACCGCAAGATGCTGCATATGCAGATATTCTCTTTGCTTGTACCCGCCATCTTGTAGAAGCAATCAAGCTTCAAAATCACAATCCTCTGCTGAATTGGATGAAGGAAAGGTGGGAATCTCTCAAAGACTTAGCATTGACAGAAATTTCGTTTGAAGGTTTAAGTTTAGAAGGTCAAATTTCTCAGTTTGCCAAGATCACTGCTAACTTGAGAGCCACGCCAGACAAGCGGCGTGAACTTCGCCAAAAGATTAATGCGAATACCCCATCTTTAGTAGCAGCTCTCAACGATTTTATTACAGAAGCACAAAAGACTTTGCCCACCGATAACCGAGGGATTGTTATGATTGCTGACAACCTTGATCGAATTGTAGAAACACAAGAAGAAGGAAAACCAAGCAACTATGATGAAATTTATTTAAACCGTAGCGAGATGCTGCGCGGCTTGACTTGCCATGTAATTTATACAGTTCCGATTGCGATGATTTACTCAAAGGGGCGCGCAACTCAACTCGAAAACAATTATGACACCCCTGATGTCCTGCCTATGGTGATGGTACGAAATCGGGACGGTAGTGAAAACTCATCCGGGTTAGGAAAGTTGCGTGAATTAATCTGTCGGCGTGTGGCACTGATAGAGCCAAACCTTGTACAGACCCTAGAAGGAGGGATAAACGGGATTGATACTCCAGCTGTGTTTGATAGCCCTGATACTCTCAAATTACTGTGTCTGATGAGTGGAGGTCATGTACGAAATCTGATGCAGTTAGTCCAAAAGGCGATCGACTGGACAGACGAACTACCAATTACGGCAAAGGCAGCAAAACGTGCAATTGAAGAGACGCGGGAAACCTACCGAAAAACGGTGCAGGAGCATCAGTGGGAGGTTTTGGCACGGGTATATCAAGCTAGGGAAGCAAATAATGACGGGGAACACCTACGGTTGCTGCTAAATCGATGCTTGCTGGAGTATCGGTACTATGATGAGAATGAAGCCCTTCAGGTTTGGTGTAACGTTCATCCTCTAATTGAAAGGATTCCGAGGTTCCAAGATGCGCTCGCTAGGATTCAAACTCTATGAGTCTCGCCAAATCATCCGAAGATACTTCACCTTCTAAAGAGGAGGTTTACCAATCTCTTCTTCGCTCCCTCTCAAGACGTAAGGGCTTTGGAATTGTATTTGTGCAAGGCTCTTCAGCAGAATCTAATCGCGTGATCCAGCGAGTTCAGGATGACTTGCCTCAGAAACGGATAGCTGTTTTGAGACTAGATGAACCAATTGAAAACTTGTACGAGCTTATCAAAAATCGTCCTGGTCGGGAGAGCCTAAACATTCTCTTTATTCAAGGTTTGGAGGAATCTCTAAAGCCTTATGTTAAACCTGGCTACGGTGGTGAAGGCGATTATTACAACATAGATACTGTACCTAGTATTCTCAGCCACTTAAACCAAAGACGTGAGCTTTTTCGGGATCATTTCAAGAACATTTGCTTTGTATTTATTCTGCCTACTTTTGCTGTCAAATATATTATTCGTCGTGCGCCTGATTTCTTTGATTGGAGTGCTGGGGTTTTTGATTTTTCTTCAGATGTTGATTCTCAAGTAGTTCAGGGTCGCCAATACAACAATTATGGAAGAGATCAAATCAATATTAATAGTATTTCAGGAGACATTAGGATAGGAGGGGAGATCTCAGGGGATCAAATCAGTGTGGGTAGTGGTAGTCATTTAAAGTTAGACCCTAAGACTCAAGCCAATTCATTAAAGGAGAGAGCATATCGGTTGTTTATACAAAGCCGTTATGATCAAGCACTAGACTTTTATAAAGAAGCTTTAGCACTTTACAGAAACATAAAGAATCAGATTGAGCAGGCAAACACTTTAAAGTCAATTGGTGATGTATATCAATTCTTAAAACGCAGCTACGAAGCACTAAATTCTTATCAAGAAGCTTTGTCTCTATATCAAAAAATGACTGCTCGTAATGGCGAAGCAAACACTTTAAGGTCAATTGGTGATGTATATCAATTTCTAAGTCAATATAACGAAGCGCAGAGGTACTATCAACAAGCTTTAATACTTTACCAATCAGTTGAGGATAGTTTGGGTGAGGCAAACGCACTGCAAGCTATTGGTGATACATATCAGTTCCTAGGAAGGTATACTGATGCACAAGAGTATTACCAGCAAGCGTTGCTCTTGCATCGCTCAATTAGTAATCGTTTGGGGGAAGCCAACACCTTAAATTCGATTGGTGATGTTTTCCAGTTTCTTAGAAATATTAGTGAAGCTCAAACCTATTATCAACAAGCTTTAGAAATTTATCGCTTAATCGGCGATCGCTTGGGGGAAGCTAATACCTTAAATGCAATTGGTCATGTATCACAATCCCTTAGTTTATTCAATGAAGCCATAGCCTATTATCAACAAGCTTTAGAAATTTATCGCTTAATCGGCGATCGTTTAGGAGAAGCTAATACCTTAAAGGCTGTCGGTGATACTCATGTGTTTCTTAATCATGTTGAAGAATCGATGGCTTGCTACCATCAAGCACTGGAAATTTTTCAGCAAATTGGTGCGCGTTTAGGTGAAGCTAATACTCTCAAGTCCCTTGGTGATATTTTTGCGGCTCGTATTTTAGGTGAAAGAGCATCTAATGTAGAGCAGGCAATCACTTGCTACCATCAAGCACTGGAAATTTTTCAGCAAATTGGTGCGCGTTTAGGTGAAGCTAATACTCTCAAGTCCCTTGGTGATATTTTTGCGGCTCGTATTTTAGGTGAAAGAGCATCTAATGTAGAGCAGGCAATCACTTGCTACCATCAAGCACTGGAAATTTTTCAGCAAATTGGAGATCGCTATAGCCAAGCTATTGCTTTGGGTGCTTTTGGCAACGTATTACAGAACCTGAAGCAATATGAGCAAGCTCTCAGTTACTATGATAGGGCAATCAGTTTTTATCAATCAATAGAAGTTGATGAAAAACTCTGTTTTCAAATTCTCCTTAATCGAGGAAATGCTCTCAAAGCATTAGGGCAGTTAAAGGAAGCAATTAATAGTTACGACAGGGTGATTTCGATTGAACCAACTTTGTATGAAGCTTGGTTTGAACGCGGAGATGCTTTAGACCAATTAGGACAATTACAGGAAGCAATTGCTAGCTATAACAAAGCACTAGACATTAATCCGAATTTATGTGAGGCTCTAATGTATAGAGCCTCATCATATAGCTGGTTGAAAAATACTGATTTGGCACTTGCAGATTTGGAACGGGCAATTGAGTTGAGTCCCCATGATGTCCGAGAATGGGCAAAAACAAATCCAGCATTTAGGACACTGCGACGAGATAAAAGGTTTCAAGCATTGATTTGGGGTGGAGACAATACAGAAGATAAGATTGAACGGAATAACCATTCTTTGCAGTGGTTGCAGGGGCTAACAAGTCGATGGAGCGGACGGTTTAGAAATCCTGGTGACGATGCATAGGTCATCTGCCGCCGCTCATCTTGGTCGTTCGGCGGCTGCGCGCGGCTTGGTAGGATGCGAGATAATCAAAGTATGGAGAACAAGAAAGAGCCACGCTCTCAAATTGAGATTATCACCTGCAATGGCAAAGTCGAACCTATGTTCTTATTTCAAGAATACTCATTTCTTGACGAAGAACTAAAAACCGAGGTGTTCCGCTATTGTGTAGAAAGAGGTTGTGTCCCGCTCATTGATTATGAAGAAGAAGTGGGTTCGTGGATATTCCATAGTTTAAGCTGCGGGGACAGAATATGGAAAAAGCCGATTGCAGAAAAGTTTAAGAATTCTGTTGACAAGACAGGCGAAGAAGCGAAATTAGAACAAGAGTTCGTGCAACATCTCAAACAGCAAGGCATTGATACACAAACACAAGTGCCGTGTTTAGCTGGTATTGCTGACATTGTTACGCCAGAGATTATTTACGAGGTGAAGCACATTTTGTCTCGCTCCACCTTGTTCCACGCCATCGGACAAGTGCTTTTGTACAGACAGTGCATCAACTCTACAGCGCAAGCAGTCATAGTTTGTCGTCGCAGCACCGTATCTCATTTGCACGCACTAGCCGAATCCGCTGGAATTGCAGTCATCGAGTGGCGTTAAATGTCATCAACAGCCGCCGAATAAGGCGCTGCAACCCGACCGCCTACAGCCTACGCTCGTTCCTCGCTCCGCCTTCTGGCAGCAAGTGAGCTTGTCCGTTGCACTGGAGGTTCCGTTTTATTGCCTAGTCAGCTCAACAATTACAAGTGTTTTACTGTCGTAGGAAAGGTTTTGAGCGTTGCAACCCTCATCATCTCCATCTCTATCTACAGGAAAGACGACCAAACCCTTATTGCCTTATCCCAGAACAAGATATTAAAAAGCCGCTTACCTATTGTAATCAGCTTGAGCCTGTGAGCTTTGAAGCGGTTGGCTTGGCTCAACAGACAGCTCCGTGAATCGTGCGATCGCGTCGATCGCCATCCCTTCTCGCGGCAGCTTGAGGGCAATGCGCTTGGGGGACAAGCCATTTCAGGTTTTGCGATCGGGCTTGCAATCCACAAACCCGATCGCGTTTGGATCGAGGTAGCCTGCGATCGCCATTTCAATCACTGCCTCAATGGGATAATCGATTTCAGCTGCACGTGCCATGACAGCCTGTTTGATTCGTTCTGGTAGCTGCTCCAAAATGATTTGCCCAGCCGTGGATGAGAGTTGCTCGTATGGCTTCGTTTCTGGCATAACCTACTCCATTGGGATCTGGGCGTTGTAGGGTGGTTCGGTTGCTCTCAGGAGTGCCGCTTCTACCTCTGATAATAAAGCGGGATTTCCCCAACGATCCAGTGTGTAAAAGATGATTCGCACATCAGCCGGTGGATAACGATCGAGCCATGCCCATAGAAAGGCTTTGTGTCCACCATTAAAACGAGTGGCTAAATTGTTCGTCTTGCCAATATACAGAACGCCCTGGCTGCGGTGGCGGACGGCATAGACCCCCGGACGCTTCGGCAAGGAATCAAACTCACGCGTAATTTCAAGCGCTTGCTCAAAGGCTGAAAACGCAAGATAGTTCAAAATCTCCCTTGCACTCATTGTCGCTTGTTCAGCCTCTTTCACCCTGCCAGCATTGTACTCCTCCATAGCGTTTGGAGTGGGACGTTAGGACTGATCTTGTAGGGGTAGCATTGCCTATTTTGAATCGGCTTGAGCCTGTGTGCTTTGAAGCGGTTGGCTTGGCTCAACAGACAGCTCCGTGACCCGTGCGATCGCGTCGATCGCCATTCCTTCTCGCAGCAAATTGAGGGCGATGCGTTGGGCTTTCGCTTGTTCCCCTTCTTCCAGGATGTCTTGATAAATAACGGATTCCTGCATCAGATCCCTCCTGAGAATGCGCTTCATCAAGGCTCTATCTAATACTAGCCCAGCCAGAATCGCCGCCGATGCCGTGAGGTTGCTTTGCATTGTGCGATCACTGAGTTGATCGACCCGTTCAGACACTTGCCGCAGTGCTTGAGTGCGATCGCGGCATCACTCATTCGCTCATCTTCTGATGACTGTGGAAGAATAGAAGGGTAGCGCGTTCCTCCAACCCCTATGACCGTAGTGGAGCTATTTCCAACCCTGAGAAACCTGCCGCGTGCAGACAAACTGAAAGTGATGCAGTTTCTCATCGCCGAACTCGCTAAAGAAGAGGAACCAACCCTTCAGTCGGGGGCAACTTACTCACTGTGGTCTCCACTCGATTCGCATGGAGCCGCGCACCAATTGGCTCAACTGTTGGCATCGGAGCAACCCGCACCCAATGACTGACCTTCAGCGGTTCAGCTTCACCGAACGCCTGGATGCCTTCGGCGTACCCGATGCACTCCCACAACTACCGCTATCCCTCACCTATCGCGATCGTTCGGTGGACGTTTCAGCTCTGTTAGATACGGGTGCAAGCGTCAACGTCTTGCCCTATAGCATTGGGGTGCAGCTTGGTGCCGTGTGGGAAGAACAGACCACTTCTGTAACCCTGGCTGGCAATTTAGCAGCAGTTGAGGCGCGTGGTTTGCTGGTCGCTGCAAAAATTGGCGCTTTTGCTCCAGTGCGGTTGGTGTTTGCCTGGAGCGCCTCTGATGACGCACCGCTACTGTTGGGTCGGATGAATTTTTTCCTGGAATTTGATGTCTGTTTTTATCGATCGCAGCTTGTGTTTGAAGTTCGCCCCAAAGCATGACAAGCTCTGATGTGGCTTGCTCCTGGCAGGCAACGATTCTCGTTCGAGACGCTGCGCGAACGCTCCATATATTCAGATACGTCATCAAAAAGCCTCCCGATCGGGAGGCTCAAAGGCTCTTGGTAAAGACTGAAACTAGCTCCCCCCATAAGGTTGATACGTCACACCATTGGAACAGCGCCAGGGAGTCTTGGTAGACAGTTGCCCATAGGTATAGTTGGTTTCACCCACTGTAAAGACAGTCGTAGCTGTGAGTGGTGTAGACGCACTGCTACCCATCCGTGCAATGCCACACGCATTCGATTTCACCTTCCGAATTACCGCCGAGTTGTAGGCAAGCTTGTAGTAAGAGCCTGCTGTTTTGCCGACGATGTGAATTTTGCCGTCTGCCGTTTTGAAGTTAGTGGCGCGAGGCTGTTCCAGACTGCCATTCACACACTTGGGCAGGATGTCTGAGATGAGGGAGGCAGGGTTGACGGTGACACCATCGACCTTAAAGGCAGTGGACAAGGGAATTGAGCTGGAAGGAGTCAGATGGACGGTGCCGCAAGCATCTGCCTTGACATCCTTTTGCTTTTCGACCGACCCAAAGGTAACGGCAACTTCGGCATTGGCACTACCAGGCGCAAGGTAGACATTGCCCTCGGCATCCTTAAAGGGTGGATATTGAGCCAGTTGAGCGGAGGCAGAAAGTTGAGTCAGGGCAGGGGCGATCGCCAACGTCAGACCGAGAACTGCCGCTGTCCTCACAAGAGTTGTGTTCATGGATGAATGGATTGAAATAGGGTAAGTGTCCCCCCTTTAGGAATGCTAGAGAGTGGGGAACTCTCAAACCTGTATTCACCAATCCATTTGAGAGACATCGGGGAAGCTACGGAATGAAAGCCAAAGCGCTGCTGAATCTTCTGCCTATAGCTGCGATCGCGATCGTGGGTTGGCTCTACGGTTCCTCGTTGTGGCAGCAGTCGCAGGCAGGGCGATCGGGTGATGACATTCCCTCACCCGCGCTGGGATGATTGCCCCGTGCCCAAAGTGAGTTGGTAACGGTGATCAATGTGCATGATGGTGACACCCTTACCGTGCAGCAAGGCTGGCAGAAGGTGAAGGTGCGATTATGTGGGATTGACGCGCCAGAATTAGCGCAGTCATTGGGCGTGGAGAGTCGGAATCAGTTGCGTCAGTTCATTGCCAGTGCTGGGAATCAGGTAATTTTGTACGGCAATGACATTGATCGCTATGGGCGCAGGGTGGCAGAAGTGTTTGTTCCCGACCCAACCCCGCAGCAGCCGGAGCAAGAAAAAGTTCTGAATGACGAGATGGTTCGCGTTGGGATGGCCTATCACTATGCAAAGTATAGCGATCGCTGCCCGAATGGGCGTTCAGGGTTGGTTAAGGCGGAAGCTGAGGCGCAGTCGAAACGGTTGGGTGTCTGGTCTGTTGCCAATGCAGTCAAGCCCTGGGACTATCGCAAGCGGCAATAGCTTGCTCAAGATGTTTTCCAGGTGTGGACTTGTGAAAACTAAGGATGACATTACTTCATTGCAGTGCCAGGATCTGAGCAGGGCGGCATCTGCTTTCAATAGCAACTATTCAGGACAGGGTTAAATCGTGATGAATGAAGCTGACACCTGCCGCAGGTACGTCCTACCAAAGTTAGAGGAGTGGGAGGAAGTGCCCCACCTCATCACGGAGCAATATCCGATCGACGCGGGACGCATTTTGACTACTGGCGGGCGCGATCGCCGCCGCAAAAGGAAGTACGCCGATTACCTGCTCTGCTATACGCGCGACTATCCGTTGGCAGTCGTAGAAGCCAAACGTAAACACAAAGCGCCACAAGATGGGCTACAGCAGGCGAAGGAGTATGCCGTCCTGCTGGGGCTAAAGTTTGCCTACTCAACCAATGGTACGGGCATCGTAGAGTTTGACTTCACTACGGGGTTGATGACTTCAATGGAGGCATTCCCCTCTCCGGCTGACCTGTGGGTACGCTACAAACAGGCAGAGGGCTTGAGTGAGGACGTTGCCGCTAAACTCCTGACCCCATTTGATTTAACAGGTGGGAGAGTGCCCCACTACTACCAGCGGATTGCCATTAACCGAGTGGTACAAGCGATGCTCGGTGGGCAGCAGCGGCTGTTATTGACGATGGCAACGGGCACAGGCAAAACGTCTGTTGCCTTTCAAATCTCTCAGAAGCTGTGGACGATGGGCTGGAACGCCACAGATGAACACCGCAAGCCCAGAATTCTCTTTTTAGCAGACCGCAACGTGTTGGTGGATGATCCCATTCGCAAGGACTTTGCTGCCTTTGATGAGAACATCGTCCACAAAATTCAAGGGGAAGTGATCAAGAGTCGTGAGATCTACTTTGCGCTCTATCAGGCACTTGCAGGCGATAAAACTCGACCAGGCATCTATCAAAACTACAGCCCTGGCTTTTTTGACCTGATTATTGTGGATGAGTGTCATCGTGGCAGCGCCAGGGATGAAAGCAGTTGGCGAGAGATTTTGGACTACTTCCGACCTGCCTACCAACTGGGCTTAACGGCAACGCCTCAGCGAGATGACAACGTAGACACCTATCGCTACTTTGGCAATCCCCTCTACACTTACTCTCTGGCTCAGGGGATTGAGGATGGCTATTTGGCTCCTTACAAGGTGCATCGCGTCACAACGACCTTCGATGCGTTGGGCTGGCGGCCTAGTGCCGATGATTTGGATCGCTACGGGCGGACGATTCGTGACCAGGAGTATCAAACGGGTGACTTTGAGCGGGCGGTAGCCTTGAAAGCAAGGACAATGGCGATCGCGCGTCACATTACCAACACTCTGAAAAAAAATGGTCGCTTTGGCAAAACCATTGTCTTCTGTGTGGATGAGCCGCATGTGCTGGAGATGGTAGAAGCCCTCAACAACCTCAATGCTGATCTGGTGCAGCAGTACCCTGACTATGTGAGCCGGATGACTTCTGACGCTGGGGCAACGGGCAAGCAGCTACTCTACAAGTTTATGGATGTACTGGAAGAGTCTCCGGTGATTGCCGTAACGTCCAAGTTGCTTTCAACAGGGGTTGACGTGCCCACCTGCAAAAACGTGGTGCTGGTGCGGGTGATTCGCTCTATGACAGATTTCAAACAGATCGTGGGACGGGGCACCCGCGTCTATGAGGAGAAAGGGAAACTCTCGTTTGAGATTCTGGACTACACCAACAGCACCCGCCTCTTCGCCGATCCAGCGTTTGATGGGGAGCCTGCCCGGATTGAAAACGAGGCAATGGACGACGAGGGGCAGACGGTAGCGGGAACGGATGAAGTGATTGAACCTGCTTTACCAGAGGATGGGATTGACCTGGTAGACTTTGCAGATGATGCTGAGTTTGAGGCGGATGACGCAGCGCCCAGAGGCTTTACAGGTGTTCCAGAGGATGAGGACATCCTGCCGCGCAAGTTTTTCTATGATGGCGGGGCGTGCGAGGTGATTGGCGAGGTGGTCTATCAACTTGACCCTAACGGCAACCGTTTGCGATCGTTCAAGTTAGTGGACTACACAAAGGAACAGGTTCGCACGTTGTATCGCTCTGTCTTTGACATCCAACAGCGCTGGGTTAGCTCGGAGCAGCGATCGGAGATTATTGACCAGCTCAGCGATCGCGGCATTGATTTTGAGGATTTGAAGCGTGTGACGAATCAACCAGATGCCGACCCCTTTGATTTGCTCTGTCACCTTGCCTTTGACGCGCCCGTTTTGCCTGTCGGCAACGAGCAGAACGGCTGCAAAGCCGGAATCCTAGCTTTTTTGAACAGTACGGCAGCGATGCTAAGGAAATTTTAGAAGTGTTGTTGCAGAGCTATACCGAGAGTGGACCGGAACAGCTTGTGCTACCAGCCGCCTTGAAGGTGAAAGCGGTGGAAGCGAAGTATGGTAATGTGCGTGAGATTGCCGCCCTGTTTGGGGGCGCGGAGTCGCTGAAAGCGGCGATCGACGAACTCCAGGCTTTGTTGTATTCCGCGTAGAGGGTTCATGGCAAAACGGAAGACCAGTAGTGAGACTCCTGTTACCACGGCACAGCGTCTGGGCAGCGTGATTAAGTCAGCGCGAGACATCATGCGGAAGGACAAAGGGTTAAATGGGGAACTCGATCGCTTGCCGCAGTTGACCTGGATTTTGTTTTTAAAGCTGCTGGATGACACGGAGAAGATTCGGGAGGAAGAGGCAGTTTTAGAAGGCACCAGTGCGGCTTACGAGCCTGTGATTGATGCCCCCTATCGGTGGCGCGATTGGGCAGCCGATGACGAAGGGATGAGTGGCGATGACCTCCAGCGGTTCATCAGCAATGATGAGGCGACGTTACGGGATGGTACAACGTGTGCAGGCTTGCTGCCCTACTTACGCAGCCTTCAAAGCCAGACCGGGCGCGATCGCAAGGATGTAATTCGGGAAGTCTTTAAGGGTGTGAGCAACCGCATGGAAAGCGGCGCGTTGCTGCGCGATGTCGTCAACAAGATCAACACGATTCACTTTGACAGTTCTGAAGAGGTAAATATCCTCAGCAGCCTGTACGAGTCGATGCTGAAGGAGATGCGGGACGCGGCGGGGGATTCCGGCGAGTTTTATACACCCCGTCCGGTGGTGCGGTTTATGGTCAAGGCACTAGACCCGCAACTAGGCGATACCATCCACGATCCGGCGTGTGGGACGGCTGGCTTTTTGGTAGAAGCATACGACCACTTGAAGCAGCAGTGTCAGCCGAAGGACTGGAAGCTGCTGCGAACCAGCTTATCGGGGGTGGAGGCAAAATCGTTGCCCTATATGCTGGCGCAGATGAACCTGTTGCTGCGGGGGGTGGAGTATCCCGACGTGGAGCGGAAAAACAGCCTTGCCACAGCCCTCAACCAGTTGGGGGTAAAGGATCAGGTGGATGTGATTTTGACCAATCCTCCGTTTGGCGGTGAGGAGGAGGAGAGCATTAAAAAGAGCTTTCCCCCCGATACCCAAACTTCTGAAACGGCGCTGCTCTTTCTTCAGTTGATCATGCGCTTACTCAAGCGGCAACCCCAACCAGGGCGGGCGGGTGTAGTCATTCCCAACGGCACCCTCTTTGGGGATGGGGTGTGCGCCAAAATCAAGGAGAAGCTGCTGACCCAGTACAACCTGCATACGATCGTCCGCTTGCCCAATGGGGTATTCTCGCCTTACACCAGCATCCCTACCAATCTGCTGTTTTTTGATGCATCGGGACCTACGCAGACGATCTGGTATTACGAGGTGGCATTACCGGAGGGGAAGAAAAACTACTCCAAAACCAAGCCGATGCAGGATGGGGATTTTGAGGCGTGCTTGACCTGGTGGCATGACCGCACCGAGCATGAGCAGGCTTGGACGTATGACTTTGGAGCCATTTACCAAACGGCGAAAGCGGAGGCTCAACCCCACTGGGATGCGGTGAAACAGGCAGAGGCGATCGCCAATCAAGCGGTGCGGCAAAGCAAGGAGCTAGAAACCCAGATTCAGCAGGCAGACACCCCCAAGCAAATCCAGACGCTGAAGCAACGGCAGAAAAAGCTTCAGACAACGGAGCGAGAGCAGCGAGAGTTTGCCAAACGGGAGCAGGCAACGGGCGACTCGTTGTACTGGTATATCTACAACCTGGATCAGAAGAACCCCAATGCCCAAACCGACTTTGAACATTTGCCGCCAGAGCAGTTGGTTGCCGACATCTGGCAGAAAGAACAACGCATCTTAGAGATTTTGAGCGAAATTAAAGATGTCCTCAAAACCAAACCATCGGCAGAGGAGGAACCCTAGTGGCGCGAATGATTGCTGTAACGGATGCGGTGAAAAGCTTGGCAGAGGTGGAAGCCCGGTTTGGGTTACATCGGGTTGAGGATGAGCAGTTTTTTAGCGAGTGGCAGCAAGAGTTACCCGATCTCAGTGAGGCGGAACGGGCGAAGCTGCAAATTATGCGCAAACGGCTGCTGTACCATCGGGCTGAAGGCGATTTGCTGGAAGGCTCGGTGATGCTGTTGGTGGCATCGCCCTTGCTGGAACTGCCGGGGTTTTATGATCCGCCGTTTCGGATGCAGGCAGAAGCGGGTGTGGAAGTAACCGTGGCAGATGGGCAAGAAATTTTGCGAGGGCGGATTGATGTGTTGATTATGCAGCGACAGTTTTGGACACTGGTATTGGAATCGAAAAAGACGACGATTTCCACGCGATCGGCGTTGCCGCAGGCGTTGGCGTATATGATGGCAACGCCAGATTTAGAGAAACCCCAATTTGGGATGTTAACGAATGGGGATGATGTATTGTTTATCAAGCTCGTATTGCAACCAGAGCGACAGTACAGCCTATCGCGGGTGTTTTCGCTCTATACGCTGACCCAGGAATGGCAAGCGGCGTTGCAGGTGTTAAAGAAACTGGCACGGCTGATGGGGCAGTAAAAACATGAACCAGCAACTCTACGATCGCCTGCAACTATCACCCGCGCAAATCGAAACCGTTTGCCAGCAGTGGCACATCACTGAGCTTGCCCTGTTTGGCTCGGTGTTGCGGGATGACTTTTGCCCAGAGAGTGATGTGGATGTGCTGGTGACGTTTGCGCCCGATGCGGCGGTGAGTTTGCTGGATTTGGTGGAGCTGCAACACCAGCTTGCAGCCCTGGTGGGTCGAGAGGTGGATGTGATTGAAACACAGACGATCGAGCAAAGCCCCAATTGGCTGCGCCGCCAAGAAATCTTACATATGGCTACCGTAATTTATCAGGGAACACAATTCATTTTGGAGAAACGGCGATGAGTACTCTGATGATTGAATTACCATCTGGAATTTTGCCAGAGGACGCTAAGTTTTTAATGGCAGTCAAACTGTTTGAAACCGAAAAGCTTTCGATCGGTCAAGCAGCAAAATTGGCAGGCTACTCTAAAGCAACGTTTATTGAGCTAGTGAGTAAATTAGGGGTTGCAGTTGTTAATTACTCACCTGAAGACTTGGCGCAGGAGATGTTGCTTTAATGGCAGAGGTTGTCACCAACAGTTCTTGCATAGGTGATTAATGCCTAAGTTAACGGCATCTCAACAGCGTTATTTGGGTAATGCAACTCTGATTGCAGCCTCCAAACTGATATTTCAGGCATTGGAACAAGCTGGTACGCATGTTTACGTATTGGTTTCGGTCGCAGAAACCACATCAGGTGGAACCCCAGATCGAGGGCAAACTTCCTACTACGGCGGCTCAATTCCTTGGATCAAGTCCGGTGAACTAAATGATGGTTTAATTGATTCAGTTGAAGAGTACATTACCGAGGAAGGTCTAGAAAACTCTTCAGCAAAGATTTACCCAAAAGGAACTCTCGTTATCGCGCTATATGGGGCAACAGTTGGAAAGACTGGTATTCTTGGTCTTGATGCTGCCTCTAACCAGGCTGTTTGCGCTGTAACACCAATAGTAGATAACCTAAGCAATCAGTTTTTATTTTGGTTTTTTCGATCTAAGAGACAAGATTTTCTAAATATTAGTTTCGGTGGTGCTCAACCAAATATTAGTCAGAAACTTATACGGGAAACTTTGCTACCAATTCCAGACATTGAACTTCAAAATCAAATCTGTGAGTTTTTGGAAGCTGTTGAAACACGACAATCAGGTGATAAGTCATTAGAGCTACCAACTTTACCACCATTACTGGCAGATGTGCGGCGGATTGTGGCGCGGGTTGAGGAGTTGGCGGGGAAAGTGGAAGAGGCAAGGGAGTTGCGATCGACGGCATTAGAGGAAGCAGCATTGCTTCTCAACTCTGCCTTAGTACAAACCTTTGATCAGCAAATGCAAGTCTCTGGATGGGAATCTAAACCGTTAAAACAAGCTGCTGAGGTTGCGCGAGGAAAATTTACTCACCGCCCACGAAATGAACCACGATTCTATGGTGGTGAAATTCCATTTATTCAAATCGGAGATATTTCTAGCTCGAATCGATACATCCGACAGTACACTCAGACTCTCAATGAAGACGGGTTGAAAATTAGTCGATTGTTTCCAGTTGGAACAGTCGTTATCGCCATTACAGGGGCGACAATTGGAGTGACTGGGATTCTCACATTCGAGTCTTGTTTTCCAGACAGCATTGTTGGTATCACGCCATTTCAAGACAAGGTTACGCCAGAATTCCTCCACTGTGCAGTGAACTATACAAAAAAAGTTGCGCTGGAAGGTACGACACAAACAACTCAGCCCAATATGAATCTTAAGGATTTAGAAAAGCTTACTATTCCGATTCCACCACTCTCCGAACAACACTGTATTGTTGCTTACCTGGATGACCTGCAAGCCAAAGTCGATGGGCTGAAGCAACTGCAAACAGAGACAGAAGCAGAACTCAATGCGCTGTTACCGTCGATTTTGGACAAAGCCTTTAAGGGCGAACTTTAGGGTAGAAGCTCGACATCTTCATAGAGCAGTGCTAACGGGAATCGACAATCCAGACTGGCAAGATAAACTTTAGTGGTTTCGGGATTCGCTTCGCTGCCGATTGATTGCACCAGTTCCCAATTGCCCCGTTCATTCAGGCGATAGCATTCCAACCCTGGACGATCGGGATCAATCAACACATATTCTTGCAACGTTTCAATCCGGCGATACTGGCGAAACTTTTCCCCTCTATCAACCGCTTCGGTGCTAGGTGACAACACTTCCACAATTAAGCAGGGATAGCGAATGAATTGCCGTGCCGTGCGATCGCGATCGTCACAGGTCACAGACACATCAGCGTAATGAAACGGACCACTTTCAGACACGGCTACTTTGGCATCGCTGGTCAACACCTTGCAGCCCTTTCCCCGCACATGCGACTTGAGCAGCGCCGATAGGTTCACTGCCACTTGATTGTGCGGAATCGTTCCCCCGGTCATCGCCATGACTTCGCCGTTGAAGTATTCATAGCGCAGAGGTTGAGCTTCTTCCCACACTAAGTACTCTTGGGGAGTCATTCTGGGGAAGCCTGAATTTGCAATCATTGCGATTTCCCAATGTAGCAGCTTATCTAACTTTACCGAACCCGCTCATAAGGGTAAGCATTTTTAATATGGGCATGAAGATACTTGCCATGAGAAGCGGCGCTCATCAACCCTCGGTGTTCTCCAGCAGGGACACCGAAATATTGGTAGACAGTGTTATTTTTGAACTCAATTTCTAACACTCGGCTGGCTTCGTCGTAGCCGACACTCTGCAAATCGCTGGATACTACTGCTTGACGTTGCATGGTTAAATGCCTCTGATTTTCAGGAATGTGATCACATTAATGTCAACAGTTGGAGCTGTTTTTAGACGCAATCTCCGACTGTTTCGCATGGTCAAATCGATGACGCGATCGCGCACTACTGAACCGTTGCAGCAGGAGCGTATTGCTTAATCAAGCTGATGGCGTGTTGGCAATCAGAACGATTGATATAGCCTTCACCCGAATCAGCAATGATTTGACCGTTGCTGGCTTTGAGCCGCCAACGGTATTGGCGCAGATTGTCTTGATAAATTGAAAAGCTCAACATTGACAAAACCTCCAAATAATAGAAGATAGGGGTGTAAGTTGGACGACGAGTCTAGAGACGCTTGGCGTTACATTCCTGCTGATGGAGAAGCCAAAACGTGACTCAGTTAACTGAAGAACCCTTCCATTGCCTGATATCCTGAAATAAGGGCGATCGCTCAGTTGACGCTGAGCGATCGTTTGTTACCTAACAAAAAGTGGCTTGTCTCTCGTGCAATTTGGAGGGCAAGCCACTTATCGTTTGTGTTTGGTCGGGTCGGCGATCACATAGGTGTAACCGGAACTAGGCGCAGGGGGAAAGGGTTCACCTTTCGTCACTGTTACCTCTCGACCAGCGGATCGCCCACTAGGGGCAATCACTGTGTACTGCCCGCTCACAAGGGCGATCTGCCCTGGCGAATATGCCATAAACACCTCCTTCGATGTTATATTTAGTTAACAAAATCTATTATACACGATCAAAAAATGAATGTTGAATGTTAACTCAATTCGTGCCTGTCGAGAGCAAGTAGGGCTATCTCAGGAAGAGTTAGGGCAGAAGATTGGTGTGACTCGTCAGACCATTGCAGCTTGGGAAACGGGCGATCGAGATCCCTCATTGGTGCAACTGACAAAGATTGCCAAGCAGCTTGGTGTGTCTGTAGAACTTCTGTTGAATTTAGAAGCAGCGGATGAAGTAGCCCAGCCAGAAGTCTGTCTGTTATTCCGTGCAGATGAGCCGTCTGCTCTCACACCTACACTTCAAGCATCTTTGACTGAGAAAGCGACTAACTACGCAGCCATCGAGAAAATCTTGGAAGAATTGCCTGTTCTGCCAGAACAGCGCCCTTTGGAAGGCTACAACGATTACGTTGTTGAAGAAATTGCTAGGGATGTACGCGATTGGCTTGGGGTCAGTGAATCCTCACCCTTAGGTAATGCTTTGGCATTGCTGGAATCGAAAGGACTCAAAGTTATTCTGCATCCCTTACCAACGGCGATCTCTGGCTTTTCCGCCTATACCAATAGGTTAGGAACTGTGATTTTTATCAATCAAAATCATCCAACCGAACGGAAATTCTTTACTGCCTTGCATGAATTAGCGCATCTAATTTTTCATCGTCAAGAGTATAAGACTGGTTTAGAGCCATTAGTATCGACCCGCAATAAGAAAGATCCGCGTGAGAAGGCGGCAGACCATCTATCAGGTGCTGTTCTATTGTCGGAGAATATTCTTCGTAAAGAACTTCATTCCTACCGCAACCGCTGGCTACCAGAGCCACTTTTAGCTGATTTGAAACGTCGATACGGTGTTAGCTTGAGAACCGTTTTACGCCGTGCAGAACAAGTTGGCATCATCAGCCAAAAGCAGATGGGGCAACAGTTAGGAATACTGAACAAAAAGTATGGTTTTGATGCTGAGCAACCTACTCTACCTAAACCACCAGGTTTAACTAGGCTGGAGCGGTTGGTATATCTGGCGCTAATTAGACAGGAAATTACAGCTTCCAGAGCCGCAGAGATTCTAGGAAAGCCCCTTACAGATGTGCGGGAAGAATTGAATGATTGGATGGAGGAAAATACGCTTTGATCTTTCTCCTAGACGCAAACATTCTGATAGACCTGGGTTGTGTTGAGGGGCTAGATACTCTAGCTAGCTTGGGAATAGCAGAAGTCTTGGATATGGTATTGATCGATTGCGAACATCCAAAGCAACCCAGTTTAGTAGAAGATATTCGGCAGATAGGAGTCAAGGAAATTACAGTAGAGCAAAAAGGGGTTAAGGCTGCCCAGAAATACAGAAAAGGTAGATTGAGCCTTCAAGATGCCCTAAATCTCCATCATGCAAAGACCTTTGGACATACATTATTAACAAACGAACAGCCTTTAAGATCTGTCTGCATTGAAGAAGAAGTCCCCTTTCACGGGATGCTATGGATCGTTGAGCAGGTTCACAATCTTCAGCTAAGGTCGGTTGCACAACTATGTAACTGGCTTCAAATTCTTGAGCAATTGAACCGTTGGCTACCAAAAACAGAACTGGAAGAGCTACGACAAAAGCTAGGTTGCTCTGACCAGAAATCACTTCACTAAAGAATGATCTCGTTTGTGGCTAAAACCACGATCACCCCAGCCCTTACAATCAACCTTGCACCCTCATCTCCCTTCACCCCGTGCGACGAGACGCTATTTTCTATCAGATCTTTAAACGCTTCCCTGGACTTCTTTTTACCCTCCTCGATCAGCCCCCTCTCCAACTACGCGGCTACCGTTTCGAGTCCGTTGAGGTCAAAGAACCCACCTTTCGCATTGATGGCGTTTTCCTGCCGCCCGAAGATGCCACACCCAAAATTGTCTTCTTTTGCGAAGTCCAGTTTCAAAAAGACGACTCCCTCTACCATCGCTTCTTCTCGGAATCCCTGCTCTACCTCTACCGTAACCAGACCCTTTACGATGACTGGTACGGGGTCGTTATCTTCCCCTCCCGCAGCCTCGAACCAGAGAACACAACGATGCATCGATCGCTGCTCAACGGTGATCAGGTGCAGTGCATCTACCTGGACGAGTTGGGCGACCCAACCGAACAACCTGTAGGTATCAGCCTGATGCAACTGACGATCGCTCCCGAAAATCAAATGGCAGCGCAAGCCAGAACATTGATTGACCGGGTAGAGCAAGAAGAAGTAGGAATCCTTTCCAGAGACGAGATAATAGACATAGTCACCACGATCGCCGTCTACAAGTTTTCTGATTTAAGTCGAGAAGAGGTAGAAGCAATGCTAGGAATCAGTTTAGAAGAAACAAAAGTCTATCAGGAAGCAAAAAAGGAGGGGCAGGAAGAAATTTTGGCAGTGACTGTACCATTGCTGCTTAAGTCTGGTATGACGGCGGAACAAATCGCTCAACAGACTGGTATCAATGTACAAGTGATCCGTCGAATCGCTCAACAGCAGTCTTGAGACTGTTCAAACGACTGTCGTCTATAAATTTTTCAACTTAATTGAGAAGAGGTACAAGCATTGCTGGGCTTAACGTTGGAAGAAACCAGAATTTACCAAGACCTGGAGCGTCAAACCAGGCTCAAGGTAGTTTCCCGGCTTTTAAGTAAGGGTCTGAGCCTGGAAGAAGTCGCAGAGATCTTGGAACTGCCAGTGGAAGAGGTTAGACAAATCACTCAACGGCAGGCTTAGTTTGACTCTGGCGATCACAGCTATTCCGTACCATTCCCCTAGCCACTATGGGCAGTTGGGCAATACGTGAGGAGAACTTACCCACTCCTCACAGCCATGAAACGACTACTCATCCTTGCTGTTCTAGGGTACTTCCTGGCAATCGCTCCCCAAGCAACCCAGGCTCTACCCTCAAGCATCCCAACGGCTGATGCGGTCAACCCCTATCCAGCCTTCATTTACCCAGCGCACGGAACGCTCACCTCTGGCTACGGCTGGCGGTGGGGTAGGCTGCATCAAGGCATCGACATTGCAGCACCAACCGGAACGCCGATCGTGGCGAGTGCGGTCGGACAAGTAATCTTTGCAGGCTGGCACAGTGGTGGCTATGGCAATCTGGTGGAAATCAGGCATACGGACGGTAGTACAACCCGTTACGCCCACAGTAGCCGCCTTCTCGTTAAAGCGGGCGATCTTGTTGAGCAAGGAGAAGTCATCGCCCTCATGGGCAGTACGGGACGCGCTACAGGTCCACACTGCCATTTTGAACTCCACACTCCTACACAGGGAGCCGTGAACCCGATCGCCTATCTCGCTCACCCTCAGCCGCAGCAACTCACTGCTTCTCCCCAAGGATGACTTCGACACAACCTTATAGAACCCATTTGAGATCTCAAGGGGAGGCAGCAAGCCGCTTCAGCATCAGC
>NZ_JCACKR010000137.1:0-25561 GCF_059505485.1 Stenomitos rutilans
GCCTGTGGAAATGCGGCAACCTGCGCCGATCGCTCAATTGGTCAACGTGATGCAAGAGACTGATCGCGTGACTGGGGAACTCTTAACCGAGGAAGGGCAACTGTTGTCTGTGACTTCTGACCCCCGCTATTTCTCAACCGTCACGATTGAGCGCCCTGGTGGAGAGCAGGCACGGATCAACCTCAAGTCAGCGACGCGCCGGACTCTAGAGCAGTTGCCTAACATCTTTGTTCAGGGTTCAGTCATGGTCAGGAGGACACAGTGAGACGGTGGATAATGGCAGCGCTGGCAGTGGCTCTGTGCAGTTGTAGCAAGGTTGACCCGTTGCTGAAGGCGGATGCTCAGTCGGTACAGCCGCCCATTCAGTTAGGCGACCAGCAGTCGGTGACAAGCAACGGCGCTCGGTTGCTGCGGCTCAAGCTGACACTCTCCAGCCCGGATGACCTGCGGGTGAAGGAAGGGGATTCGGTGAGCCAGGGGCAGATGCTCAGCGATCGTGTCAATGACCGCACCCGACTAGAGGCACAGCGCAAACAACTCCAGCTACAGATTGACCGACTCAAGCAAGCGGTAACGGGACCGCCCCCCGTGCGATCAATTCCAGAGTTAGCCAGCCTCCCCGCGCCGACCTTCTTTCAGGAAGTGGCAGAGGTGGAACGGGTGAAGCTCAAGGCGGATCAGTCGCAGCGTAACAAGGAACTCCAGCAGCGCAAGTTAGACCTGTTGCAATCGTTCCCTAAGAGTGAACTGCCAGAGGCGACCATTCCCCATGAGCAAGCGGTACTTGACCAACGGCAGCGCGACGTAGACCAGGCAAACTCAGAGGTGGAACTGGCACGGGCAAAGCTGGGAAATGCGCAGAATGACCGTGCCTATCAGGAATATTTGCACTCGTTGGAGCAATCGAAACGGGCGATCGCCATCCAGCAGCAAGAGCTACAGCGACAGGAACAGTTGCAACATCAGCAGGACCAAGAACGCGATCGCTCGTTTAAGCTGGCGCAACTGGAGGCACAAAGGCAGCAGTTGAACGCTCAAATCCTGTCACTGTCGGCAATTCGTTCACCCTACGCCGGAGTGATTCAACGCATCAAATATGAGGGACAAAATGATCAGAGTTTCGTGGTTGAACTTACTCTGGCTGTTAATGCTGTGCAGTCCGGGAGTGGCAGAAGTCAGGAGTCAGGAGCCAGGAGTCAGGAGTCAGGCGATCGCTCCGGTCAAATCGTCTCCCCAAGTCCAGCCGTCTCCGCCAGTTCCAGTCCAGCAGACGGAAACGGAACCCACTGATGAACCGGACGCGCTACAGGGCGAGGCAAACCCCTTGAATCCAGCGGGAGACTCGCTGGATAAGCTGATTCAGATGCGGGTGAATGATGATTTGTGGAAGTCAATGCTGGGTGATTTGCCCTGCCTGGAGGCTTCTGATACGTGTATTGGGCAGTTGCAGACAGCGGCGATCGCCAAGTCTAAAACGCTGCAAGCCATTGACCAGCGGATCGAAGTCATCAACACCAAGATTGAAGAAGCCCGCAAGAACAACCAGAAGACGATCGCGCTGGGCGTGTTTGAGCCATTGGTGCAGAGCTATCTGAAACTGGAAGACGTACCCATACAGCAGGGGCAGCAACCCCGTAAGCGAGGGTTTATTGATCGGGTGTTTGATTTCTTCGTCAAGCCCACAGGTGCGATTAACGAAGTCCTCTCGTTGATTGGCGTGCCGTTGTTTCGCAATGCCATCGGTGGCGATCCAGCAGCGCAGTCCCGGCAGATTGCGATCGCGGACTTGCAGGTGAAGGTAGCAGAAGTGGAGAAGCAACGGGCTGACCTGGCAGACAAAATCCGTGAACAGGTGATGTTGCAGGTGCTGGACTTTGACGTACTGCGGCGAGACTTTCAGGTAGCACAGGAGATCTCAAAGCGCGAGGTGTTGCGCCATCGCTTGATTGAGGTGGATTATCGCTTTGGGCAGGGCGAGACGACGCAGTTTTTGGGCAATTTGAACGCGCTGGACAGGCAGAAGGCAGAGACGTTTAAGACTTGGGCAAGGTTGCGATCGCAGATGGCGCGGATCAAGTTACTGGTGTTGGGTGCGGGGGAGGAATAATTGTTGAATAAAAAGCCTCCATAGGGAGGCTTCGCCGTGGAAAAAAGCAAATACGACCAGTAGAAGGCTCTAACTATTGGAGTAAAGGGATAGCAATTGTCTTCCCTCTGCTTGCGTTTGTCCGCAGCACCTAATTATCAATCACCTCTTTGTTTGGCTGGTGGTGCTTTACGTGGCGGTGCTTTACGTCGTTGCGCCCTTACTGCCTTGTCGAGCCGATTATTGGCTTCACGCTCCATTTCTTCAACGCGACGGTGAAAAGCAGTGGATAATGTACCGCCAACACCTGACGCGACAGCTTGGTTAATCTGTCCTGTTATAAAGAAAAATGTAGCTGAGGCGATGAGTCCTGCTGAGGTTGCGTTAACGCACCAGTAGAGCTGTGAAGCCCACCTTGCTTGCATGAGCCGGAGTCTGTACTGTTCTTGCTTTGGGTTGTAGGTTGCTCGTCGTCTTCTAGGTTGGCTTGAGGTCTTGATTTTTTGAGAAGGCATGATACTGTTAACTCACTAATAATTTAAGTTGTCCTGGTTTGGCGGAGGTAAAATACCGTGAACTGGGGCATTTTACTTTTTTGAAGCCAACAGTGAGTTAGTTTCCTCTCCTTGAAATAATCTCTTAGAGGAAAACCATCCCAGTTATTGGCAAACTACCATAACCCTACAGGTAGGATTAGATGTCATCATCAAGCACTATAGGTAGAGATTGACTGATGGTTGGTGCTATCAAACACTAGAAGCTTCAGCCTGTCAAGCGTACAGACAAAGATCGTATCTATGTACTAAAGAGCTTGACTCCTTTGATTTATCGGTTCAGCTTTAAGTACGCATATACTAAAATCTGCGCTTATTTGCTGTCGTAACCGTTCATGTAGAGAATACGGGATACAGCAGCTCATGGCAGTTTGATTGTTATTTCTTAATCCGTTATATGGGTAGCCACAAAAAAGCCCCCCGATCGGGAGGCTAAGAGGCTCTCAGTAAAGGCGAAACTAGCTGCCCCCATAGGGTTGATACGTCACCCCATTAGAGCAGCGCCAGGGAGTCTTTGTAGACAGTTGACCATAGGTGTAGTCAATCCCATTTACCGTAAAAACAGTCGTGGCGAGGAGTGGTGTAGAGGCACTGCTGCCCATCCGCGCAATGCCACAGGCGTTGGATTTCACCTTCCGAATCACAGCCGCATTGTAGGCAAGCTTGTAGTAGGAGCCTGCCGTCTTGCCGACGATGTGAATTTTGCCGTCTGCCGTTTTGAAGTTGCTGGCGCGAGGCTGTTCCAGGCTGCCATTTACGCACTTGGGCAGAATGTCTGAGCTGAGGGAGGCAGGGTTGACACTGATACCATCGACCTTAAAGGCATTAGACAAGGGAATCGAGCTTGAAGGGGTCAGGTGAACGGTGCCGCAAGCATCGGCTTTGACATCCTTTTGCTTTTCGACCGACCCAAAGGTAACGGCAACTTCAGCATTCGCGCTACCAGGCGCAAGGTAGACATTGCCCTCGGCATCCTTAAAGGGTGCATACTGAGCCGTTTGAGCGGAGGTAGAGAGTTGAGTCAGAGCAGGGGCGATCGCCAACGTTAGACCGAGAACTGCCGCTGCTTTCCTCACAAGAGAGTTGTTCATAGATGAATCGATAGGGGTAAGGTGAGAGTCCCGCATTTGGGAACTCTAAAACCTGTATTCACCAACCCATTTGAGAGACATCGGGGAAGCTACGGAATGAAAGCGAAAGCGCTGTTGAATCTTCTGCCCATTGGAGCGGTCGCGGTTGTTGGTTGGGTCTATGTCTCTTCGCAGTGGCAGCAGTCGCAAGCAAAGCGACCGGGCTATGATGACCCAGCAGCTCCTTCCCCAGTACCGGGACTTGTGCCCAAGCCTCAAAGTGAGCCAGCAGATGTGATTAATGTGCATGATGGTGACACTATCACCGTGATGCAGGGCGGGCAGAAGCTGAAGGTACGGTTGTGTGGGATTGATGCGCCGGAGTTGAGCCAGCCGTTGGGGGTGCAGAGCCGGGACAATCTACGATCGCTGATTGCCAGTGCTGGGAATCAGGTGATTCTGTACATCAGTGACACCGATCGCTATGGGCGCAAGGTGGCTGAACTGTATGTTCCGGCTCACAACCCGCAGCAGCCAGAAGAGGAGAAGCTGTTGAACGACGAACAGTTGGTAGCGGGAATGGCTTACGTGTATACGAAGTATGCTAGTCGGTGCCCGAATGGACGTGGATACGCGCAGATGGAAGCAAAAGCCAAGCAGCAGCGACGGGGTGTGTGGAGTGACCCGACTGCTATGAAGCCTTGGGATTATCGGAAGACACCGCGATAGGTTTTAGGCTGCGAATGAACTCTCGAATGACATCTGTTTGAGAGCGTTGCGTTTCCTCACAGTAGCGCCGCAGGGTTTCCATTTCCGAAATTGGAAGCCGCACGTTTAAATGTTCGATGTTTGTTCGTCCGATCTTGGGCATTCTGTAACTAAGGGTGAGTTACGCTATTGCTAACTATTTTATGGGATTTCAGGCAAAGCCCTTTAAGCAAGTAATACTTTTGCTCTGTTACAGCCTATGAAGCAAGTTGTCATTGAGAATCCGATCATCAACTCTCCGTTCGCAGAACCAGAGCGTCATTTTCGCTTTGATGATGATGGCATTACGAATGAAATTGTTGAGTCCCGACGCATTAGCCATTATTTCGTCCCGATCGCACAGCCCAAGAAGAAGACGCAACAGATAGAGCTAGACCTGAGCGGATGGACGCAGGATCGAGTTAAGCCAAACGACTTCATCAACCGAGTGCGGGAAAAAGTTCGCCAGTGGCGCTGGGGAGGCTACCAGTATGTTACTCCAACAACTAAGAAACTACTTCAGCATTGGATTGACCCAGAGCGCGATCGCAAGTTGTTCTTCTGTCAAATTGAGGCGTTAGAAACGGTCATTTACATCACTGAGGTTGCTAGAAAGCTTGGTGAGAACTGGATTAGCAATGAACTCAAGCAGTTTAGCGAAGATGCTAATCCGTCGCTGTTGCGGATCGCTTGCAAGATGGCGACAGGTAGCGGCAAAACGCTTGTGATGTCGATGCTGATTGCCTGGAATACGTTGAATAAGCTGGCAAACCCTCAGAGCCGGATGTTTAGCGATGCGTTTCTGATTGTTGCTCCTGGCATTACGATTCGCGATCGCTTGCGTGTCCTCAAACCCAACGACCCCGAAAACTACTATCGCAGGCTGGATCTAGTTCCTGCTGACTTGCTGCCAGAGTTGGATAAGGCAAAGATTGTCATCATCAATTACCATTCCTTTCTGTTGCGAGAGCAGGGGGAGAAAGCCAGCAAAACGACCAAGAGCATTTTGACTCAAGGGGGCGAGAGTCCCTTTACAGAAACCCCAGCCCAAATGGTGCGGCGAGTTTGCCGGGAACTGGGCAACAAGCAAAACATCATCGTGATCAACGACGAGGCACACCATTGCTATCGGGGTAAAACGAGTGCGGACAAGCTTAAAGGGGATGAGCGCAAGGAGGCTGAGAAGCGCGATCTAGAAGCGCGAGTTTGGATTTCTGGGATTGAGGCAATCCAGCAAAAGCTAGGCGTAAGAATCGTCTATGACCTCTCTGCGACTCCGTTCTTCCTCAAGGGGTCTGGCTATTCTGAGGGTGAGCTATTTCCGTGGGTGGTGTCTGACTTCTCGCTGATTGATGCGATCGAGAGTGGCATTGTGAAAATTCCCCGTGTGCCCATCGATGACGATAGCCAGAAGGGGACGATGCCTGCTTATCGCAACATTTGGGCGTTGATTCGTGATCATCTCCCCAAGGGCACGAAGGCAGATAAAGAAGCCAGTAAAGCCCCTGGCGGACCAAACTTGCCAATGGAGCTAGAAGGGGCGTTAACCAGCCTTTATGACAATTACAAAAAGGCTTATACCCTTTGGGAGCAAAACGGTGAGGCACAGGCGCAAGGAATCACTACCCCTGTCTTCATCGTGGTTTGTAATAATACAGCCGTCTCTAAACTGGTCTATGACTACATTTGCGGTTGGGAAACGGGCAAGCTCAACCCAGATGGTAGCCCCATTCTGGCACCAGGGAAGCTGGAGCTATTTAACAATGTGGAGCATGGGCAATGGACATCTCGCCCTAGCACCATCTTGGTGGACAGCGAACAGCTTGAGTCTGGCGATGCGATGAGCGCTGACTTTAAGAAAATCGCAGCCCAAGAGATTGAGGAATTTAAGGCAGAGTACCGCGATCGCTACCCTGGTTCTGACCCTGACAAAATCAGCGATGAAGACTTGCTGCGCGAGGTAATGAACACTGTTGGTAAACCTGGCAAGCTAGGAGAGCAAATTAAGTGTGTCGTCTCCGTATCGATGCTAACGGAAGGCTGGGATGCGAACACGGTAACTCATGTGTTGGGTGTGCGGGCGTTCGGTACTCAGTTGCTTTGTGAGCAGGTTGTGGGGCGAGGGTTACGCCGGATTAGTTATGCCCTCACGCAGCATCAGATTGATGTGAATGGTCAAAGAGTCGCCTTTCAAGCCTTTGAGCCGGAGTATGCCGAGGTCTACGGGGTGCCGTTTGCCTTTATCCCCTGCGCGAAGTCGGGCGATGGCGTGAAGGCGAGAAAGATTCCGACTCGTGTACGTTCGATTGAGTCCCGTGCTGCGGATTGCGAGATTCAGTTTCCTAAGCTCTTAGGCTATCGCTACGACATCAGCAGCCAGACGCTGACTCACAAGTTCACTCCCAGTTCTAAACTCACCCTGTCTACTGAAGATCTGCCGATCAAAACGGAGAATGCGCCGATTGTGGGAGCGTCTTCGATTCACTCGTTGGAAGACCTCAAGCAGCGCCGGGAACAGGAAGTGGTGTTTCTGTTGGCAAAGTTAGTGCTAGAAAAATACTTCCGCTGGGATGGAGAGAATCGCCCTGATAAAACCGATGTGCATCAGTTTGATTCGGAGGTGCAGGCGTGGCTCTTCCCTCAGCTATTGCAGATCACGCGAGCTTGGCTGAAGGAGTGCGTTAAGTGTAAAGCTGGCACGTTCAAACAAGAACTGTTACTGATTGAACTCGCACATGAAGCGGCAGACAAAATCTATGGTGCGATCGCCGCATCGGAGGGCAAGAAAACCTTGAAACCTATCCTCAAGCCCAACGACACGATCGGTACTAGCAGCAACGTCGATTTTGACAGCATCAAAGCGGTGTATGCGACCTCTGCTGATAGATGCCATGTCTCCCATGTGGTCTTAGATAGCAACTGGGAAGCGAAGATGGCACAGGTGTTAGAGACAATGCCAGAGGTGGTCTGCTACGTCAAAAATGACCATTTGGGCTTTCATATTCCCTACACCATGAGCGGCGATTCTAAAAATTATGTCCCAGACTTCATTGTGCGGGTGAACGATGGCGACCCTGACGGTTTGCTGAACCTGGTGGTAGAAGTTTCTGGGCAGTCAGAGCGGAAAGACAAACTTACCAAAGCCTTTCATGCCAAGAACTTTTGGGTGCCAGCCGTGAATAATCATGACGGCTTTGGGCGTTGGGGCTATATCGAAATTATCGATCCCTGGAATGCTGAAACGGCGATCCGCGCTGCCTTACAAGACGGGGATTTATAGGAGTTTATTTGTTATGGCGAAGAAAGCTAGCTTGCCAGCTATGTCCATCAACAGCGTCAAGCACAGCGACAAACGCGCTAATATCCCTACCGAAGAGTTGCGTGATTTTGTGGCTGACGACGAGAAGACCCCTAAGACGGTGCTGTATCCCCGTGACCCATCCTTAGACCCCCAGCTCGTCTGGAAGGGCAAGGATGAGCAAGACAATGCTGACTTGGAAGTGCCAGCCGTACCGATCTACATTCAGGAGAAAATTCATCCCCATTCTATTATCGAAAGTTTCCGTAGCTATGCACGGCAAGAGCAGGCTGAGGAGCAGTTAGGGATGTTCAGCAACGATTTTGATGGGCTGGAATTTGACAAGCAGATTGACTTCTATACCCATAAGGACGGGATGAAGTGGGCAAACCGGATGATTCTAGGTGATTCGCTGCTGGTCATGAACTCTCTGGCAGAGAAGGAAGGGCTGAAGGGTAAGGTGCAGATGATTTACCTCGACCCACCCTACGGCATCAAGTTTGGCTCTAACTGGCAGGTTTCGACTCGAAAGCGCGATGTGAAAGATGGCAAGGTTGAAGATGCGACTCGCCAGCCGGAGCAGATTCGAGCCTTCCGCGATACCTGGGAAAAGGGGATTCATTCTTATCTGGCGTACTTGCGCGATCGCTTGGTTGTGGCGCGTGAGCTACTAACAGAAACAGGTAGCGTTTTTGTACAAATTGGCGATGAGAATGTACATCTAGTTCGATGCTTGATGGATGAGATATTTGGGGCAGGCAACTTCTTTGCTCAAATTAACTTCAAAAGCCTTGCTGCACTTGGACAAAGCGGTATAGCAAAAGTTTATGACTATATAATTTGGTACGCAAAAGACATAGAAAAAGTAAAATTTAGACCACTTTGGACAGCGAAGGATATTTCAGATGACAAAGAATATCGATTCATCAATGATGATACCTCTGCTATAGGCTATCGAAAACTTAGCGAGGATGAGTTTTCTAACATTGGTAGCTATAAAGGTGTATTTCGTCGAGGAAAAATGACATCTTCTGGCTTTACACTTAGCTGTATGTTTTCGTTCAATTTGAATGGCGTTGAATGCAACTCTTATGGAAATAAAAGCTGGCGAACTAACCGCTCTGGAATTGAGAATCTAATTAAAGCAAACCGCCTATTTTTGCTCGGTAATAGCCCATATTTGAAACAGTATTACGATGATTTTTCTCTTAACCAGATTGATAATTGTTGGTCTGATCAACCAGCAGCAATGACACGGACATATGTGGTTCAAACAGCCGAGAAATTTATTCAACGCTGCCTTCTCATGACCACTGATCCTGGTGATTTAGCTCTAGATCCTACCTGTGGCAGTGGTACAACTGCCTGTGTTGCCGAGCAATGGGGTAGACGGTGGATAACCATCGACACAAGCCGGGTTGCTCTTGCTCTTACCCGTACTCGCCTGATGTCTACAAAGTTCCCCTATTACTTGCTGGCAGATTCACCAGAGGGGAGATTGAAAGAGCAATCCTTAACAAGCATTTCTAGCGTAACGCCTGTTAACGGTAAAGACATACAAGCGCAGGTTTCGTCTCAAACTAATCTCCCCTGGGAAACGAATACTGGAATTGCAGTTAAGACAGAAGGCGATATCAAAAAAGGATTTGTCAATAAGCGCGTACCCCATGTGACGCTGAAAGCGATCGCCAACAGCCCTGACATCGATACTATCCATACTAAATGGCAGAGACAAATAGAGCCGATTCGCACCCAGCTTAACAGCCTGCTCGGTAAAACCTGGGAGGAATGGGAGATCCCTCGTGAGCTTGAGGCAACCAAAGGGTTCACCCCGACTCTAGAGGCGATCGCTCTACTCGCTCAGTGGTGGGATCTACGAAAACAACGACAGCAGGAAATTGATGCCGCGATCGCGCTCAATGCTGAAACCGAGATTCTGTATGACCAGCCTTATGAAGACAACAAACGCATTCGGGTAACAGGTCCCTTCACCGTTGAAAGCCTCTCACCCCATCGCTTCCTACCTAGTGACGCAGAGCATCCTACCGCTGAAATCGAAGGGCAGCAGCAGGCATCGGATGAGTTTGAGGTTCGCATTATCGAGAACTTGCGGAAGGCTGGAGTGCAAAACACCATCAAGCAAGAGCGTCTGAAGTTTGATCACCTGGAGCCTTACGCTGGACAGTGGCTCAATGCTACAGGTGAGTTCACCGATGCTGAGGGAAAACCCAAGCGAGTGGCTGTATCAATCGGTCCTGAATATGGCACCGTCAGCAGTGAGCAAATTAAGGAAGCTGCAAAAGAAGCTGTAAAGGGTTTGGGCTATGACCTGCTGATCGTTTGTGGGTTTGCCTTTGACCCCAATGTGCAGGAAGAATCTAAACGCTATGGCAAGCTGCCAGTACTTGTGACGCGGATGAACTCTGATTTGCTGCTGGGAGATGACCTGCTGAAAAAAACCGGGGCTGCGAACCTGTTTATGGTATTTGGTGAACCAGATATGGAGGTGCAGCGCCAGGAGGACGGCAAACTTGTTGTGACATTGAACGGTTTGGACATCTATGACCCGACGACAGGTGAGATTCGCAGTAACGCGATCGATGACATCGCCTGCTGGTTCATTGACACCAACTATGACGGCGAGAGCTTCTTTGTGCGTCATGCCTATTTTACAGGAGCCGATCAGCCCTATGAGAAGTTAAAACGAGCCTTGAAAGCAGAAATTGATGAATCGGCATGGTCAGCACTTAATACCAACGTCAGCCGCCCGTTTGATACACCTAAAACAAAGGATGGCAAGCTTGGAAAGATTGCCATTAAGGTAATCAATCACTACGGCGATGAAGTCTTGAAAGTGCATAAGGTTTAGCCAGAAGCTGATGCAGGCAAACGAGCGATCGCAGTTCGCTTGATGGATGGATGCTCTTGGCAATGATGATATCAGCGCAACAGTCAACCTAACTATAAACAAAATGCAAGAGAATTCTATTCCCAAGTACAAAAATCCAATAGCCGAAACTCTGCTTGAAGAGGGGTATGAATTAGAGCGAGACTTTATTGTTGAGTCAACCACCGGACAAATTTTTATTGTAAGTAGCAGCGATCGCTGTGAACAGATCTCTGAGCGAATTCAACAAATCTTTCCTGGCAATACTGGATTTTCGCCAGCTCTCATAGAACTTCATGATGGCAAATGGCGATGTGTTGCTTCTCTTAGCTCATTCGATCCGAATCCTGAACTAGCTGACACCGAGCTTCAGCAATTCCTTGACAACCTTCTCAATCATTCCTAGAAATATGGGTTTTATATTGCCTAGCAGAATTAATGGTGGCTTTCTCCTACTCTGACGGCTTTACCCAAAAGACTGACACAATCATTTCAAAGAAGTGTCTATGACGCTCAGCAATGCTAGTAATTTAGGTGACGTTGACTTCAACCCGGAAGACATCGATCGCGCTAGTCAGGGTCAAATTGTCCCGATCGGCAGTGGTTTACCCTACAACGTCCAAATTCCTACAGGTAAGCTGCTGGATGTCTTGATGGCGCTGGCTCCAGGGACTCAGCGACTCAATGCTAAACAGAGGAAAGACTGTCGCACCAAGTTTCAGCAGAAGCTCTACCCTAAGACCCGTCCAGGCTTCTGTATGAGAATTGCTGAAAATCTCCACTTGGGCTATGCAGGTCAACCAGATGGGCATGGAAAACCGCACCACTGGCGACTTTTCTATGATGATCAGCTTAAGGAACGCATCGAGGCGCTAGTTGATGGGAGACCTCCACTGGAGGCAAATGCAAAAGGCGGCTACCAGATTGAATGGGGTGGCTTGTATCTCCGCTCAGAGGCAGAGCGCAGAATTGCTGAAGCTCTATACCAGCGCGGCATCCTCTTCTTTGCTAACAGTCGGGGGCTTGTCACTTTGGATGGTGCTGCCATCAGCAACACTGAACACAATGGACGAGTAGAAGCAGACTTTCTCGTATTCCATCAAGGTAAGTGTCTCGTGCTGGAAGTGGATGGGCAGCATCACCTTGAGGGTGAGCAGGCAGTCAGAGATTATGCACGCGATCGGATGCTATTACGTGCAGGGTTGCCGACGATCAGGTTTACTGGAAGAAACTGTCTAGAACGTCCTCAAGCGGTTGTGGATGAGTGCCTTTCGATTCTGCAAGCTCAAAAACCTTAATGGTATCGTCGCTGCCTTTTAAACCTCATCATGGCATCGTGTCTAGATTTGCCGCACAAGGCTATACTCCCGGTCGCTTAGGGCATTTAGTCTTCTTGTGAGACTCTATTTTTTTTATTCCAATAGGGCACTTGCAGTATGGGCAAAGCATCTGGTCAGATTTGAGTGTAACTTTGGTGTTAGATTCGTTTTTTAAGGCAACTAAGCTCGGTCTCTTTTGAAATAAAATTAGGTTGCCATCTTTTTCAATCTCTAGAAATTTGTCTGCAACCATGATGTAGCAGATGTTCCGTAAACGCTGAATATAATAGCTTGGCTGATTCCTATCAAGCTGCATATCGATTCCCTGAATGGACTTATAGATTTTTTTACAGTCAAACAGAGAGGGAATGCTTGCAGCAGCCAACTGCCTTCTAACCCGATCTACCTCGCCTTGACTAATCGCCATAAAGTTGCCGCGAATGCCATCTTTCTGGCAGGTGAGGATATAAAAAATGCGTCCTTGTCTAAAAATGAAGTGGGGCTTTCCACCCTTCCCTTCGGTCCAAAACTTAAGATCTTCGTGCTGCAAGGGTAGTGCTGTTTGGTGAGGTTGAAGTGTTAGCAGAAACTGAAAACACTTATATTGAAGCTAATAGCAGTATTCCCTCAATAAAATTATTTTTAACGGAGAACTTGCTGCGTAGGCACTTACAACGCCCATCACTTTGAAAAATGTTTGTCAGGATAAGAAATAGTCAACAGAGTTGCGTATTTGTCCTAAGTCAATCATTAACCGTCAAAACCCCAGCACCGCTACTGCACTCCGTTTATTCTCCTCACTCACCTCTAGATACCGTTGCAGCGCCGCCAGCGACTCATGACCCGATATCTTCTGAATCGTTCGCAGGGGCACCCCTGCCTGTGACATCTGCGTGAGCGCCGTCCGTCTGAAGCTGTGGGTGCTAAAGCCTTTTAAGCCGATATATTCACACGCCTTTCTCAGCGCCAGGTCTGCCGCCTGAGAGGTCATGCAGCTCCCTGCCTTTTTGCCGGGGAACAGATAGCCTTGCTCCGGCAGTTCTGCCACTGCCAGCAGTGCTGCCAGACCAGGGGCGATCGCCACTTCCCGCGTCAGCTTCGTTTTAGTAGTGGCGCGACGAAACACAATGTTCTCTTTACCCACGTCCGATCGCTGCAACTGCAAGGCTTCCGAGATACGACAGCCTGTGTAGTAGCAGATGCCAAACAGCAGTCTGTATTTGGGACTCAGCACCGCAAACAACTCGACGAGCTGGGCACGGGTAAGAATCTCTGCCTGTCCGTTGCGGTGGATCTTCATGCCGAGATACCTTCCTTGGGCGCTACTTGGTCTTAGTTCAGTTTTACCAAGTAAGAAATCCCATATTAGCAAGGCTTTAGCTGACCAGTACGCTTGAATTAAGTGCAGCTTATCAATCAAAAGCCAAAACGCCCGCCCGAAACGCCCATTCTTTCGTTGATTGATAAGCTTTTCTGATCGTCACGTCTGTTTCGGGGTCGGGCATACTGTCATCAGGGTGTCATCAGGAAAGCTGATTCTGTCATCACTTTGTCATCACGTTTTGTCATCACCCGACGATCGCGGTTGTCATCACCCTGACTGACCATTACCCCTCGTTTTGTCATCACACCTGTCATCAAATTATGGCGAAAGGAAATCCCTTACTCTCGGTGCGGCTACCCTCAGACCTGCACGAACGGTTGGAACAAAAAATCGAAGCATCGGGTGAGAGCAAATCAGATATCGCGATCGCGGCTCTGACGGCTTACCTGATACCACCTACCCCAGAAGATGAAGTGGCGCAGTTAAAGCGACGGGTGGATGCCCTGGAGCGACGGATCGGGCTGTAGGGGTGATTGAAGCGAACGTGTCACCAGGTGCAATTAGAACTAATCCGAAGCCGGAAACGGCGTAAATTCGTTAGCTAGTAGAGGCAAGTGAGGGATATGACAAGAATTTTTAGTGCTAAATGGCTACTCTAAAGCCCTCTCCCCGTAGGAGTTTCAGCCTAATTGCACTTCATGACAGCTTCGCTTCAATCACCCCTGTAGTCGCGCTTCAGTCAAGACTCAAAATAAAAACTCCGCGCTGGTCTGCTAGAGGCTGTTGATGCAAATTAGACTTCAAAGTGATGTTATAGAAAGTCCAAAATGACATCACAATGAAATCTTTATGGCATCAATCCGATACTACTCTGCTTCCTCAATCTCCCGATCGAGCTTCTCGTAAAGCGCCTCTAAGATCCACTGATGACGGCTGGGAGCAGGGCGACGGGTAGCAACCGCATCATCAACGCGCTTGAGCAGGTCTACCGGGAGTCTCAATTTCAGCCCTTTAACCTCTCCTTCGCTGGCTTCCTCGATCGCTGGCTTCGTTGTCCCCACCTGGGGCGCTGTCCCACCTTCCTGAATAAAATCATCAACGCTCTTTGCCTTGGGCTTTCGTGCAACTGCCATCTTGACCTCTATCTAGACTCGAAACAAAATCAATAAGGTATCTAAATGATTCTATTATGACATCACTTAGAAATCACTTAAGCATCAAAAAGATATTTGTAGAGCTTTTCCAGTTCCTCAACGGCTTTCTTATCGGGGCGCTTCATTTCCGTTACAGCCAGCCCTTGAGCGGCAGCACTGCGGAAGGCTTTGCGGTTGCCCATTGGTGCATCTATATAGGTGAGGTTGGGAATCTCCAGGGCGATCGCGGCGGCTTCCGCATTGTCTGAACCGATGGAGTCTGCCCGATTGATGACGCAGACTGCCTTGAGTTTGTCGTTAAAGGCGCGGGCTTCCTCGACCAGCTCACCCACAGAATCCAGCGTCCACACGTCAAACGATCCTGGTAGGAAGGGCACGACATAGACATCGGCAACAGACAGCGCCGCCCGTTGTCCAGCGGTATCCCGCCCACCGACATCGATCACCACATCGTCATACTTCCCGACCATCCGCATGACTTCAGACCGAACGTTTGCCCCGTGCAACTTGATGGACGTATAGCCCGCATTGCCCTGGAGTGTTTCATTTCGCACGGCTGTAAAGTCGCTAGCGGTCGCCTGGTCGTCAGCATCCACGAGCAGCACGTCTCTCCCAGCCGCCGATCGCAGGATTGCCATATTGGTCGCCAGTGTGGTCTTACCGACTCCGCCTTTAATGCCCCCGCATACGAGAATCATAATGATGTCTCCGAGATGTCTTTAGGGTGTCTGTACGAAATAACAATAGCATCAGAGTGATGTCATAGTGATGCATTGTGACTGACGCGAGTGCGATCGTGCAGAGGAATTTGTCAGATGGCATGATGAGGGAGGAGACAAAGCGCGAGATTGAACATGGTTTGGAATGTGCAGGTTCTAGAGATCACAGATGAACATGGTCACGGTATTGACAAATATCGGAAAGTTGCTAACTCATCTGATGAAGGTGGGATGCATCCGCTTTGCGAACATCAGCATGACTCCATCGACGAGGCTGATCACTGTCCTGAAGCGTTAGCGAAAACGGTAGAAATTACGGGTGTCCCAGACGGTAGCAACGCCGATCGTGCTGCCCTGCTAGAGGCAGAAGCACAACAACTGCTGGCAGAAGCGGCTCAATTAAAAGAGCAAGATGAAGCTTGACTGTGACTCTCCGTACAGGACTTTGCGGGAGTGATCATCGTTGGCAGTGACCATGCTAGGTTGATCAGCAGTAAACCCTTGACTTGAGGTATGGCGATGCAGCTAAAAGAAGTGGATGGACAGCTTAAAGCCTATAAGACATCCATTGATGTGATTAACGGACTGGATGATTTTAGCGAGTTTCAGGTTTCTTCACGGGTCGCTTATGAGTTGCAGCAGTCCTCAAGTTTTTTGGCTGAAAACCACTGGTACTTAGCGGTGGGGAGCACTGATCCAACCGCTTCTCTACTTGAGTGGGAAATTACCGTCATTGATGATTCTACGCCTGTTCAAGCTCCTATTAAAGGAGTTGTTGATGTTGAGAGCGGGCTTGCAGTGCTTGTGTAAGCGCTAAAGGACATCTTGGTGAGTCTTAATTGGAATCAAAAAGATATGAATTTGATGTCATAAAGACATCTTAGTGATATGCAAATGGCTTAATGCGATCGCTCCTCAGTTGTTCTCTTTTGTGAAGTCAGCGCTCTCGCTCAATTCAGAAAGACTGCCTCAAGGTCACGGTAGCCACTCAGCACCCGGATTACCTGAATACTGTTGGGTTGGGGAAAGTAGAAGACGATGTAATCGCCCACGAAGAAACCTCGCAGCGAGGGCAGGAGGTAGGTATAGGAGTGTCCCATCTCTGGGAAGTCTGCGATTGCCTTAGCCTTTCGCTTGACCTCCGCCAGGAGGCGTTTAGCAGCCGCTGGGTTCTCACGGGCAATGCGGTTAGTAATGTCCTTCAGGTCTTGCTTAGCCTGGACAGCAAAAAAGGAACGGCTCATCGTTGGGCGTGTTCAATCAAGTGAATGTCTTCCTCTAGCTCAGCAAAGACATCATCCGCATCTACTACTTCCCCACGCTCGATCTGCTCAACGCCAACCATGAGTTCTCGACGCAGCGTTTCGAGTTTCATCTGCTGCACGCGATCGCGCTCTTCTAGCAGCCGTAAGCCCTCGCGCACGACCTCACTTGCAGACAGATACCTGCCGCTGTCAACTTTCTCTCGCACGAACTGTTCTAGTTGTGGGGTCAGCGATACGTTCATAACGTGAACCAGCCAGTGAGGATGTCCCTTTATTGTGCGACTGGTGAGAGGGAATGTCAAAGTTTGTTATTAGACTGCTGCGATCGCCGCTTGCTTGTCCGATCGGTCGTTAGTGCTTCATCAGGCAGGGAAAGCCTACTTCTTCTCAGACCCCTCGCAGGGGCGTACCGAAAGGTGATCGAAGAAACCAACGCAGGCGAGTCTATTTTACGCCCTGAATACCCGTGTCAAGGGCTTCGCAAGTCAGGGTCAAGGTGCTTCGCTTTTTTGGTTGTGTGCTTGCTCGTGCCTGCGCCAGCACGTCACCTGCCCCTTGACACTAGCCATTGTCGCTCGAACTAAAGTCAACCGGAAGGCGTGAAGGGAGCGCGTTGCGTTTGGTTTTAGTTTATGCGCTCTGTGCCTTTTGAGTTTGTGTCGGGTTTGGCGGCTGAGTTCGGTGCGGTTGAGTGCTGCTGGCGGGAGAGCGATCGGTCGTTTACTGGGTTTGTGGCTGAGGTGTGGTTTAGCTCCTTGCCTGGTGAGTTCGCGGCTCGGTGGTCGGCGGTGGTTGGTTATGCGGTGCTGGTGCGCTGTGTGTCGGCTGGTCCGGGTCGGTTTGCGGTCTCGGTGCCTGTCACTGTGCCGGGTGGTGCGGTGCGTTTGGGTCCTGTCTTGCGGGGTTCGCGGGTGCGGTTGGTGCGTTAGTGGTGTGGCGCTTGGGTGCTAGTCGCTCAGGCGCTTTTTTTTGACATGGGTAACGTGGCAGGAAAGATAGGCGATCGCTCAGTCTATGGATCGCTGAGAAGCTGCCGCCCGTGCCCTGTAAATGTTTGGTGAATAGCGATCGCCGTCTGTTGGGGAGGCACCGGCTATCGTGATCACTAGCACCGAGCCAGCCAGTTATCACGAGCGGAGTCCTTCTGCCTGCTCTGGCTCCGTGCCCCGGACAGTAACGGCAAGCGATCGGCAACTTCCCACAGAGACACCCTTATATGGATTCTTCCGTAGGGGGATAGTTGAAGATAAGTTTTTGTTCGAGCTTCAATCTACCAGACAGCCAGGGTCGCCCTGGAATCAGAATGCCAGCCGGATAACTCCCTTCTAGCAACTGAGAAATACGGGCACCACCTACCCCTGTTGGTCCGATCGCTTTGTTGATGTCATCGAGCCAACCAGATAGGTCAGTCACTCCTTTAGGTGTGCTGCCAGAGTAGTTCGGAGCCATCGAGGGCTTGATCACAATGCCTTGAGCAAGAAGGTTTTGATCGAAGGCAATTTGCTTCCAGTCCTCAATGTCTTGGGGTGTTCCAAGCGTAGGCTGCTCGTCTCCTGTCGATCGATTGAGTTCAGCTTCGATCGCTCGTCGGCAGACTTCAGACCAGTTTGCTGCAACGTGGCTCATACGTTCCTTCAGATCATCTGTCACATAAATGTTGATACTAGCCATGCTGCTTATGCGTACTCTAGAAAATTGTGTATGTGCATATGCTGGCACACAACTATAGAGATGTCAGTAGCATGACGATCGGCACCATCTGACGGAACTGCCAGAAGTGCTGTTAGTGCTAACGATAAGAGTTTGCTCGTTCGCGTCTCGTTCTCTCCATCAGCAGCGCTTCGCACTATTTCAAGAGAGAACAGCCACTCACAGCCGTATCTGTCAGCGGCAAAGTCTTACGTGGGGTGTCCATCGCAAAGGATTTTAAGGGTTTCTCCATCCGGAGCCTCAAGCCCTCCCCTTTCCCCCACCCACCGCCCCAGACATTAACAGGGGTTGGTTTGCCACTGCTTCGCCGACCCTTCCTCGCGTTTCCCGTCTTGCGATCGGTTCCTGGTTTCCGGTCGGTTGGTTTAGCAGTGGTGGGCAGGGTGCCCTATGAACTCTATTTCCCTGCCCTAGAAGCTTTTCCATCCCATAGCGCTCCGGTCTGGTAGGGTTGCCGCCTCGCCGTCCCCGGTGCCCTTGCGTTTCCCGTCTTGCGATCGGTTCCTGGTTTCCGGTCGGTTGGCTGGTGGCTGGGTTGGTTCTGCCTGCGCCTACTTTGCGGTTGCCTCCGCTGGCAGGTGTCTTGTTTTAGTCCAGGGCGTTATCCCGTCCGGCTCGTCGCTCTCGTTGGGTTGCCCTGGTGTCCGTTGGTGCCCTCGCGTCTGACGGCTCCCCTTCCCCCCTTGCTACTACTATTATAAGCTATTAATAGCTTATAAACAAGCTTTTATAGCTGAATATATTTGAGTAGACTAAGCTAGCTTGATGAATAGATAAGCTATCAATAGCATACAAACAAGCTATAATAAGCATAGTTGAGTTTGGTTGCTGACATGGTTCGGGCAAAGGTTCACGCTCTCAAAGATGGCTACGCTTTTCTCTCGGTGTCGCCGCGTTTGGCATTGATGTACAAGGCTTTGAAACGTCCTGGTAAAGGTGGACGCAGAGACCGTATTCAGTGTGTTTACTTCGGCTTTGACACAGAGGAACGGGCAAACCAGTTTGTTGCTGGCTTGAAGCGTCAGTTTGGCGAAATCCGCGTAGTAGTCAGAGCGCGCGATCGCCTGCCTGAGTCTGCATGGGAAGTGAAGGTGTGGGAGTTTGAAGGGCTTCTCACGTTCGCTTTGCACTGTGCCCAAGCTGCCTAACACAACGAAAACCCCCTGCTGAGTCTTTGGCGAGAGCAGCAGGGGGTTCCACCAAAACTAGATGGAGAGTCAATTTTATGTCACCTCAAGACGAGCTTGCTTTAGTAAACCGCGATCGTCAGCAAGACCAGGCGGCACAAGACCTTTACCTGAATGGCTGCACCGATGCGGACTTTGGGCGGTTGCCGCAGTATGCCGATACTGCATACCTAGATGGGTATGTTGCCACGCTCAAAAGTCTACCAACGGACGACGCGGGTAGAATTCGGCACTATTCGCATCGTCAGCATTTTGCCTATGGCTATGTAGATAGCCCCGACCCTTGCCACTGTGAGGAGTTCTAGACCGCTGGCACCTAGCCGGGAGTGGTGCCCCGGTGCAATCTTATTGAGAACGCATGATGGCAACAGCAACTCTCATCTCTGGCAAGGTTAAATACGCGGCTGGGCACCCCAAACAGACCCAGTATGGTGAGCGGATCAATGTGGTGATTTCCCGGTTGGATGGGGGCGAAGACATCAAGCTTTGGGGCAACCCTGGAGACGCGATCGCCCATCTGCGGAAAGGTGAGGACGTTTCATTGCTGCATGATGGCAAAGGCTACAAGCTGGTTGCCACTGCCCCAACGCAGCCGAACGGTAATGGCAAAGCCCCTCCATCTGCGAAGCCTTCCACACCTGAAACCTGGAGCGAAGACCATCGGGCAATGGTGTTTGATGAATTGAAGCGTCGGGCAGGGGTGCTGACCTGCTGCCATGAGGAGATGAGAAAGCGCTTTCTGCATCCTCAAACGGGAGAACTCATGGTTTCAGAGGAAACCCTACAAAAGTATGCGGTCTCGCTGTTCCTGGACTTGAAGGAGTTGTGGTGATGACGGCAGGCATTTATCTGATCACCAACACGGTGACGGGCGATCGCTATGTCGGTATGTCGAAAGAAATTGAACGGCGCTGGCAAATGCACCGATGGCAATTAGAACGAGGGATTCACAAGAATGAGTTTCTGTTGCAACTGGCTCGGGAGCATGGCGTATCATCCTTCAATTTTGAAATTTTGGAGGTTTACCCACTGGAGGGCAGGTTTAGTTCTGTCAACGGACTTAAGCTCAAACGGATGGAGCGGCATTGGATTGAAAAGCTGAACCCCTCCATCAATGTGAATAAAACTAGCTTAGGGCGGCAAAGGCTACAGGAAGCATGGACAGAGGAACGCCGTCAGCGGATGTCAAAGCTAATGAAGGCGTTTTGGCAGCGACGCAGGGAGAAACCGTGATGCTATCCTTAGCGTGGATGTTAGCTATCAGTAACGTGGCAAGTCAGGAACGAGCAAAGGCGATCGTGAATGCGATCGTGGAGGAAGCCAAGGCTCTGTGGGGAGAAGACTGGTTTCCGGCGTTGGTGCGGAAGTATTGTGAAATCGAGATTGCGGAGGGTGGCGACCCGGCGAAGGTGACTCCCCTGAATCGGCGCAGTCAGATCCTATTTCTAACGGAGGACGCGAAAGCGGATGGGAAGCAGAACCCGAAGCTGGAGACGTTGCTGAAGCTGGCGGATGCGGTGGGAGCAGAGATTCAGCTTGTGTTTACGCGGCAGGAAGTGAGACGGTTTTAGTGAGATAGGATGGGGCGATCGCTGCGGGACTATCACCGAAATCTAAAACTGGGTGTGCCTAGCAGGAAAGATTAGTGTTCAGCTTTTTGCTCGATAGGCTACTTCATGCAGTAGCAGCATAAGGTAGCCCATCCTTCTATCTACCCTACAATCGGCACTCAGTAAGGCTTAGTAGATTGTTTGGTTGTTCTCCGTCAGGCACAGTTTTGAGATATTTATTCCCATAACGACTGACAGCGACTATAACGTCTACGACATGACCAGCTTTTCTAACGAAGAAAGCGGAAGTACCACTTTCAATCTTTTGAATAGCTGTTTGTTGAGTAAGAAGCCAGCGGGAACCGTTGGTATCCTTGCCCCCTACATGCGTAATTCGCTCATGAGGGTTTGGGCGATCGCTCTTGTTGACACAGATGATTTCGTGTTTAGAAGCCATAATTGAGAGAGTGTAAACTGTAGTGTGCGTTGAATGCACAATGAAAAGATAACACGAGTTTTTGTTTCTGCAACAACTAATGACATAAATTGCACACTGTAGTTGGTAAATTGATGTGGAGTTCTAAACTTGCTTCCATGAGAATCATTTATGACACCAGAAGATTTTGGAAAAATAGTTCGAGAGCGGAGAAAGCAGGAAGGTTTAAGCCAAGAAGAATTGGCTGATAGGGTTGGCATCTCTCGCAACTACCTTTCACAAATTGAACGAGTGCAGGCGACAAACCTTTCTTGGCAAGTGATGGAACGCCTTAGTGCGGTGCTGGGACTACAGGCGGATCAAGATACTACTACTCTGCCTCCTGGTTTGCCTGAGTTTGCTGAAGCTGCCAGTCTGCCTCCTGATGACGTTTTGATGTTGGCTCGGCTTAAGTATCGGGGGCAGCAACCTACTACTCCTGAGAAGTGGGAACTGCTCTATAAAGTTATAAAGATGGCTGTTGAGGACTGATCCGTGAGCGAGGTTGACCCACCACAGCCTTATAGAAACCCAGGACGAGATTTTTTGCTCCAAAATGGGTTGCTGAGAACTGAAAAGGATATTTATCGATATGTTGAATTTTTGCGCCAACAATCTGGACTAAGTGATGCTCCTCCAATTGACCTATCAAGAATTTATAGATGCTTTGGCATTCCCACACCTCGACGTGCCCCACTAGAGGAACAGCAGGGCATCTTATTGGATAGTGAAACGGGAAAAATTTTGATTAAAGAGGATGATCCCATCGGTCGTCAGCGATTCACTGAGGGACATGAATTGTTGGAGTTGTTGTTTGCTGCTCAGGATAGTCTAGGTGGAGTAAACTCAATCCCTGTTTCGATGGAACGGGAGAAGGAGCGACTCTGTGACCGAGGATCGGCAGAGTTGCTAATGCCTACCTCCTCATTTAGACCTATGTTGAATGATTTAGGAATTTCCTTCAGCACGGGACAGACTCTTGCGACCTTATATCAAACATCTCTACTAGCAACGCTGCTGCAAATGCTCCGACTAGAACAAGGAGATTGCGCTTTGGTGGTCTGGCACTTTGCATTTAAACCCAGCGAAGTTAAGAATTCTGGTCATTCAGAAGCGTTTCTACAGAAGAAACCGAGAGTGTTGTGGAGTATGTCAACCGAAACCTGGACGGGAGGTTATATTCCCAAGAGCAAATCAGTTTCATTTGACTCGTTGTTGTTCCAAACATACGACATTGGACATCCTCACAGTGGAGCAGAGATAATTAACCTGGGTCAAAGGTCAATCTCCTGCTTAGTGGAAGCGATGCGAGTTCAAATGGGGGATGATAACTGTGTAATGTCTTTACTTCACATGCTGCATGAATAGCATCTGGAGTTTGAACCGCTATGTGTCTACGGTCGAGAAGGCGATCGCTGATCCATTGAGCGTGAAGGTTGAGACGCTGGAGTGGGTGAAGCAGGCGATGGGGATTGAGACGCACTACTCGATCGTGGAGCGGCGGGACGTGTCGCTGGGGTAGAGCAAGTCTCTCCAATTTTCATTATCTCTTCTGATTTATAGTATATTTGTACTAAAATAAGATCGGCTAAATGTGATGCAAGATCATCCTGTAACACTTACTAGCCAGGAGTGAGGTGTGTCAGTTCGATATGAAGTTCCAATCATTCGAGAACAAGATAACCAAGCCGTTACAGCCTGGTTGGTGACGCTGGGTGAAAAACACCTGGATGATTTTGAAGTGTTTTGGAAAGGGCGATTACGGCGCTCGGAGCAAGAGGATCAATTCTGGGATTGGGAACTAAAGAATCGGGTGTATCTTTCTAGTGCCAACTATGAGGGGTACGCCGTTGAACATGAGCAGATTACGCAAGGGTTAATGTTGATCGAAACGCGGGGACATCGATCGCAGTTTGAGCAACATCGACGACTGGTCTATGTTCATTCGTTAGCATCTGCTCCGTGGAACCGCCCGAGTCTCCAAAATCCAGTTGAGTTTCGAGCAATCGGGCGTACACTACTACAATTTGCACAGTTTCGGAGTGAAGCATTAGGCTATGACGGGTTGGTTGGACTGCACGCATTACCAGGGGCGGAGGGCTTCTATCGCAAGATGGGCATGATTGACTGTGGTGCGGATGAAGCGAAGGAGAACCTGACGTATTTTGAGTGGTATCGCCGCCGTCCCTCATTGTTGGATGAGTTGGATCTTTAAGCCGGACTGTGACGCTAGCAAGTTGCCTGGGGGAAACAATGGAGTTCAAAATTACCGAGGAAGAAGCACGGGAATTTGCTCAGTTAGAGGAAGCTGCGGGGTGTGATATTGGCGCAGGTTTTGACTGGGGAACAAGCCTTGGGACGTTTTTAGCCAGTGCTAACAGCTATGTAGACCATGAAAAGCTGGTGGAGTTGTTACGCGATCGCCTGGGAACTGTGTTATCACAGGAGGAAATTGAGGACGCTGCCCGTAGTTTTCAAGTGCAGTTGCACGATCGCGTCGTTGAGAAATACCAGGCTCCCAAATCGGCTTGAAATAAACAAGGACATGGCATCGGAATCTCAAGCAGACTTGAACAAATCAGTACCCCTGAGTCAAGGGCTGGCAAAGCGTCGTTCCAATCAATCAGCCAGTCAGCCACTAGCTAATGTCGGCGAGGATCGACTCCGAGAGATTTTGGGAGAAGTCATTGATCAGCGAGTTTCAGAAAAGATTGTTCGGTTAGAAACGAGCATCAATCGCATGGTTGATCACTTTGAAGCAGTGCGGCGCGGAGAAGCAGAAGATTCGGCGCTGAGAGTGACAACCGACATGAGTGCGGCGGATATAGCGTTGGCTGGAATCCATCTGCCAGCCGAAGAGTTCTACCCTCATACAACTGAAATGCTGGCGGATCAGTTAAGTATCAAACTTCATATCGTTCAAAAACTGATCAAGCAGCTTGAGTTAAAAGGGAATTTGGAATACCATCGGGCTATCAAAACGGGCAAGAGCGAAAAGAGCCAGGTACAAAAGTATTCTGACGCTGCGTTGCAACGACTCAAGGATTCTCTGAAAGTGTCTAGCTCAGTTGATTGAAGGCTTCTGTTGCCAGATCGATCGCTGACCCGTTGAGCGTGAAAGTGGAGACGCTGGAATGGGTGAAGCAGGCGATGGGGATTGAGACGCACTACTCGATCATGGAGCGGCGAGAAGTTTCGTTGAGTTAAATTTGAAAACTTCTACTTATTAATCGTGGGGATGATTCGTAAAGCGACTTTACTGCTTTCGTGTGTTGCGCTTACAACCCTATATATGACAAGCCCCCACTGAGTTCTCACCTCAACGGGGGGACAAGCCAAAACGAAAGTACTGTTCTTTCAGAAAGATATATTGTTACGGCTTGGCTCTAATGTCAATTGATTGTGAAGATTCCGTAAAGCTAAAACGCCTGTACACATCAGAACCTCGTTAGGTTAACAGAAACTTGATACAGCTTTCATACCGTTTTTATAAAGTTTCAGTGTAAACGGAGCATCACGTATGTTTTATCAAGAATTCTTTGGTAGGCTATTGCAGATCGAAAAAGACTCTAATTACCTGTCTTCTAGATCGGTTTCTGACAGCAGGTTCTCACCCTGTTGCTGGGGACAAGCCAGAACGAAAGTACTGTTCTTTTTCGGTGAGGTTTGCCCCTTCAGGCACGTTTCCATAACGTGCATCTGCGTTCTCGGAACGTAAACCTTACTGGGTGAAATATGACTCCCAACGAAGATGCCCGCGCATTTCGGGCTGAAGTTCCTGTTAGTCCGAGCACCCCGCTTGGTCTAACCGAAACTACGATCGCCAAACTAGCGGAGTACGGAGGTTTCATTGCTTCTGTACTGGCGCTCTGCCTATTTTTCTGGGTGCTGACCCAGTTTGTGAAGGAGGTTAAGGAAGACTAACTTTGACCCGTGCTGTGGGTCTGGCGAGATTCCCCTGTCAATAAAAAGCAGGGGAACCTCCTTCTCTATCATCACCCTCCCCTCTCTCAGTTCCCTCTATGCGGTACGTCCACCTGAACAGGCACGTAGAGCGCTAACCCTTCCTCGCCTGCTGTAACTGGCTGCACATCCTTATCAATGCCACCAACCAGTTCCAGCACAACTGTCGATATCAGAATTAACGTGCTGATTGTGAGCCGACCCGCGATCGCTCGTAGCACTTCACCTAATGCAGACTCATCCATCCCGTTAA
>NZ_JCACKR010000138.1:0-25244 GCF_059505485.1 Stenomitos rutilans
TCACCATTGCCTTGCAACTAAGCATAATTGCTTGTAGAAAAAGTGACATGCTCCCTCCACCGCGACCTTAGTGGCAATGGCTATATCAATGAGCTTTTAACTTCTTCAGTGCAGTAAATCGAGTTTCTAAGCTATCCACTCGCCCTCTTAAAGTAGCTAACTCGCCAGCTACTTCGTTAACTGATGCTGTCAGATCTATAGCGATCCTATTTGGATTGTGAGAAAGGATTCCACTGGAATCCTTTCTCACAAAGCCTCTCAATCTCACAAATGATTTAGGACTGCTATATAAAGCTTTTCTTAGAAAAGGATTCCCGTGCTTGTTGCTTGATTTCCCGATCAATTACATCCATAGCAGCAGCTAACATATCAGCAACCTCATATCGCGTAGCAGCGCGATCTCCTCTAAAAGTTTTGTCCGAATATGCTTGTATAACGCCGTACCGTTCCACAAGGTTTTGCAATCCTTGAAATGCCCAATCTGATAGCTTGACATCGTCGTAATTTATACAAATATTATTAAAAAAGTTGCCTGTTTCACAATTCCCCTGTAGCCTTTTAATTTCGGAATCATCTATAGGATGATCTACCGAGACGATGCCCTGTTTAGAGTCTTTAATACTATCTTCGTAGTAACCTCCAGAAGATACAACTGCTGGTTCTGAGTTTTGCCCCACATCAATAGGGCTTGGTTTGTGAAGTGAGCAAGACATAGTCACTGTAACGCATACAAAAAGGATGCAGGAGAGAGCTAATAGTTTAAGCCAGCCATATTTCTGCTTCATTGGTTATCTCACCAGTTATTTCCTGGTCAATTCTTATCATTGCATAGCTTATGATTCAGCTTTTTTAGGAAACTCACATTTCACCGTGATTTCCATATTGCAACCACCCTTCGCGTTGGCAATGTAAGGAATCCCTGCCTCACTGCTGATATTGACCCCAAACTTAAGCGTGACTTCACTGACTTCAGCAATTGCTACCTGCTTAAACGCATTCAACGTATAGGTCGTGTATGCCCGCACCGTATGCTCGATCGCCTCAAAGGTTTGAGCGATTTGCTTCGGCGGTTCACCAATGATGACGGGACCGCGTGGGGCGTTGTCGTCATAGGGCGTACCACGCACAATATCACCACGAGGCGTAGCAGTATCGTCTGTGGCTTCGATGTAGATTGTGGTGCCGTCTGCCAGCGCGATCGGCGTGAGTTGTCCCGTACAGTTCCGCTCTACCTCTGAATGTGGGTTAAAGGCCGCGATCGTTGGTTGGCATTCCCGCTCCTGACGGCTCTGTCAAGCCCTGATGACGATGTCCCTGGGTTTACGATTCACTACCCCGATCGGTATTTTTAGGCGATCGCCCTTTATGTTAAGAAGCGGTGTAAGCATTCTGGCAGGCACAATTTTCAACTGAGATTGTCCGTCTTACTTTTCAGGATCAGTGCTTACGCCTGTGTTCTTAGGACCACGATCTGTATCCTCCGTTTGATCGGTTTCATCACCAATCACCACAGGCTTTCTCACAACCTGAGATGAATCTGAAGGTTGAACATCAGGCGGGGCCTTGGAAGATCGATCGCTTCCATCTAAGGACAGTCTCTCATCGGCAACTTCTGCTTCACTGTCCAAACTCACAAGCTTTCTGGTTACTGCCGATGCTTCATTAGATGGATTGTTTCTTTCACTCATAGATATGTTCCCTGGGTAGAAGTCAATAAATTTGTTGGGTCTCTATTAATCCATGACCAATTCTGATTCGATTGCGCCTAAAGCCCGCAGTGTCGCTCGTTGAGCCGTAGTCAAGCCGATCGCGCCTGTAAGATTCATGCCCTCATAGGGACGATCGACCTGGAGAATTTTCAAGCACTCCCCCGTGTCACTATCCCACATCCTGATTGTGCCGTCTTCACTGCAACTGGTGAGAATCGGCTCCTGGTGATGAAAGGTGACTGCCCAAACAATCCGTCGATGTCCGTGTAAAGTTTTCAGACATCTTCCGGTCTGTACATCCCACAGCTTAACGAGGCGATCCTCACTGCCACTGGCAAGGGTGGTGCCATCGGGACTAAAGGCCACCGATCGCACTCGATGCGTATGCCCCTGCAAGGTTTGTAAACACTTCCCTGACAGCTCATCCCAAAGTTTAATGGTGTGATCGCCACTGCCGCTGGCTAACAAATGACCCTTGGGACTGTAAGCAACCGAGAACACCCAATCGGTATGACCGTTAAACGTTTGCAACCGCTCCCCTGAGACCTGCCACAGTTGCACTGTATGATCCCCACTACCGCTTGCCAGCTTTGTGCTATCAGGGCTAAAGGCAACGGATTTAACCCGGTGGGTATGCCCTTCAAAACTATACAAACATTCACCGGAACGAACATCCCACAGTTTGACGGTATGATCGCAACTGCCACTGATGAGGGTGGTATGGTTCGGGCTAAACTGGATGGCATGAACCCAATCGGTGTGTCCTCGTAAGTTTTTCAGGCACTCTCCAGTGCTGGCATCCCATAGTTTAATCGTGCGATCGTCGCTGGCACTAGCCAGAATTTCACCATCTGGGCTAAATGCAACCGCCATCACAGCATCGGCATGACCATGCAAAATTTTTCGGCATTCTCCACTATGCAAGCACCACAAGCGGACTAGGTGATCCTTGCTGGCACTGGCCAGCGTTTTACCTTGGGGGCTGAAAGCCACAGATGAAATCCAATTGCTATGGGATTCGAGAGTCGTTAAGCATTGTCCCGATCGCACATTCCACAAGCGCACTGTCTGGTCATCGCCACTGCTGACCAGGGTTCGACCATCAGGACTGAAATTGACCTGCCACACCTGGTTTTTGTGTTCCTGAAACGTCTTGAGGCATTGTTTCGTTTGCAGATCCCACAGCCGTACAGTTTTATCGGCGCTTGCCGTTGCCAACCATTGACCATTGGGACTAAACGCGATCGCCCAAACATGGACGTTGTAATCCGGTAGAAAACCCATGCATTCTCCAGTTTGCAAGTCCCAGAACCTAACGAATTGGCTATCGCTCCCCGTCACTAATGTGCGACCATCAGGACTTAAAGCCATGGAGCATACCCAATTAATCTGAGTTTGCAGCATTTGCAAGCATTCACCAGAACGCAGATCCCAAAGCCGAATCGTTTTGTCTTCGCTACTTGAAATCAACGTTCGCTGATCGGGGCAAAAAATCAATCCTAATACTCGATCGCAATGCCCTTGCAAGACGCGAAGACATTGTTGTGTCTGCACGTTCCACAATTGAATCGTGTGGTCATGGCTACCGCTAGCCAGAATGTGCCCATCAGGACTGAATGCAACAGCCTGTACGCCACTGGTATGCCCCTTTAAAGTTTTGAGACACTGACCAGACTCCCAATCCCAGAGCCGAACCGTCTGGTCATTGCTGCCGCTGGCAATGAGCTTACCATCCGGACTAAAGGCAACAGATAGAATCCAGGCTGTGTGTCCAGTCAGGGTCACAAGCTGTTTCCGGCTTGTGACTTGCCAAAGAATAATGTCTCGATCAATTGCCGTTGCTAACAGCGTTCCATTCGGACTGAAGTTTGCAGTCAGGATATCGCCTAAAGTTTGAGTAAAGACCGTTTGCGTCAGGTCTGCGTGAGAAAAATTAACTCCCTGCAAGTTTACACCTTGAAAATAAACCTGTCGGATGACCAGATTGCTAAAGTCGTATCCTCTTAAACTGACATTCAAGTGACTCAATAAATTAATTAGATTCCCTGGCGCATAATCGGGCGGGTGTAGCGGCTGAGTTTTTAGGTTAGCTAAAACGATGTCGAGCGTTTGCTGTACTGCTTCTTTACTTCCCAATGCCGCTAATAACCGATCCACCATTGGTTGTAGAATCAGACGGCATTGCATGTTGCGTAAGTAATCTTTGGTTTGGGCTTTGCTCAGGGCATAGCGATCGCACCAGCCAATTTCACCGCGCATCAACGCCTCACTGATCTGCTCAATCAAGCGCTCGGTCACATACTCCATGACCACAGGTTGTTGGGTGAAATGGCTGGATGATTGCTGGCTTCCCGCCACCGTTTCAATCAACGAGCGATTTTGTAGCGACTCCACGGCTTCCAGGAGTGCCCGTTGCGTCACTGCTGGCACAAGGTCTTCCCGGAGGTCTGCCAGGGACGTGCCTTCCCGATTGATGGCTAACCAGACCATGACCTGCTGTTCCAGATCTGTCAGCCGCTCAAACTGTTGCGCCAGTAAGTCAGACAGATCGCCGAAAATGAATGTGCTTTGCGCCAGAAAGTCTGCCACGTTGCCCTGAAATAAGGACTGGATGGTGGTCGCCACAATCTTGAGTGCCAGTGGATTGCCGCTATAGCGCTCAATCAGCGACTGTCCGTCTTTGGCAGATAGAGCAAACCCCTTTTCCGTAATCAGCTGTTGCCCTTCGTTCGGCTCTAAGCCAGCCAGATGGAGGGCGCGGATGGGAAGGGTACTGCCGACCTTGATACTTAAGCCTCGCGGTTGTTCCCGGCTGGTGAAGACCAAACAACTTTGATGGCGGCTCTGCCCGATCGTTTCCAGGAGCTGTCCATAAACTGCGTAGCCATCCCGATAGGCACCTGCCCGTCCATCAGCCACCAGAATAGATTCCAGGTTGTCGAGTACGAGTAAGCATCGGTGGGTGCGCAGGGAGTCCAACAATTGATACAGTTTGCCCGAAAAGCTGTCTGGCAGGTCAAGCTGGCGTTGCCGGGAAAGCACACTCAATAAATCGGTCAAAAGCTCTTGTACCGAAGGCGCATTGCGGAGCGATCGCCAGATGACAAACTCAAATTCATCCTGGAGTTGTTCCGCCAGCCGGACGGACAGTGCCGTTTTGCCAATGCCACCCATGCCCAACAGCATCACCAGTCGGCACCGATCGTGGCAAAGCCACTGTTCCAGCTTGGCAAGTTCCGCCGCACGTCCGTAGAACAAGGAAACGTCCAGTGCTTCACCCCAATCGATCACGGGGGTTTGGAATTGGGAGCCAAGGGGAGATAGCAGGGATGCGGTGGGAAGCGTAATTGCTTCTTTTACTTCTCGTTGAGGCACAAGAGCCTCAACCATACTGAAGTCTGCAATGTCTTCGGGATTGAGCGACAGTCGCTGGCACAGTTCCACGAAGGTGGCGCGATCGACCGGTTTGCCCCTCAGAAAGTTGCTTACGGTGGCACGTGCCAGTCCCGCATCCTCAGCTAAGGCTTGCTGATTGAGAAAGCTGCTGCGTCCGACTGCCAATTTTGCAATTTCAATACACTCCCGACGCACCCTGAGCGATCTAGTTGACATAGGTTTCCTGTAGCAGTGCCCAAATTCTATCTAGAAACGAAAGTCGTCACAAGTCAGCCTCAAGTCAGGTCTTCCCAGGCTTGAACTCAGTCAATACAAGGATTTGATGAACTTATACAGCGGAAGAAACGAGCGATAGCCCACAAAAGCTTTTCGCCAATCTTCAACAGATTAATTGATCAAATCAGGAGAATTCCAATGGCTAGCTGCAAACAAGCGATGGTTACAATTCAGAAAGTCAAAGTGGGTAAATCAGAAAGCTACGGCGATGTCATTGGCTTCACTGGTGAGCCGGGAAATTCAGCCGAATGGCAACTTCAATTTACCGTTGCGGGACAGAGCGAGACCATTCGGTTTGATGGCGTACGAGATAACAGCGAACTGGTTGTAAACAAGTCATTTATCGTCGATTTGGGTCCTTTGCAAAGCCTGGATTTGGGAGTCACAGGGGTTGAGATTGATACCTCATCTGCTGACGATCCGTTACCACGAGCAACATTCAAAATTACCCCAGCGACCAACTGGCAAGAGGGACAAACGTTTGAGACGGCTGCCGCTTCCAACCCAGATTTCAGCTACTCGGTTGTGTTTGATGTCAAATGTGCCACTAACTTCGATACGGTCGGAGCAGCCTTGACCAGTGACTCGTCATCACCAGACAGATACTTGGGCATGTGGGAGCAAACTGGTGGTGCCTGGATTGCTCGCCACGGTCTAACTGGGGCGCAGTATCAGGCAGTTTTTGACGATTTAGTGCCTAAAGGTTTTCAGCCCACAATTCTCAATGGGTACAGTATTAATGGTCAAGACCGCTACATCTGTGTGTTTGACAAGTTACCCAGCGCTCCTTGGGTGGCGCGACATGGCTTAACCGGAGCGCAATATCAAGCGGTGTTCAACGATCTGGTGCCCAAAGGGTATCGACCGACGATTCTCAGTGCCTACAACATTGGTGGTGAAGACAGATACCTGGGTGTTTGGAAGCAAGTGGGTGGTGCTGCCTGGGTTGCAAGACATGGATTGACTGGGGCACAGTATCAGGCAGTCTTTGACGACTTAGTGCCCAAAGGGTATCGACCGACGATTCTTAGTGGTTACACGATCGGAGGGCAAGATCACTATGTGTGTGCGTTTGAACAAAAAGGTGGTGCCTGGGTTGCCCGACATGGGTTAACTGGGGCACAGTATCAGGCAGTCTTTAATGATTTAGTCCCGAAAGGGTATCGACCGACAATTCTCAGCGGCTACAACGTGGGTGGGCAAGATCGCTATCTGTGTATGTTTGAACAGAAGGGTGGTGCTGCCTGGGTTGCCCGACACTACTTAACTGGAGTACAGTATCAAGCCCTCTTCAATGATCTCACTCCTAAAGGCTACCGACCCGTGATTCTTGATGGCTACAACGCTGTAGGGTAGTGACTGACCGTGAGTGCTGATTGTTGTGCGATCGCTCTTCCTGACATAGCTGACTGAGCGATCGCCCTTTGACTAAAAACGTATACTTTGACACTTCCTGAACTTGCTCCAGTGGGCTACCAATGGACGTATGAAATGACCCACGAGGGTGATTCTGTGGTTGCTGTAAGAGCCGTACTATCGTCAGCAAGTAGCCATGAGTCTGGATCGGTGCTAGCCGCAACGAGACCTTTGAGATTCAAGCGCTGAAAGCAGGACAGGCGACGCTTCGGTTTAAGCAAGCGCGATCGTGGGAACAGAACCAACCACCGCTCAAGGAATATCAGATTGAGGTTGTAATCCAATAGCAGGCGATCGCTCTTTCGTACCTGGATGACTGAGCGATAGACCTTCATTCCCCTTCTCTGCGGACAGTCTGTTCATCGGAATCTTATCCCACTGGTGGCAGCAGGATGTCTGGGGACATACCTGGAATGACAGGGTCGCTCTTGGTCTTAATCAAAAATTAAAGTTTTTCTCGGCGTAAGAAATTACAACGATACTGAGTTCAGCTCGGCACCCAATTCATCATTGATGTCCTATGCTTACCCCCGAAGAGTTCAACGTTATTCTGGAACGCGTTAGTAACGGCACAGCCAGTGCTGACGATCTCGATCGCTTGCGGCGATCGCAATCGAAAACTGGTGGGCCAGTCAACATCAATATCGACGAACTCACTGGTGAAGATGTTCATATTGGCGATCGCATCACCATTGAGCAGATTCTGGGACAGAAAATCATTTACCTCTCAGTGGATGAGATCAAAACACGGAAATTGATCCAGAGTTCACCCTACAAGGGCTTGAAGAAGTTTGAGCCAGAGGACAAAGATCGCTTTTTTGGGCGTGACCAATTCATTAAAGAATTGGCGAATGAATTGGAGCAAACGAACCTGGTTTTGCTGTTGGGCGCATCAGGCAGTGGAAAGTCATCCGTGGTGCGAGCAGGGTTACTATCTTGGCTGTCGAAGAAATGGGTATCACGGCTGGTGAGCCTCACGTTTACACCCGACCAAGATCCATTTGAGTCCTTGTATGCCAGCCTAAAGCGTTATTACAAGGCGGCAGAAGCCCAGGTTGCTCGCGACGGCAAAGAAGACACGCTAACGCAAGTAGTGACGACACTCAGGCGATCGGATGCTTATTGGTTCATCTTCATTGATCAGTTTGAGGAGTTGTTTACGACCAGCCAGGCAGATAAGCGCGATGGCTCAGGTGCAACTACTAAAGGTGAACGGTTCATTGCCAGTCTGGTGCAGCTTAATACCGCACTGAAGTTTATGGGTACAGCGAAAGATTGCCCAGTCAAAGTGGTGGCAACGATGCGGGCAGATTTCTTTGATCGCCTCAGCCCCTATCCGGCATTCGTCAAGGCGACGGATAAGCATCGTCCCTTTATTGCTGAAATGCAATCGGATGAGTTGCGACAGGCGATCGAGCAGCCAGCGGCACAGCATGGAGTGGTGTTTGAAACGGGTTTGGTTGAGGAAATTATTAAGGATGTACAGTGGCAGGCGGGCTATTTGCCGCTGTTGCAGTACACGTTGAATCTGGTGTGGGAGACGGAGGTGCAGAATGGCAGTATTCACGATCGCACGTTGAATATCAGCACCTATCGCGGGTTGGGTGGCGTGCGAGGAGCGCTGCAAAAGCATGTGAGCCAGATTTATGAAGCGTTGCCCGAAGCAGAACGATTAGCGGCTCAGCGTGTTTTTCTTAAGTTGGTGGAAATTGGTGGCGATGAGGAATCGGGGACGGAATGGAAACCTGTGCGGCGACGGGCAATGCGATCGGAGTTTGACACTGAGCTAGAACGACGGGTACTGGTGCGATTGATTGATGAAAATCTCTTAGTCAGTGACCAACAGCCTCAAGTGCAGGCATCAACGGTAGAGATCGCCCATGAAGCGTTGTTGACCTCCTGGGAGATGTTGAATACCTGGATTAAGGAGAATCGCCAAGCCATTGCACTGCGGAATCGGCTGAATGATGATGTGGCACGGTGGCAAGCAAAGAAGGCAGAGGATGAACTGTGGACTGGCTCAAAGCTAGAACAGGTTTTGGAACTTAAAAAGAACCCAACGTTTAATCAAGTGATGGGTGGGTTTAGTACTACTGCCAATCAGTTTATTGATACAAGTTTGGGGTTGCGCGATCGGATTAGAGAGCGGCAGATTAGACAAGCTCGTAGAATTACAGTTGGAGCAGTAGTAGCAATTGGATTAATTGGTATCGCAGGAATTTTCTCTTTCTTGCAACAAGTAAAATCTCAAAAACAAAGCGTCATAACTGCTGCTGAAGCTTCTAAGGCGAATTTTCTGGCAGGTCGCCAACTTGAAGCCATACTGAATGCAGTAAAAGCAGGGAAACAATTTAACTTGCTGCTTTTTGGTCGAGATGAGGCTTATGCCCCAACTGTTTCTGCTTTAACAAAGGTATTTTACGAAACAAAAGAAATTAATCGTCTGGAGAGCTTGAGTAGTTGGAAGTTAAGCTTCAATCGTAAAATACTAGCATTTAGTAAAGAAAATGGATCTGCTTACATATGGGACACAACAAGTAAAGAATTTATCCAGCTTTCTGGGCAGCAAGAAATTATAGAATTTAGTCCTGACAATAACTTGTTAGCAACTCATAGCAAAGATAATACAGTTCACTTATGGGACATAACAGGTAAGGAAATTGACCAACTCGGACAGCAAGAAAAGATAGTATTTTTTCCTAACAGTAAACTAATATTAACTTATAACAAAGATAATACAGTTCAACTGTGGGACACAACAGGAAGGAAAATTGCTCAACTTGGACAACAAGAGATTGTAGAATTTAGTCCTGACAGCAACTTGTTAGTCAGCCGTGAGAAAGATAATACAGTTCAACTATGGGACACAACAGGAAGGAAAATTGCTCAACTTGGACAACAAGAGATTGTAGAATTTAGTCCTGACAGCAACTTGTTAGTCAGCCGTGAGAAAGATAATACAGTTCAACTATGGGACACAACAGGAAGGAAAATTGCTCAACTTGGACAACAACAAGAAATAAAGTTCTATCCTAATGATGAGCTATTAGTGACTCGTGGAAAAAACAACGTTGTCCAACTATGGAACTTTAGTGGTAGAAAAGTTATTCGGCTCTCAGGTGAGCACTCTTCTATAGAGCTTAGCCCTGATAGCAAGCTACTGGCAACTTGCGAAAAAAATAATATTGTTGATTTATGGGATAAACAGGGTAAGAAAGTTCTTCAATATTCTGCTGAATGTGATGACTCTAATATGATGTTCAATCCTACTGGAAAACTCCTAGCAATAACGCGTAAGGGTGCCGTTGTGTTGCTGGATTTAAGTGATTCTCGTGCTGTCTCTATAGAAGCGAGTTCTGCTAGTGATCACGTAAAAGTCACATTCAGCCCAGATGGTAATCAATTAGTGACTGAAGTAACGGGGCATGCAAGTGTTGGCGATTATGCTGAATGGAGTGCAAGCCAGAGCATAATACGCTTATGGGATGTACAAGGTAGGGAGATTAGTCAATTTCAAGGTGAAAATGGATCTGCCGAATTTAACGTAGTTAGCTTCGACGATAAGCAGCTCATAACATCTGGAAGTAAATCACTAAGTTTTTGGAATCTAAATAATCAAGAAAACCTTGCATTTTGGAAATATCGAGAAGACTTCAAGACTATAGAGTTAAGCTCTGATGGAACTTTACTAATAATCTATAAAAAGGACGGTAGTATTGAACTGTGGAATATTACCGGAAAACTTCTTGTCCAATTTAGGGGATTTTCAGGATATATCAATGATGTAAAGTATAGCCCTGACAGTACATTATTATCAGTAGAAATAACTGATAATAACAAAACTAGTTGGCATATTATTAATAGTAAAGGCGAGGAGATTTTTTTACATGGAAGCAAAACTATTCGTGAGCTTCAGTTCAGCCCTAAAGGAGATTTATTAGCAACTTCTGAAGACGATGGTTCCGTTAAGTTATGGAATAATCAAGGGGAAAAAATTTCTCAGTTTCAAGAGACCTCAAAATATGTTACTAAAATGAAGTTCAGCCCTGCTAATACGTTATTAGCAGTAGAGACATACGATGGCCACACTGAAAGTAGCTGGCATGTTATTAATAATAAAGGCCAGGAGGTTTTTTTACACGGAAGCAAAACTATTCGTGAGCTTCAGTTCAGCCCTAAAGGAGATTTATTAGCAACTTCTGAAGACGATGGTTCCGTTAAGTTATGGAATAATCAAGGGGAAAAAATTTCTCAGTTTCGGGGGACTTTGAGAGATGATTGCATATTTAGTCCTGATGGCCAGATATTGGTAACTGATGAAAAAGATGGACTGTATATTTGGGAAGTTTCAGGAAAGAAAATTGCTTTTATTCAGAGCAATGAACAGCGAATTTATACTCTACAGTTTAGTCCTAACAGCCGATTGTTAGTAGCTGGAGGAGAGAATGGATTAAATTTATGGGACACAAAAGGTCAAAAGATTGCAACATTACAAGAACGTATAGATGGAATTTCCGTCATAAGATTCAGTCCTCAAAGTAATAGATTTATAACTTATGATATTCCTCGTGGTTGCGATCAATGTGGTCTAATTCTTGCCAATGCTAGCGTAGCAACTTTGTGGGACGCCACAGGTAAAGAGATGATGAAATTGAAAGGACATCAAGGAGGGATTACCCAAGTAGAATTTAGCCCTGATGGTCAGTTGATCGCAACACTAGGTTTAGATGAATCGGTAAAGCTTTGGGATATCAATGGTAAAGAGATTGTTCCGTTTGAAGGAACTAAAAGAGCAGCTTTTTCAGGTTCTTCTCGCTTAGATCTAAGGTTTAGTTCAGATAGTAAACTGTTATCAGTTGGTAAGAGATTATGGAAGCTTTTTGAACTCAATGAGTTGCTAGTGCAAAATTGTGACCGAGTAAAAGCTTATTTAAGAAATCCAAGCGCAAGCCTTAGTCACGATGATCGCAACCTCTGTGATGGCATTGGCTTGGGTAAGTAATGATGGGTAAACCATCAGTGCAAGTTGCTAGCTTTAGCGATCGCCAGAAAGCCGAAGCCTTTGCCAAAGAAGTGGGTGGAGAAGTCGGTGAACCTTGACCTTGAGAGGTTTCCAATTTTTCTGAAAAAGTTGGAGATTCGACAATCCCAGGCGAACAATGCAACGGAGGCGATCGGCTGATGCAGTGGAAGGATGATTTTGGGTTGAAGATGATGTGCGATCGCTGAGTTGAGGGGGCGATCGGCTGATGAAGTGGAAGGAGATTCTGTATTGGAAAGGGTGGGCCATCGCTGAGTTGAAGGGCGATCATTTCCATAAACGTCAGGCTAGAAGTGTTTTTGCCCATTGAGCATCTTCTTCAGATAGCGGCGGCAAAGGCGGTTGAGTATAGTCAATTGCCAAATGATACCGTCCCCTTTCATAGATATAATTCAGCAACTTTTGTAAGTCTACAATTGGCTCTTCTTCCCCAGCTAGTAGGGGAATGGGAACTGACGGAATCGGTTGCCTCAAGCGGAAAGCATACAGGTCTGCCGAGGGACGCTGATCACCCCGACTGACTAAAATACGGTAGTCTCCTAGCTCCTTACCCATGATTGGAAACGGCTGACCACTCCGTAACAAATCGATCTCGATCAGATGGGTTGCACTTGCCAAGACTTGATTTCGCTTCCGTTCATAGGCTAACCGTCCTTCCCCAGACCGTTTGTTTTTAGGAGATAGTACTTCAATCACAGTAATGACCGCTCCAGTTGCCACTTCTCGAATTTCCAGGTACCTTTCATTCACCTCCTCCGCGATCGGTACCGTCACCTTCTGCGGTTGTCCAGGTGACAAAAGTGTTGCAGTACCAGACGTCGCCTCCGTCGTTCTGCCGGTCACCACTGCAACATCAGGAATCCCAACTAACAGGGTTTCATCATCATTACTAAAATAGGTTCGCTTTTCAATCTCAACCCGATACTTTTCGCTGAGATGGTCTACCAGGTCATCCGCGATCGCTACAATCAGTCGGTTATGTACCGCCGACCAAAACTCTGGGTTTTCCAGATAGGGATTCATGCCCGGAAACGGTGAAGCCATGTAACAGCTTTAAAGCAGCAAGGATGCACTCTTATTCTACTTCTTGCCTTGCTAAAAACAGGTGCAGCTCTGGCGATCGCGGTTGCATATCAGGCAATTTGGTTATGTCGAGGGGCGATCAGTACTTTATGAGTGTAAAGAATCAGAGGGACGATCGTAAGTCAGAACAAGTCAGTCTTACTCAGGCTTGAACTCAGACAGTCACCGGATTAGATGAATTTGTACGCAACAACTAGCGAATTCATCTAACTACGGAGATCGAGTGATGCCAGACCAACTCAGCCCCCAGCAGCTCATCAATGAACTCAACAATTTAGAAACCATTCTCGGCAAATTTGAAACCACGCTTGACGATAAGTTTGCACCCCTCAAAGCCGGACTTGACAACGCTGAAGCCAACTTAGGCAAACTGGCAACCAATGCCGATGCTGCCTTGATCCGTCAAACCATCGATGCTGCCTTAGACCAGGCACTCGGCGCAAATGATTACATCAGCGCCAATGATGTCCTCAACTTTAACCTGGCACTCACTACAGACTTTGGTGATGCTCCCGGCATTCCCTCGATCGCCTCTACCCTCAACCTCAGCCTCAATCTCGACAATCCCAGCAGCACACCCAGCCTTGCCTTCAAAGATGTGCGCCTGGATTTAGGCTCGTTTGTGCAAGACTTTGCCAAACCCGTCATTGGTGAAGTGGGGCAGGTGTTCAAACCGTTCGATAAAATCCGGGAAGTTCTCACAAAAGATGTACCAGGACTTGGTGATGTCGGTGTCAAAATCAATCTCTTGGATCTGGCTGAAACGCTGGGCAAGTCGCAGGGCAAAGCGTTTGATACGTCCCTATTCGATGCTCTCGTTCAATTTCCCACCATTATCAATGCGGTTGATCAAGCTGAGAATGCCGTTGGAAGACTTTCCGAAGGCGATCGCTTCATCCATCTAGGTGACTTCAGCGCCAATGCGAACGGACAAATCACAACGTCTACACCCTACGTGATCGCTCCACTCGATCAAGCTGCCAGCAAAGGATTGAGCTTTTTCTCAGATGCGAAAAACATAGTTGGCGGTGGTTTTACCTTTCCACTCTTGGAAACTCCCAATACAGCCTTTAACCTGCTGTTAGGTCAGGATGTCGGGCTGCTCAACTTCAAGCTGCCAGGGTTTAGTGCCGGTTTCGAGTACAACCAGGTTTATGACTTTGTCATTCCAACCCCCATTCCGATTCCAGCCCAAGCTTACTGGGGCGGACAAGCATCCTTCACCAGTCCTGGTCTCACCATTGGTTACGATACCCTCGGTCTCAAAGGCGGCAGTGCCTTAGCAGGGTTTTACATTAATGGCACACAATCACTGTTTGATGTGAATGCTCGACTCAAAGGTGGTGTGGGGGTCGGCATACCTAAAATTTTGGCAGCCGGTGGAGAAGTCTTTCTGCAAGGCGATGCCAGCTTCTACCTCCCTGAGCAACAAGAGAAAGTGCGCCTCTCAGCCCTCGGCAGTGTTCTCAATACAGGCTTCTTTGACAGTAAAGGCAAAGTACAGGTTGGAGCAAATCTTTGGGCAGAGCACATTACCTTCAATCCGATCAAGGGCTTTCTGGGCATCATCACTGGTGACTTTGACAAATTAGTTGATCACTACGACCTTCCCATTTTTACCATTGACCTATTTAACTTTGATAGTCGGCATAGCAATAGCAACCCATTACCCCCCAACCTGGCAAGCGACGACACTGCTACGGGTACATTGTTGCTTAACCTGGGTACCCGCGCTGATCAACGCAACGTCAGTAAGGAGGTCATCAATGAGCAGTTCAACATCACCACTGATGGCGTTGTCTCTGCTTTTGGTTATCAAGAAACGCATACAGGCTTCACCAAAGTGGTTGCTTACGCTGATGCAGGCAATGATGACATTGCAGTCAATGCTGCTGCGATCGCCGAACTGCATGGCGGTGCAGGCGATGACAAGCTGTACGGCGTTTCCCTAACCGATCAACTTTTTGGTGACGAGGGCAACGATCGACTCAGCGGTCGTGGCGGCGATGATTTGCTTTACGGCGGCGCGGGGAACGATTACCTCTACGGCGATGAGAGTAATAATGAGTTGTTCGGCAATGATGAGTTGTATGGTGAGGCGGGTGATGACCTGCTAGATGGCGGCGCGGGCAATGATCGGCTGGATGGCGGTGAGGGCAACGATGAGTTATATGGGCGCGCCGGACTGGATGTGCTCAACGGGGGTGCGGGTGATGACCTGCTCTCTGGTGGCGACGACAACGACCAACTGTTTGGTGAAGCGGGCAGCGATACCCTCATCGGTGGTACAGGGGATGATCGCCTGGATGGGGGCAATGGGAACGATCGCCTGTTTGGTGAGGAAGGCAACGACACTCTTATCGGTGGCGCAGGGGGCGATACTCTGGATGGCTTTGACGGCAACGATCAATTCTTTGGCGGGGCTGGCAATGATCAGATCAACGGTGGTGCTGGCAGCGATACCGTCAATTATGCCGATTCACCGCAGGGCATTGTCGTCAATCTGGATGAGAGCAATCCATACAACAATCCCACCAGTGCTTTCAACTTAGAACCGGGCTTTACGATCGCGGCTGGCACGGCGACCGATGGCTTTGGTACGACCGACACGTTGCAAAATTTGGAAAACATGATTGGCTCCAATTTTGATGACGTGCTCATTGGCAACAGTGGTGCAAATCAGATCACCGCACTGGCAGGCAATGACCTGCTCATTGGCAATGCTGGCAATGACACCTTGGATGGTGGTGATGGTCTGGACACCGTGAGCTATCGGTATGATCCCAAAGCGGTTTTCGTCAGCCTCGAACAAGGGACTGCCACCGATGGCTTTGGTGACACCGATCGCCTTATCAACATTGAAAATGTCGTGGGTTCCAACGGGAACGATCGCCTGATTGGGGATAACCAGAGCAACCGCCTTTCTGGTGGCAATGGTGATGATGTGCTTGAAGCCAGGGGCGGCAACGACACGCTCTATGGCAACGATGGCAATGACACCCTGCTGGGAGAGGCAGGCGACGATACGCTGATTGGCGGCGCTGGTGCGGACTTACTTCAGGGGGGCGAGAGCAGTGACACTGCGTCTTACATCACGGCGGCAGCGGGTGTCATTGCCAGCCTCACCACAGGCATGGGCGCAACGGGTGATGCGAGGGGCGACATCTTTCAAGACATTGAGAATTTGGAAGGCTCTGCCTACAGCGATCGCCTCATTGGTGATGACTTCACAAACGTCCTCAGCGGCTTAGGCGGCGATGACTTCCTGGATGGGCGCGAGGGCGATGACGTGCTCTATGGTGGCGATGGGCGCGATCGGCTGCTGGGGTCTGGTGGCAATGACCAGCTCTTTGGTGGCGCGGGCGATGATGACTTAGACGGCGGTGATGGCAATGATTTCCTCAGCGGTGGTGAGGGCGATGATTTCCTGGAAGGACAGGCAGGCAACGATCGGCTGGAAGGTGGTTTGGGTAACGACACGCTCCTGGGTGGCGAGGGTGATGACTTCCTTCTGGGTGAAGCGGGTGATGACAACCTGGATGGCGGTCAGGGCAACGATGTCTTCAACGGCGGACTCGGCGATGATTTTCTCTACGGGAGCGACGGCGATGATCAACTGCTGGGTGCGGGCGGCAATGACTATCTTGAAGGGGGTGCCGGACACGATCGCTTAGATGGCGGTGATGGCAGTGATGTGCTGTACGGACAGGCGGGCAATGACGAGTTATCGGGTGGTGCTGGACAAGACCAATTGTTAGGTGGGCTGGGCAATGATGTCCTGACGGGCGGCACTGACAACGATGTCCTGGTGGGTGGCGGTGGCAACGATCGCTTCGTCATCAACCTGGGCGATGGTAGCGATACGATCATTGATTTTAGTGGCATCGCGAGAGGTGCGGCTCCTTCTGATGCCACCCTTGCTGAGGTGGATGTCATTCAGTTCAAAGGCGCTGATTTAGTGGCGCAAAATCTGCTTCTGACTCAAAACGGCAGCGACCTGGAGATTAGCTTTGAAGGGGTTGCCAATACACAGGTCATTTTGAAGGACTTTGCGCTGGAAAACCTGGACAATCTCCCTCAAAGTGCAGGCGGCTCCATAAACCTGGGCAACATCTTGTTTGATGGTCAAACGACAATCCAGGACAGCTTTGATGTCTTTAATGCGGAGTGGCAGTATGACCAGGTGCTGAACCGCAATACGGTGACGTTCTTAAACGATTTGAGCAATCGGACGCAGGGCTTCGACGACTCGGATGATGTGATCAATGGGCAGGGCGACGATGACACGCTCTGGGGGCTGAGTGGCAATGACACGTTGCGGGGTGGTACCGGGAATGACACGCTGCTGGGCGGTTTGGGCAAGGACTATCTGGCGGGTGGGGAGGGCAACGATACCCTCTTCGGTCAGGCGTGGGATGATTTTCTGGTGGGTGATCAGGGGGATGACGTGCTGTTTGGTGGCAGTGGTCACAACACGCTGGTGGGTGGTCTGGGCAAGGACATCTTTGCGCTGACGGGCGAAGGGACGGATCTGGTGCTGGACTTCACGGTGGGTCAAGACCGTCTGGGCTTGGCGGCTGGGCTGACGTTTGACCAACTCACGCTTACTCAGGGCACCGGGGTGAATGCCAGCAGTACCTGGGTCAAGCTCAATAGCACGGGGGATCTGTTGATGACGCTCAACAACGTGCAGGCAAGCGCGCTGACACGCGATCTGTTTACGTCTGTCTCCAACTACCAGCCTGCACCGTTGGCTAAGGGTTGATGACGATCGCACTAGCCTCGCACCATTTAACAGCATACGACGATCGCCTCTCTGCCCCAACGACTGGAGGCGATCGTCTTCAAGGTCACAGTGGCAAAAACTGCACCAGATTGGCTAAATCTTCAGGATCGCTGGCTTTTGCAATGATTTCTAAATCCCGAACGCAATCGCCGATCGTCACAACCCGTTGGTGAGCATAAATCACGCCTGCAAAAGGAATACCTTCGCTTTGACGGTGCTGGGCTTCGATCAGGAAATCTTGATCTTGAGAGAAAACGACTCGTCGTAGTTCGGTGGCTCGGTCAAGTAACCGCGTATCGGCAATGCCTGAGCGCTGATCTTCTTGAACCGTTAAAACATTCACATCACGGAGGCGCAAACCCACGGTAATCGACGCATGAATGTGTTCATCCATGTAAAGCGCAATGGTCACTGGATGAGTCCCTGGGCACGCAGCTTTCTAGCAAGAGCAGATTCTCCTGCTTCCTGGCGCAATGTTTCAGCGTGTTGAAAACGGCGCTCCAAGTCGGCATCAAGTGCCTGCTGGTGATCCCAGTAGTAAGCGAGAGCGGAATGAATTTGCCCCATGCTCAGGTAACGGTGCTGTAGATGGATTTCTTCAGGACTCCAGCCATACGCATGTTGAGCCTCGACCAGTTCAACGACCTTCATCGTGGTGCCAGCAATGAAGGGAACCTGCTGTTCATCCAGTTCAATGTACTTGTAGTCGGTTGCTGTAAGTGCCATTAAAGTTACCCGCGCCAGGTTCTTCTGCCATCTTAGGCGATCGCGGCTTGAGCAGATGGCACGCTTGCACGGAAGGACATCGCCTCTCTTACTCAACCCTTGGAGGCGATCACCTTTACAGCTCAGAAACCTCTCTGCCCAATTCGATCGTAAGCTAAACGTAATAATTTCTTGCCTTGAAAAGAATTAATTGCATACTGAGAACAGCAACACGGCACTGAACTTGATTTTGGGAGTCTTATGCTTACCCTGGAAGAGTTGAAGTCGATTCTAAACCGCATTCGTACAGGCAGTGAAACGGAAGCGGACGCGGCTGACTTGCGTCGATCGCTGAAGCTGGAGGGCGAGATTGTCCAAATTGGTTTGCAGCAGGGACAATACAACGTCAATATCGGGAAAGTTGAGGGGCAAGACATTCAGTTTGGCGATCACACTTCTGCTTTGTCCTTGCACCCATCGTTAAGATACAGCGGATCGCAGCTTCATGGGAGACATCCAAGATGGCAGACTCTTTCAGCGTATGGGTTTGTAGCATTATGAGGGTCCCCTATATGACTGAAAAGCGCTGTATATGTGCGTTCACCCTACGCTTTGAGGTGCTCTGCTTGATTTCCAAGATAAACAGAAGCTACTATTAAGCTCACCGTTTGCTTTGATGAAGAATATTTCGATTAGTGAGCAAGTTTCTCCCAAAAAGGATTAGGTAATCTTTTGGAGTGTAAAGAAATGCAAGGCAATTCAGAAGATACAAGAGATAGAAATAAACAAAGAAATCTGGCGTTAGAGCACTACGAGAGGGGAGAAATTAAGTTTTCTATTAACAATGAAAGGATGCAGAAAGAGGCAATTGAAGAATTTCGGAAGTTATTCGCTATTGTTGAAATCCATCACGATCCAATCAATTCTCCTTTCTTTTCTCGTGAGGATATACTTCCAAATGCTCATAAGTGGTGTGGTTTAGCACATCTAAAGTTATGGCACAAAGGAGTTATGGATTATCTAGAAAAATCCTGTCTTGAAGAAGCGATAGATAACTTTTTAAGTTCAGCATATTATCGTTCACAAGCTTCTTGTAAAGATAATCAATCATCCAAGAAATGGGAAGAGGTTAAATCCTACTGCAATGAATATATAGAAAAATACAGGAAGCTAGCATCTGAAAAAAAAGATTGTGCGTTTTTTTCAGTACTAATAAGTGACTGTTTTAATGGTCTAATTGGTGATGTAAACCCATCTACCAGACAAATTGAAGATGCAATAATGGATCTTATAATCACAGGCTCTGAATGTGAATCTAATGATTTCAAGCAGGAAATTCTAATCCTTTATGCAAAATTGTACGAGTACCGAGGTTATTCATATAAGCAGGTAAAGAACTTTCACGAGGCTAAATATGATTTAGGAAGAGCCTGTAAGATATATGATCTCATAGATTGCATGTTGCAGGATGTATTGGGAACTGATGAAATTATACAGGCTATTAGAAGAACTATAGAAGAGTTGGATCAAGAGCTAGAAGATGCTAAACGCAAAAGTGCAGAACCAGATGTAGTAGAGCATCATCGTCGCTCAGGCTTCTTTAGAAATTTTGCAATGTACTTCTTGCATTGGCTAACAGCCATCTATGGATTCTCCCAAATGATTCTTCTAGGCGTCTTTAACATAGTCTTTAGTATACTCTCTAGTATTTGGTTTTGTTTCATTAGTATTTTGACTCATCCAGCAATATTAGCTAGTGTTATCAATGGTCTTGCCGAGTCACTTAAATCATTCGGCAAAAATGAAAATAGAAAATAATCGTAAACCCTAACGCTATATAGAATTTCTATGGAGCCTATCATCAGTAATATTTTTGCTTTTCTAATTGCAGTCATAAAAATTACTGCTATCCTTTATGCTGCTATTTTTGTTTTAGTAAAACTACAAAAGATAATAAGAGCTATCAGAAAAAAGACATCAAGAGAGAATCCAAATTATCAGATAGCTTCATTGAGTGTCGATGACCATGAAGCCCTTAGCAGTTTAATTGACACTTTAGAAATAGAAATTGATACTTTAGAAGTAGAGCTTGAAGAGTTCAGCACTAAAGTTAGATACGATCGTGAAAAAATTTACAATCAAAAGGTAGAAGAAAAGTTTAGAGAAATATGCCGTATCACTAGCAACAACATAAAAACAGTTGTTAACAATACAAGAATACCTAAAAGATATTTTTCAGATTCGAGCCTCTATCAGAATTTTGTTAAATTAAAAGCTTTTTTAGAAAAATCGGTTAATAGTAAAGAACCTATTGCTCAAGTTTCTCTAGATTATAAATTCCATCTTCCAGTCGGAGAGTTTCTCTCAGGGGAGTGGGAAGGTGAGGTTATAGATAATAAGGAGTATTGGAAAGAAAAGATCCTCTTCTTCCCACTTAAGGAGGGAACTTCTCATTGGTTAGGAATCGAGGGAACTTACACTAAAGAACTTCTTGCAGCTCCGATTACATCGAAGAAGTTTAGAGAGTTTTTGAAGAACAAAATTAAACAGATTCAACACGAAATAAAGGAGGAAAGGATAATGCTAGATGATCGGCAAGAAAGAGTTGAAGTAAATACAATTCTCGATCGCATCCTTCACAACACACCAGCTGATGGTGATACAGAAGCTCTACGCCAATGGCTTCAAACCCCTGAAGGACAAAAATTTGCTCAGCAGACCACTCAACCGCCTGCTGCAAGCAAAAGCAACATCAATATTGGAAGCATCAAAGGTGATGTACAGTTTGGCAATCGCACCTACAACGGCACCGATGCTGAAACGCTCAAAAACTTGGTCAGTTCTCTGGTGAAAGAGTCACCTGACTCTAACAGTGCTGCAAACCCTACCGTTGCCGTCCGTAAAATCTTAGTGTTAGCTGCGAGTCCAGAAGATCAGGTCAGACTGAATCTGGAAAAAGAAGTGAAAGAAATTGATTTGGCATTACGGTTAGGCAGTCATCGTGAACAATTTATCCTTGACCAACGGTGGGGAGCCAGCCGAAGAGACTTACAAGACATCCTACTAACCATCAAACCCGATATTGTTCACTTCTGCGGTCATGGTGCAAGCGAACATGGATTGGTTTTGCAGAACGACAATCAGAAAACTCAACTGGTGCCAAACGCTGCTCTTGCAGAATTATTTGAAATCATTACCTACTCCAAACCAATCGCCTGCCTTGTGCTCAATGCTTGCTACTCCGAAGTCCAAGTCAATGCAATCAACCCTTTTATTGATTACATCGTTGGCATGAAAAAGGAAATTGGTGATAGAGCCGCGATCGAGTTCTCCAGAGGGTTCTATCGCTCCTTATCCGATGGACTTCCCTACAACATTGCCTTTCGGTTTGGGAAGAATGCCATTGCGCTAGACGCAATCCCCGAAGACTTGACTCCCGTGCTGAAGGGAAAGGCTGCATCGTCATAGATCCCCGACTTCTTTGTTCAGCCCTGATAGCGATCGCCTGCGCCTGATTTAGAAGTCGGGGATCTGGCATTCCGCCACGCCAAATCATCGCCCAATCGAAGGTATCCCCATGCTGCCCCCCGAAGAGTCAGATTCAACTCTGGAACCCACCGATCACAGCGCAACCAGTGCCGAGGATGAGGATGCTCTGCATCGATCGCGCCAACCATCTGGCGAGACGGCGCACATTGGGCTGCCGTCGGAGGCTGTGACGTTCAATATTGAGAACGTTAAGGGCAAAAACATTCAGTTTGGCGATCGCCATATCATCACCTATGTCACGGTTGATGCCATTAAAATTCGCAACCTCATTGCACATTCACCTTATAAAGGTTTGAAGCCGTTTGAAAAAGATGACACCGATCGCTTCTTTGGTCGCACTGCATTTGTAGAAAAGCTATTCCATGAACTGCGATCGTCGAACCTGCTGTTGCTGTTGGGTGCATCTGGCAGTGGCAAGTCATCCGTCATTCGGGCAGGGCTGATGCCCAGGCTGGCGCAAGAGTCTGCTAGGTTTATGGCGTTGACGTTGACACCGGGTCAAGATCCCTTTGAAGGGCTGTATACCAGTTTGTATCCCCGGTTCCAGGAAAAAGCAGGGCTGGCAAGGGAAGGAAAGGAAGACACCTTGCTTGAGGTGGTGCGATCGCTGAAGCCAACCGATGAACAATGGTTCCTTTTAATCGATCAGTTTGAGGAACTTTTTACAACGAGCGCACCGGAAAGACAAAAGCCCTTTATTGCTGGCATGGTGCGGCTGAACGAGGTTTTGGCGAAGGAGCAGAATCGTTCGGTGCAAATTATTGCCACCATGCGATCGGATTTTTCGCATCAGTTAAATGAGTATCCCCGCCTGGTGAATGCCCTCAAAAATCAGTGCTTGATGCTTACTGCCATGCAGCCCGATGAGTTACGATTGGCGATCGAACAACCCGCTGCGAAACACGGCGTGGTGTTTGAGAAAGAGTTGATGATTGGACAGTTTGCCGCACAGCCAGACGCGACGGTGGAAGAGGGGCTGGTGGCACAGATGATGAAGGATGTGCAAGGACAGCCCGGTTATTTGCCATTGTTGCAATACACGCTGGATTTGCTGTGGGAGACAGAACGCCAAAGTGGCGGCTTGAGCGATCGCACCTTAAATATCAGCACCTACCAACAGTTGGGCGGGGTGCGGGGTGCGCTGCAAAAGCATGTGGATGAGATTTATGGAAAGTTGACCAACGCCGAACAATTGGCAGCGCAACGGATTTTTCTCAAGCTGGTGGAAATTGGCGGCGATGAAGCATCGGGAACGGCATGGAAAGCGGTACGCAAACGAGCCTTGCGATCGGACTTTGCCGACCCAACCGAGCAGGACGTTTTAGCGCGGCTGTGATGCCAAGCTGTTGGTGAGTAATGCGCCTGTGGTGGCAGAGAAGGGACAGTTGGGCACGGTTCAAACAGCAACTGTGGAAATTGCCCATGAGGTGCTGTTAATGTCCTGGAAAACCCTGGAGCAATGGATTACAGAAAATCGTAAAGCGATCGCCCTGCGTAGTCGGATCAATGACGATGCCGCACATTGGCAAAAGGAGAAACAAGAAGGGGATTTATTACCGGATTCACGGTTAGCCCAGGCATTGGATCTGCGAAAAAATGAGACGTTTCAGCAAGTGCTGGGAGGGTTTAGTGAGATTGCAAATCAATTTATTGATGCCAGCGATCGCTTAAAAAGTCGTGAGCTGCGAAGAACCAGAATCATCGCTGGGGTTGGCTTCATCCTGGCATCTTTAACCAGTGCGGCAGGACTAAGGAGATTTCTGACAAAGAAACTACCCAAGGTAAAATGCTGTCAGTTGTTCTAGCAAGTCAGGAAACAGAGATTTGGAACCTTCACTTCAAGTCGAAAGACCGCTAAGCTCATCGCAGATCGCAGATCTTTGTTTGGCTGCATCTAAACTGCATGGAGTCGAACGCCGCAGTTTTCAAGCCGAGATGACACTGAAGTATTGCCATGGCAGTGCTCGCATGGCAGAGCGGGTGTTCGGATGGGGACGAGAGCGCGTCGAAGTTGGATTGGCCGAAAAGCGAACTGGGATTGTATGTGTGGGAGCACAATCAGGGTATGGGGGAGCGAAACGTTGGGAAGAGAGGCAACCGGAAGCTGCTGCTGCCCTGCGAGAGCTAGCCGAGGCCCATGCCCAACAAGATCCAACATTTCAAACTTCGATTGCCTATACCCGCTTAACGGCCCAAGAAGCGGTGACTCAATTGCAACAGCAAGGATTTGTGCCTGAGCAATTGCCTGCGCCCAGCACCATGGCTGTGATTCTCAATCGAATGGGTTATCGACTGCAAGCGGTGGTCAAAGCCAAACCACAAAAAAACTGCCCGAAACGGATGCGATTTTTGCCAACATTCAAGCCAAAGACCGCAAGTCAGACGATGGCAGTGTCAAACGAGTGAGCATCGATTGCAAAGCCAGGGTCAACATCGGTGAGTATTCTCGTGGTGGGCGAACCCGAGGCGACAATCAGGCGAGTGACCATGATTTAGGCTGCCAAGAAAAGTACATTCCTTGTGGCATTGTGGATGAGGATAGCGGTCAATTGTCTATCTACTTTGGCAGTTCCTGTAAAACCAGTGACTTCATCGTCGATACCCTGGAAGCTTGGTGGACAAACTTGAGCACAGCGCAACAAACCCAAACAACGCGGCTCCAACTGAAAGTCGATAACGGACCTGAAAGTAGTGGCGTTCGCACTCAATTTCTCAACCGGATGGTGGAGTTTTGTGACCGGATTGGTAAACCGATTCAACTGCTTTACTATCCGCCTTACCACAGTAAATACAATCCGATTGAGCGCTGTTGGGGAATATTGGAACAACATTGGAATGGCACTCAACTCAAAGATGTCAACACTATGCTGCAATGGGCAAAAAGTATGACTTGGAAAAGTATCCATCCTATCGTCGGATTAAATCAACGACCCTATGCCAAGGGCATCTCACTGTCAAAGACAGCCATGCGTGAGGTTGAGAATCGCTTAGAGCGCAATCCAGCTTTACCCAAATGGGACATCTTGATTCAACCTGCTCTTGGGTAGATTTATTCCTAGAAATCTCCTAATGCTGCCTGTGGCTGATAGGTGATGCGACTGAGGGGAGTCTCTCGTTTGGGTTTACCTGGCTTCTCGTAGTGCAACGTTTGTTGCACTCCCCTATCGTTCAATTGATGCCAGGGCAAGTTCTGCTCGAACTTTTTCAATGCCGCCCACGCATCGGCTTCGCAAGCCAATTCTTCGGTGCACAGATGTCGCAATTGCGCTTGCCAGTGCGTCTT